>JAFGTD010000316.1 GCA_016934295.1 Acidobacteriota bacterium
AACAGGCGGCTCTGGTCCGGCCAGCCGCCCGGCAGCTGGTGCATATAAATTTCCGGCGGCGGCGGTTGTTGCAGCCATGCCGACCGGACCGGATAGAAGAGGTAAAAATCCCAGGCTATGCTGTCGTCACGGCCGAGACTGCCGGCCAGCGCCCTGCCGGCTGCCTTCAGGGGATCGTAGAAATGTTGGACCCGCTTGTCATTGAATTTCGAGGCCGCTTTCAGAGCCGCTTCATGGGTGTCGCCTTTCATCATGGCGATCCAGATAACCAGCATCTCCAGAGGCGCTTCGGGAAACGGATTCAGAATGCCTTCCAGTACCGCCCGGGCACCGTCTTGAGCTCATTTGGGTCATGTCGGCGAAAGGATGGTGATAAATCGATACTTCGACTTGTCCCGGTTGAATGCCTCTATGAGCGGCTGCATCGTATCGTCCAATTGGATAAGCATGGCGGATTCTACGAGTTTACCCCTGATTCCTGTTTTTGGCAGTAGATAATAGCCTCAAATCCGGCATGTAAATGCGAATCCGGCACGGTCTGCAATTTTACTCCATAAAGAGACAACAGGCCCCGATTTTTTGTGCTTAAAAGAACAAATCCGGTCATTTCCACTTCTTCAGGTTTATTTAAAGTTCAGTCTTCTTTCTCCCAAATAATCAAAATCGGATAAATATTTTTCACTTCCAGTCCGATATCGGGGACAAATCCGGAAAACCCTTTTTGTATTTTGAACAAGCCAATACAGTCTTTTCCATAATTGCATAATTCCGGGTTATACTCTTGTTTTTCGAAGCACGGCAGTCCACAACCCATTTTGTCGAAGACAATGGCAGTGTCTAATGCAACACTGCCTGTCCAATGGGAAAGGGACAGCTCGTTGGCTTTTCTGCACAGGCTTTCCCTCGGTTCAAGGTCGGGATGTAAAATAAAGCCTAAATCAATATCCGAATCCTGGCGAAACCCACCCAACAGCCCCCTCGATCCCATAAGAACGATTCTGGTTATGGAAGAATGAACTACCAGGTTGCTCTCTTTCAAAATCTTCTCGGTTTCAAAGAGGTTATTTGTTGATAGATTTTTGAAGTTCTGGAGAGGCCTCATGTATCAGCTCTTTTTAATATATATTAAAACAGGAAGATAAAAGCATGGAATTCAAAAAAAATGGATTTACCGAATGCGGTTGCTTTAAAGGTATCGGAAAGAAGAACGGCCGTGTGTTCGATGAAATATGGATTGAGCGCAAAGAAGGACGAAACACGGCTCAGAAGGCTCGGGGTATTGATCGAATCATCGGAAAGGGGCCGGAAAGTACCGCCATTAATTGTCGGCGGGAAAAAGCAAAGCGAACCTGTTGCTTAGGCTGAGTGCAGGCTGAAGTGACTGGAGATTCCTGCCTGGTGCAGTGGAGATGCAATCAGTATTATTTGCAAAGAAGACATCTTTTATAAAGAAATGCTTTCCGGTAACCGGAGAAATGATTTGAAAGCCGTTGTCAGTTCAACGCCCGCTTCCGCAAATTATATGTAACCGTGAAAAATCGGCCCCGTAATTTATTGAAGGAGCAATTTATGCAAATCAGGAGCATTCTTTTATTTCTCATGCTCTCCGGTTCAGCCTCATTGCCGCTGTTGTCCCGGGACTGGCCGATGTGGGGCGGCACGGTGCAGCGTAATATGACTTCCTCCATGAAAAACCTGCCGGAATCCTGGGATGTCGACAGCGGCGAAAATATAAAATGGAAGGCGTCGATCGGATTGACCTCGTACGGAAACCCGGTAGTGGCCGGCGGGAAGGTTTTCGTCGGCACCAACAATGAAAATCCCAGGGATCCTGAAATTACCGGGGACAGGGGGGTGCTCCTGTGTTTCCGGGAATCCGACGGAGAATTCCTGTGGCAGGCCGTTACGGATAAGTTGGAATCCGGATGGGAAAACGATTTTCAAGATCAGGGTGTCTGCTCGTCCCCTGCGGTGGAAGGAAACCGGCTTTATTATGTCAGCAACCGCGGCGAACTCGTTTGCCTGGACACGGAAGGGTTCATGGACGGCGAAAATGACGGTCCGTTTCGGGATGAGGTCCATGAAGGACCGGAGCATGGCGACATCGTCTGGAAGCTCGATATGATGAAGGAATTGGGCGTTTTTCAGCTTTTCATGTCCAATTCATCCCCGGTCATTTGCGAGGATCTGATTTTCCTGGGAACCTCCAACGGCCGTGACAGCAACGACGAGAAAGTCCCTGCGCCGCAAGCTCCCAGCTTTCTGGCCGTCAACAAGAACAGCGGCAAGGTGGTGTGGCAGGACAATTCCCCGGGTGAAAACATCCTTCACGGCCAGTGGTCCTCTCCCGCTCTCGGCCTGGTTAACGGAGTGCAACAGGCATTTTTCGCGGGAGGCGACGGCTGGCTTTACGGTTTCAACGCCCGAACCGGGGAAAAGCTCTGGAAATTCGATTTGAATCCAAAAGACGCCGAATGGCCCAAAACGCGCAACTACGGAGTTGCCACGCCCGTATTCAGCGAAGGCAGGGTGTTTATGAGTGTAGGGCAGGATCCCGACAGCGGTATCGGAATCGGGCACGCTTATTGTATGGATCCTGCCGGGCGAGGCGATATAACGGAATCCGGCCTGGTATGGCGCTACGACAAAATCAACCGGTCTATTTCGACGGCAGCGGTCGCCGATGGATTGGTTTATATCTCAGATATAAATGGATTGCTGCACTGCCTGGATGCCGGGACCGGAAAACCGTATTGGACTTTCGACACAATGGCCCCGGTTTGGGGCTCTCCCCTGGTGGCCGACGGTAAGGTCTACCTGGGCGATGAGGATGGAGATGTTGCGGTCCTTGCCGCCGGCAAGGAGATGAAGCAGATCTCCGAGGTCCGGATGGGCTACTCGATTTACGGCACGCCGGTGCCGGCCAATGGAGTGCTGTACATCATGACGAGCCGGCAGCTCTATGCAATTGCCGGAAATGCCGGTGAGTCTGAAAAGTAATGGCGGCCGCCAAACGGAAGGCTGTAATCTAAAGTGAAGAATCCACAAGTTTTGACAGCATACTGCTTCAGTAGAAAGGTAGCTTGACAATGAAAGCCAGGGTAAAACTTATAACCGCAGTCGTCTCGTTATTCTCGGCCTGTGCCTTTGCCGCGGACTGGCCGCAATATCTTGGGCCCAAAAGGGACAGTACATCCGCGGAGAAGGGCATCCTGCGAACCTGGCCGAAGGAAGGACCCAAGGTCCTCTGGACGGTCCCTGTCGGCATCGGCTACGGCGGGCCGGCGGTCAGCGGCGGCAAGGTTTACCTGCTCGATAGAGACGAAAAAGTGGGGGACAATCTGAGATGTTTCGACCTTTCCAGCGGCAAAGAGCTGTGGAACTTCGCCTATGATGCCCCCGCCAGCTTTCACCATCCGGGCTCGCGAACCTCGCCCACTGTAGAGGGTAATAATGTTTATACCTGCGGACCGCTGGGAGACCTGTATTGCATCGACACAGGCACGCATAAGCCCGTATGGCATAAGAATATCTGGAAGGATTTCGGAGGCGATCAGCTTCCCAGGTGGGGGATTACCCAGAATCCTTTGATTTACGGCGATTTGCTTATTGTGGCCCCGCAAACATCCCAGGCGGGTGTCGTCGCCTATGACAAGCTGACCGGTGAGCTTAAGTGGAAATCAGAGGCATTGTCCGGCAATGCCGGATATGTCACCCCGTCCATAGTAAGACCGGGGGGAGAGGACCACCTGGTTATGATAACGGCATCCATGGGGAGGGGCCGCGACGCCAGCGGCGGCACGGTTTACGGTATCGACCCGAAAACCGGGAAAGTTTTGTGGACATACGGAAACTGGCAATGCGGCATTCCAATTCCGGATGCGGTGGATGCCGGTGAAGGACGCATTCTCATCACGGGCGGATACAGCGCCGGCGCCGCCATGATTAAGGTTGAAAAGAAAGCAGACGGCAGCTACGGGGTTACGGAATTGTATAAAAACATCGATTTCGGCACCCACACACAACCGCCGATTCTTTATAAAGACCATTTTTATGCCCAGTACACAATCAACGAACGAAGCGATGGATTGGTATGCATGAGTATGGACGGCCGGGTTAAGTGGAGTACGGGCGAAGATCCGTCCTTCAATAAGGGTGGATCCATTCTCGTCGACGATCTGCTGCTGAGCGTTGACGGCAATACAAAGTTGTATCTTATTGAGCCGGATCCGTCCGGTTTCAAACCGTTGGCCAGCGTAGAGCTTTTAGAGCCGGGCGAAAACTGGTCTCCCATAGCCCTTGTCGACGGCAAGCTGCTTATTCGCGATCAGAAGAGCCTGAAGTGCCTTGTGATAGGCCAATAAACTCCATAACCATTTTCCTTGCCCGGATGGAGTCGGATATTACCGAAATTTAATAATTTATTTGATATTTAGCGGCCTTAAACAGACCCTGGGCTGAATCCACCGTAAGTGGATTCAGCCCAAATCTGCATTAATAACAGTTATCCTTATTTACCGGGTTGATGGATATCGGTTTTCGAGAGTTGCAAATTCCTGTAAAACACGTATCATTTTCCTACTCAGACCGCGGAGGAATGGCCGAGTGGTTGAAGGCGGCGGTCTTGAAAACCGTTAGGGGTGCAAGCTCCTCGTGGGTTCGAATCCTACTTCCTCCGCCAGTTACTATTTAAGATTCAACTATTTACTCACGACCAAAAATCTTCTGAAAGCTTCAGCTTTACAGAAAAATCCAGGACTTTAAGTGTAAACTTTAAGGGTTTTTCAAAAAGTCAGCTTCTCTAGTGCCATTAATAGAGCCTTTTCGCTCTCCAATAACAGATTGCAAAGAATCAAAGATACTTCATGCTGTAGCTGATCCACTGATTGGCATTTTTTGCTGGATCGGGCAGGTGGGTCATAGAATTCCTAATGGAAGTATAGCCCACATCCATATGAAAAAGTTCAATAATGAACGGTAGTTACAAAATCGGCCTAAAATTGCATTTTCGCGCTTTTCCTGTCTTAAGCTTGGGCTTCAGGGTTAAACTTGCTAAATAAGAATCATGCGTTTTCCACGTCCGACATAAGCAATATCCCTTATAATAGCCTCCAAGCATTATCAAGATTTACCGAGCAGGAACCAGCATGGGGATCCGCCCTTCGCAGGAGGAATGCATGCCCGAGATCGGTCAAACGGTTTCGCATTACAGGATCGTTGAAAAGATTGGCAGCGGTGGCATGGGTATGGTCTATAAGGCGGAGGACACTAAACTGGGCCGCCACGTCGCATTGAAATTCCTGCCGGAAGAGCTGTCCCACTATCCTAACGCGATAGAACGGTTCCAAAGAGAGGCCCGTTCCGCTTCAGCGCTGAATCATCCAAATATCTGCACGATACATGAGATTGACGAGCATGAAGGCAGACACTTTATCGTAATGGAGTATCTTGAAGGCAAGACACTCAAACAGCAAATAGCGGGGAAACCGTTACAAACGGATGAAATACTGGATATAGCCATTCAAGTCACCGATGGTCTGGATGCAGCCCACTCGAAAGGAATCATCCACAGGGATTTAAAACCGGCTAATATCTTCATGACCAGGCGTGGACACGTCAAGATACTCGACTTCGGTTTGGCTAAATTGTTGCCGGAAAGATCTGAAGGTGCGAATATTTCTACAGCTGCAACCACGGAGCAGTTGGTGACTAATCCAGGAATCGTTGTCGGGACAGTGGCCTATATGTCCCCGGAGCAGGCACGGGCCCAGACATTAGACGCCCGTACCGACCTGTTTTCCTTTGGAGTAGTGCTTTACGAGATGGCAACCGGCGTCCTGCCCTTTCGTGGAACAAGTTCCGCTGATACATTCAATGCGATTCTCAGCAAAGCGCCCACGGCTCCGGTGCGCATAAACCCGGATTTGCCGGAGGAATTAGAGCGGATTATCAACAAGGCGCTGGAAAAAGATACGGAGCTGCGCTATCAGGTCAGTTCTGATCTGTGTGCAGATTTGAAAAGACTGAAGCGTGATAGCGACTCTGTTCAAATCTCTACGGCCAGAATTCCAGAAACATCCTCTCTTTCAAGGATAAGGCGAGGCTGGCTGATTTCAGGCCTGTCGCTGCTTGTGTTGCTTACTCTTCTGATCTGGTTTTTTAAGCAGCCAATTTCCCCCGTTTCTCCATCACAGACGCCACAGCCGATTCATCGTCAGATCACTTTTGTAGGCAACGCGGTCAATCCGGCCATCTCACCCGATGGCTCATTTGTCGCCTATATCGTGGCAGGAAATCCATCAAACGTGATGGTTCAAGATCTAACCGGTGGGAAGCCGATAGAAGTCTTCAGGTTTGGACCGACTCAAAAGCAAGAAGTTATGCCGCGATGGTCTCCGGACGGCTCCAGGCTTGCCCTGTATGGAGTAAATGAATCAGGTGTATTAGGTGTTTTTGTTATTCCCCGTCTTGGTGGAGAATTACGTCACTATCCGGGCTATTTTTCCAGATTGTGCTGGGCACCGGATGGCTCTCAAATTGCCGGCAACAATGACGGAATGCCTAAGAAGATTTTCCTTATCGATGTAGTAACCGGCGAAACAAAAGCCATCGATTTAATTGGTACGTTTGATTGGGTAACCGATATCGACTGGTCTCCAAACAACAACCATCTGCTGTTTTGCACCAATGAGAGCGGCAAACAAACAATTTGGACAATAGATCCGAACGGTGATGGCCAGAAAGAGATTTTTTCCAGCAACATTGGAGTGAATTCAGCCCGATGGTCACCTAATGGCAACGCTATTTATTATCTGCTTGATGCGAACCCCCCTGAGTTGTGGAAAATTGGTCTTTCACCCGAAATAGGGTTGCCCATAGGATCGTCTGTTCGTCTGCTTTCAGGAATCGAAATCGGACCTGACTTCACCGTGTCCCGTCATAAAAGAAGCTTGCTCTATACCCGGCTGTCACACACTAACAATCTATGGCTGGCCACTGCTTCTGGAAATGCTGAAACTGAATTTATGACTGAGTCCTTGACCTCAGGCACTTCGACATACAGAAATGCTGAAATTTCACCCGATGGGAAACAGCTTGTATTTACCAGGCGGGATCCACTAACCGGTATTTTAAACCTTTTCGTCATGCCTGCTTCAGGTGGGCCTCAGCGCCAGATTACGTTCTCAAAACACAACGTGCTTTGTTCTGCATGGTCTGCGGACGGAAGGGAAATTGCTTTCACCCAGGAGGGAGAAGGCAGTGTTCGGGTTTGGAAGGTCAATAATGCCGGAGGATTTGCCCAGGAGTTTTCCAATAGCAGGGCCAGCAACAGTGGATATCTTTCCTGGTCTCCAGGTCCAAAGATTCTTTATCAAAGACCGGGGAATCGTAATTTCCACATTCTTGATCCCATCACACAAAAAGAAGAGCCTTTAATAAAAGACGACTCGGTTGGCTGGTCGTTTAATGCCCGCTATTCACCGGACGGTGCGAAGGTAGTTATTTTTTGGAATCGTTCGCCTTCCCCCGGTCTTTGGACTATCGATCTAAACGATCACTCTGAGGTTCAATTGAACCAGTGGCCACTAATGCCCTTGATGTGGGCAAAGGATGGTAAGTGGATTTACGCAAGCTTGCCAACAGATCCTCGGATTATAATGATGCAGGTGCAGGGAAGCCAAAACAGAGTTTTTTATACTTCCTCTGAAAGAGCATCTTTTTCCAGCATGACATCGGACGGCACTCGTATCATTTATTCCGTAGGAGAGAGTAAGTCCGACATCTGGCTGGCAGATAATTTTGATCCCGAATGAAAGGTGTAGGTCTTCAGCGACATCTGGAATTTAGGTCTTCAAAATAAGACACATATTTTTCCGTAACTGATAAGGCAAGTTTAAGATTTTATTCTGCTGCTGAATTTAAGTTCCAAGTCCCGGTACACAGCCATTTCGGAAAAGTAACTTCTTATGCCAGAATGTCCTTTCATTTATGCCTGCAGTTTTCCAAGAAAAATACAGCTCTTTAATTGACAATCATGTTTATAATTGATACATAATAGAAAACATGGGGGCTAGAACATGGACAAGCCTGTTGAAATGGTCAATTTCTCAACAACATTGACGAAACCCACCAAAGATCTGCTTGAACGCTTTTGCAAAAAGAGAGGTCTAAGGATGAATCACTTAGTAGAACGCGCAATTGTCGAGTTGTTGGAAGACGAGATGGACAAGGAAATTATTGAAGAACGTGAACTAGAAGAAACTGTTGAGTGGCAAAAACGTGCCTAAGGGACGTTATAAAATCCTTTTTCAAAGATCAGCCTATAAGGAATACCAATCCTTGCCGAAAGCTGTGCGGCTAAGGGTTGATCAAGCGCTTGAGATTTTGAGCATAGATCCTCTCTCGGAAGTGCTGAGGTTCAAGAAAATCCGAGGCAAGGAGAACCACTATCGGATCCGGGTTGGTGATTACAGAATTATCTATTCACCTCAAACAGCGACGCTCATTGTTCGCGTCATCCGTATTGGCCACCGCAAGGATGTCTACCGTCACTTTTAAATCGCGCCCAACTCAGTTTTATATGCAGCCATTCCAGCAGAGATTGTCAATGATTTTGTGGGATAGCAATTGCCAATTCCTGAAATACAGCCACGAATACATCGTGTACGACATCCTCCGAGGCCGTCCGGTCGTTGAGAAGCGACATCGCCAGAAGCAGCAGGTTTCTCTTGTACTTGCCGTAAATCCGCGTAAGAGCTTCCTGACTGCCCCGCTTGCTTCGGTAAACAAGCAGCTTGTCTTCCATGAATACGATCCTGTTAAAGTAAGCTGACAAACGTTTGTCGGTAATATAACAACTCAGGGGCGGGTTTGGGTCTAAACAAAATTTATTTTTTTAAATTTGGATTCGGAAGAAGGTCGGATATCCAGGAAAGAGTCGGGGAATATGTGAAATTGAAATTTTTGCTCGTTTTTGTAAATCCCCTATAATGTTGAACTTTTTCTAAGTCCTGGTTTGGCCTACTCTTACAATAGAAATTTCCAGGAATATTCAGTCTGCTGTATTGTTCAAATGGTTATGCATTAGGAATTCCTCCACTACGTCGACGGGCTGTTCAATGCCATGAAAAACGATTACCGAAAATGTGGGGCTATTTTAACGAAATTGTTCTTTCTTTTATAGTTAAGATTTTCTGAAGGCCCCGCCCTACTGCAACTCGGGAATGTCTCCTGAAAGTCCAGGCAAGCGATTGCGTCTTTTTCAGAAATAGCATTGTCCCGGACGAAACAATCAAAATGATTGAATAACCTCTCAAACCTGGCGAGGGCTAAGCCATTGACTTACTCGCCTGACAGGGAATATTATTCTCATGAAGTTCGAATGGGACAATACAAAGAATAAAGCCAACATCGGCAACCATGGCCTATCGTTCGAGAAAGCAAGCGCAGCGTTCAAGGACAGCAATGCGCTCGACATATTCGACGATTTGCATTCAGGCTTCGAAGACCGCTTTATCACGATTGGCCGGATCATAGACGGACTGGCTTTGGTTGTTTGAACTGAACGTGCCGATGGCGCAATTCGCATCATTTCTGCGCGCCGGGCCACCAAACGTGAAGCGAAACGATATCACGCGCAAATGGAGCGCAGGTATGAGTGAAATGAGAGACGACATCCCGGAACTCACCGAAAAGGAATTTGCGAGCGCCATCCCGGCACAGCTTCGAAAGAGGCTCGTTCAAGGCAAGTTTGAGTCGGGCGAAGATATTGCCGCGCTCAGGAGATTTGTTCGACTCACGCAGGAGCAGTTTGCTCGAGCTTTGGGCATCAGCGTTCATACTCTCAGAAATTGGGAGCAGGGACGGCGCGTGCCGGATGGCCCCGCTCTTGCGCTCTTGCGCATCGCTGCAAAGCATCCGCGAATCATTCGGGAGAGTGTCGAATCCGCAGCATAAGCCGAATCGGGGAAAGCAAAAGACCGGGGCCGTATCGCCAAATTCATAATTTCGGGAAGAATTGGCATTTGGAACCGGGCTTCGGATCGGGATTTCTTTTGCTCTTTTCGCAGGTCGGTGCGGGTATCGGCTTTCCCATTCTTGAGCCCCGGGTCAATCGATTTCAAAATCCGTTCTCGATTCCGACCAAGACCGCAATTTTTACTTCATAGGAACGCGCTGCTTCAATTCTTCAAACCAGGTTAATTCCTGGCAGTCCGGAAGATCGTAGTCATAAGGTATAATCTGAGGTTCGGGTGCTCTCTGTTGCAGGAGGACTAATCCGACAACGATGCCGACCATGATTAAAGCTGCGATCCAGGGAAATATGTTCTGAAGTTTCTTCGGAGATTCCATTGCCTTAGCCGGCTTGGCGAAAGCGCCAACAGGATCGGCCAGCGCCTTCTGAATATCCACACATTGTAAAGTAAAGGGGCCCAATCAATTTGTGTTCAATACGTAAAAGAGATTACGTTGATTTTTATCTCTGGAAATGAAAGGTATTCAAATCAGATTGGCGGAGATACAAATCAGAAATATCTACAAATAACTTTGCACATATCCGAATACGTAATATTTTTGCGTATCTTTTCGGCAGGATCCGGCAATTACATATTGAACGACTGATAGATCTTAATCGAACCACTGGATGGCGGCAAATTCAGCATATCCTTCGGAACGCTGAATATGTCAAGCAGCGGTATAAGCAATGTCCTCGGCTATGAAGTGGTGAATTTACCTTCGCCCATTTTCCCCCCTCCTCAGATCATCGAGGATCGAGACACCATAGAATTCGACGTCTTGGTGAATCACGAGGCTCAACAGAAGGTCATCGACAGATTAACTTTTTCTTCGTTGGATTCCTATTTCTAACCATGACAGGAGTAAAGAATCCGAGATTTAGAGCCGGGTTTTTAACAACTGATTTCTTAACAGGACGCCCTGAACAAATTCCTACCATGCTGTAATACCCTGCCACCTGATTTTTAGCCGATTTTGTAAGTATCTTATAATATTGAACTTTTTCACTTGCCCGGTTATGTGGCTATAATGATCGACGGCCGGGTCACGGCGGTCCCGAAGATCATAGATGAAATCACCGGTGGACGAGCCATAATAAATGGCAACTTTACCGAAGAAGAGGCCGGATCGGTCGCGGAGGGGATCATGATGAAGTAATCTGAGTATCGATCCCCCAAGTTTCCAGCGGAAGCGTCACCAGCGTACACAGCGTCACAGAATCCTTGTGAGAAATGCGGGCCAAGTTTCGAGGGATGATGAAGCCCCTGTAACCGTCCAAGGCTGAAGTAGCGGCTTTGCCGATAGCCGAGTTTTGTGAATTTTCGGATGTGATTAGGACTCGCCGTGGAGATGGTCCAGCCGTCATCGGCATCAGGAGTCAGTACGATAGTTACTCGATCTTCGCGGCTAAGGGAATCAATATAACATGGGATGGATTCAAAACCGTTTAAATGAATAGCTCCACAGGCGTAGATCCGCGCTGCCGTGCATGCATCACGAAAATACGTGGTGTCTTTTCCTGCAGAGGATAGACGCAAGTCGCAGATCTCATCGTAAGTCTTTTATGGACGTTTATTAAAAAATAAAACTACATTCCTATAATCAACCTGCAACAACTCTAAACGCAATAAAACCGGGTTAACCTTTTGCCGCAAAACGTATATTCAACCGGTTATTTTCATATCCAGCCTGATCGATTTCAACTTTCGCCAGCGTATCCGGCAGACTGAAGACTCTCGAATACCCCTCCGCGGTAATCAGCAGGTCGTTATCTTTACGGCTGACATCGATAGCGTTTTTATCCAGATTCGGCAGCACAATCGACAGTACGACTCTCCCATCCTGTTTTTTGAATTTTACTGTATTTACATTCGACAGCACTGCCGCAGGATCCAGTTTCCCATAGATGTCTTTTCCCATTTCCTCAAGACACGCTGCGCCGATGGGCTCATTTTCATAATGCCTGATTGAAATGATCCTGGTATTCAGAAAGGACTGGTGAAGTTGCTTCATCTGTTCCTGCTGCATATGGCGCCATTTCTGAAAGTAGCCTGTTTCAAGTTCAGCCGGGAAAAGTTTGTTGACCAGGATTGCATCGATGGGAAATCCGAAAAGGGCGCAATAAGTATAGGTCCGCTTGGATTCGGCAATTGCTATTTTATCCGGATTCAGCACAAGCCTTATGGAACACACTTCATGGTTTCGCAGAAATACTCCGAGCCGGCCGATATCATCAACCATTTTACCGATAGTTATAAATAGCTCATCCTCCGGCAGAAAATTCTTGACTGATTTCATGCGTTTGCCGATCGGCCGGACCAAATTCAAAATATAACGTTCAACCTTAATGATCCGTTTGGCTTTGTTGCCGGACGTATCGGTCAATGTCAACCAGTGTAAGGTTCCGGCAGTCGGGGCGCAATCAATGATAACGACATCATAGGTTTCGCTTTCAATTTCGCGCAGAATTCCGGTCAATAGAAACAACACGTCCATGCCGGGAATGAGCGCCACCTCTTCAGCCACCACACTGTCCATTCCCAT
>JAFGTD010000317.1 GCA_016934295.1 Acidobacteriota bacterium
CGGCGGCGGGCGGCTCCTACTGTCTGAATTGCAGTGATCTGTTTGTACTGAATCCATTTTCTCCAATAAATGATTCTTCAGACCAAGCCGGCAACGTTGGAATTTTACGTACCTTTTTCCGGTACATTTCCCGATTTTTAAACTAACATAGGCTGGTTTGAAAAACCGCATCGAGGGCCGCCTTTCCGAAACCGGAACCGTTCTGGACACTCCGGAACCGGTCTGCATTGTTTTTCTGCAGGTCCGATAGCGGATCAGCGCGTCACGCCGGTTTTTCCGGATAACTCTTCGATCCTCAGTGCCTGCCGGCGGACCGGAATATGGCATAATCACTCGGTTGACGATGAACGGAAATTTTCAGAGAAACATTCGGAATCATTTGCGTATGATACATATCCGGATTAATTTTGTTTAAATTACTTTAAAGGAGAACTCGATGATCAGAAGAATTACATCGGTTGCAGTTGCCCTATTGCTTCTATACGGATTCGGCGGTTATTCCACCGCGGAGCCGGTGCCGCTGCCTTCAAGCGACTGCGATCGTGAATGCCTCCAAGGATTCATCACACAGTACCTGGACGCCATGATCGCCCACAACCCCGACTCTCTGCCGGTTGCCGGCAACGTGAAATTTACCGAAGACTGCAGGGAGATGAAACTCGGCGAAGGACTTTGGAAAAAATTCTCGCGCCTGACGGATTACCGCAGGGATATACTGGACGTCCGCCAGGGTGTCGCGGTGTCGTTTCTCGTTGTCGAGGAAAGCGATTCGCCGGTCATGTTCGTTATGAGGCTTAAAGTTGAAGACAGAAAAATTACCGAAATCGAAACCATGGTTGTCAGAAACCGCGAAGAAGGGATGCTTTTCAACCTGGAAAATTTAAAGACGGCCAGCAAAACCATGACCACCCCGGTGGACCCGGCGGAAAAGAATTCCCGCGAGGACATGATCCGGATGGCATTGACCTATCCGGCGGGACTGAAAATAGGCAGTTTTGTAAAAGCCGATTCGCCCATGAAGCCCGACGCCTACCGATTCGAAAACGGCCGGCTTATGGCCGGCCCCGGATGCGATTTTTTTGAAGGCTGCGACAACATGAAAACCCAGAGGATACCGACCCTGTCCGGAATCACGCACAGGGTTATCGCCGTCGATGAAGATCTCGGTGTGGTCGCGATGCGAATGAACTTCGGTCCCGGCTCCACTTTCCAGGGAGACGGCGTACTGGACGTCTGGCATTCGTTTAAAATCTACGGCGACCTGATCCATGCCGCGGAAGCCTACTGTGAAATTGTCCCCGGGGGCACCAAGTCCGGCTGGGAATGATTCTTTAGGTCAACCATTATGCAGGTGGACTATCAAGCCCTTCTGGCCAACACCAGGGACGGGATCTACTTTACGGATACCGACCGCCGCATCACCTACTGGAATGCGAGTGCCGAGCGGATTACGGGATTCAGCGCACAGGAAGTCGTCGGAAGCCGGTGTGCGGACAATATCCTCATTCACGTGGACGAACAGGGCCGGAACCTGTGCGAGTCGCTCTGCCCGCTTGCCGCCTCCATGCAGGACGCTGTAGCACGGGAAGTCAAGGTTTATCTTCACCATAAGCTGGGGCACCGCATTCCCGTTCTGGCACGCGTCACTCCCCTGCGTGACAACACGGGAAATGTAGTCGGCGGGGCGGAATTCTTCACCGACATTTCCAACCAGGAAATTATTGCCGAACGGCTGCAGGAACTGGAGCAACTGGCCCTGCTGGACGCCCTGACCAGGCTGCCGAACCGCCACCATCTTTTTCCCGAACTGACCTCGCGCTTTCACGAAAAAAACCGCCTGAATCTGAATTTCGGCCTGATCTTCATAGATCTGGATCGCTTCAAGAACATCAACGACGCCTACGGTCACGATGTCGGAGATCGCATGCTGATAACCATCGCCAACACCCTGAAGGTTTCGGTGCGCCCCTTCGACCTGGTAGGCCGATGGGGGGGAGACGAATTCCTGTGTATTGTGCGCAACGCCGACGAGGGCTCCCTGAAAACCATGGCCCATCGTCTGCTTGTCATGCTCAATGCATCCACCGTGCCCGTAGACGGGAACCGCCTCCGCATCACTGCGTCCCTTGGCGCGACCCTGGCCAGGGACGGAGATACCAGTGATACCCTGATCAAAAGAGCCGATGGACTGATGTACGCGAGCAAGCAAAACGGCCGCAGCCAGGTCACCTTCGGATAGCCGTTCCCGTAAGAGATGCAGCCCAGCTTGTACTTTGAGTCCCACCCCCATAGTGGTACCCTAGTGTCCCATAAAGGCACGGAAGACGGCGCCGTATTGCAGTTTTTCTGCCGTCACTTGTTTCCGCCAAACCTTATTTGAGAGGAATGACAGGAATTATGCATAAAGAGGTTCGTGTTCGCTTTGCGCCCAGCCCCACCGGATACCTGCATGTCGGCGGAGCGCGTACGGCGCTGTTCAACTGGCTTTTCGCCCGGCACCATGGCGGCAAATTCATCCTGCGCATTGAGGATACCGATTTTGTCCGATCGTCGGAAGAAATGGTGGAGGGGATCCTGGAAGGACTGCGCTGGCTGGGTCTGGCATGGGATGAAGGCCCGTACTTCCAGTCCCGAAGGCTGGAGCATTACCGCTCGTTTGCCGACCGGATTCTCAAACAGGGAAACGCCTATCGCTGCTTCTGCAAAACCGACGAACATGCCGATCGCAAAAGCGAATACCCGGTCAACGCCCCGGAAGACGCTGTTGCGCACGAATGCGCGGAGTTGACCGGTGAGGATTCCCGGCGCCGGGCTGAATCGGGAGAGCCGTTTGCAATACGGTTCAAGGTCCCGCCCGACAAGACCTCGTTTCATGACCGCGTCTTCGGGAAAATCGAGATCGAGAATAAAATTCTGGAAGATTTCGTCCTGATACGATCGGACGGCATCCCAACCTACCATCTTGTAGTTGTAGCGGACGATATCGACATGGGAATCACCCATGTCATCCGAGGCGCGGATCATTTATCGAATACGCCCAAACAGATTCTTCTCTACCGGGCCGCCGGCAGCCCCCTGCCGGACTTCGCCCATCTCCCGCTGATTCTCGGACCGGACAAACAGCGCCTCTCCAAGCGCCACGGAGCGACTTCCGTTATGGCCTACGCGGAAATGGGCTACCTGCCGGACGCTTTTTTCAACTTCCTTTCGTTGCTGGGATGGTCCCCGGGCGACGATCGCGAAATGCTTACCCGCCGGGAACTGACACAGCTTTTTTCACTGGAAGGGGTGGGGAAAGCCGATGCCGTATTCGGACCGGAAAAGCTGGACTGGTTCAACAGCCGGTATCTGCGCGATATTTCGACCGAAACATTGAGAGAGCTGGCACTCAAAGAACTGGAAGCCTCCGGTATCGAATGTTTCGAGACGGAATCGTTGGACGCCAGGATGGAACTTTTGAAAGTCCGGATCCGAAAATTGACGGACTTCAGCACAATTTTCAAAGCTTTTTTCACAGACGATTTCGATTACGATCCAGCGGCCTGCAAAAAGTTCCTGAAAGATCCGAAGCTGCAGGCATGGATCCCGAAGCTCCATTCCCTCTACAATGAAGACAGGGAATTCACCCTGGAATCGACGGAAGCAATCCTGCGCAGTCTGGCGGACCGGGAAGGGATCAAGGCCGGGCTTCTCATCAATGCCGTACGGGTCGCTTTGACGGGCCAGGGCGTTGCCCCCGGTCTGTTTGAGGTTATGCAGGTACTGGGCCGCCAACGCACCATCGACCGCCTCGAACGTCTCGGAAAGTACTTAAACAGTACGCCGGAAGATTAGAATAGTCTGACTCACATACAGATAATCTGATATCCTTAATCCTTAATTTTCAATCTTCAATTAATAATTTTAGCGAGGGTGTTATGACCAAGCTTGGAGTCAACATCGATCATATAGCAACCATCCGCCAGGCCCGCCGGGCTCTGGAGCCGGATCCTGTTGCCGCCGCCGTTCTGGCGGAACTTGCGGGCGCCGACGGCATCACGGTCCATCTTCGGCAGGACCGGAGACATATCCAGGAGAGCGATGTCCGCAGGCTGAGAGATACCGTCATGACCCGGCTGAACCTGGAAATGGCGGCCACCGATGAAATTGTCGTCGTCACACAGGATCTGCACCCGGATCAGGCCACCCTGGTTCCTGAAAAAACATACGAAATCACGACCGAAGGGGGATTGAATGTAGCCGGCAATCCGGAGCCGGTCGGCAAAGCTGCAAGGAATTTGACCGAGACCGGTATTCAGGTCAGTCTGTTCATCGATCCGGACCCGGAACAGATCGACGCGGCAGCGGACCTTGGCGTTTCCATGATCGAACTGAATACCCGCGCCTATTCCGAAGCCTCTCCGAAAAGCCCGGACCTGGCGGGTCCTGCGCTCGATAAAGAGTTGACCAGGATAATCCGGGCATGCGAACGCGCCGTCGGTAAAGGGTTGAAAGTTCTGGCCGGGCATGGACTGACATACCGTAATGTAAGGCTCATATCCGATATCCCGGAAATCGAAGAACTGAATATCGGCCACAATATCATTGCGCGCGCTTCCCTTGTCGGACTGCAGCGGGCGGTGCGTGAAATGCTGGAAGCCATGGGAAGAGGGATTGACGGATAATGGTCCAGGGTACGCTCTATCTCGTTGCGACTCCGATAGGAAATCTGGAAGACATTTCTCCGCGAGCGCTTCGCATCCTGCGGGAAGCCGATCTTATTGCCTGCGAAGACACCCGGCACACGGCCAGGCTTCTGGCGCGATATGAAATCAGCACACCCCGGGAGAGTTACCATAAGTTCAATGAAGAGAAACGGACCGCGAAACTTATGCAGCGGTTGCACGAAGGAGCGCAGATAGCCCTGGTCAGCGACTCGGGCACGCCGCTCGTGTCCGATCCCGGATACGAAATTGTCGCAGCCTGCCGCAGGCAAGGAATCCGGGTGACTCCTGTCCCCGGACCATCTGCCGCCATCGCGGCACTCATAGGATCGGGACTGCCGACGGACAGCTTTTTCTTCGCCGGTTTCCTGCCGGCGCGTAGTTCAGGGCGAAAACGCAGGCTGGGAGAACTCGCAGCTATTCCCGCTACATTAATATTCTATGAAGCCCCGCACCGGCTTCTGGCTTCCCTGTCGGATATGGTCGCCGTTCTGGGATCCCGGCAGGCCGCCATTGCGCGCGAACTTACCAAAATTCACGAGGAGTTTCTGACGGGCTCCCTGCCGGAACTGCTCGGCCGGTTTCAGGAACGCGAAAAAATACAGGGGGAGATCGTCATTGTAGTTGAGCGGGGAGAAGCCGCTGCAGAACCGGTTGTATCCCCTGATTCCATCAAACAGCACCTGGAAGAAGAGATCCAAAAGACAGGCCTTTCAAGAAATGAAGCATTGAAATCGGTCGCCCGGCAGCGGGGCATTACCCGCAAACAGGCTTACCGGATGGTCCTGGATGAGGACTAAACGAATAGAAGATCTTCATCAAGAGCCATGGGCGAACACAAGGTTCGCCCAACAACAGGAAAGGGAAATCAAGGCACGATGCCCTTCCCGTCCAGTTCTCCGGGCAGAAAGTCTTCTTTCCTACCGGCATCGAAGACCTCACGCCTCTCTTTACGCAGCAGCTTCAAATCAACCTGCAGCTCTTCAATCTGTCCCTCTATGCTGTCCCGGGATTCTTCGTTTCGGCTGAATCCCTTAAAATCCCCGATCCTGAGGCTTTTCCGTCTTAAAGAATCCAGACGATCCTGAAGTGCCTCAAGGCGTTTTTCACCCTTATCGATGTCTTTATCCAGTTTCTGCAGTTTTGCCCGATACTTACGCAGGGCACCTCGATCTTTGATTGGAAACGCCTTAGCCGCCGGTTCCGCAGATTTGATTTCGGAAGGCATGAATACGGACACGTTACCGTCAGGAACGGAACCTTTTCCATTCTCTTCAATCACCTTCTCTTCAATCCCCAACTGTTCGATCCTGTCTCTCCTCTCCGCTTCTCTCCGGGCGGCATCCGCCAGGGACTGCATCGCCACGGCAGGATCCAGTTCGTAGATACCACCAAAACAGATTGTTATCAGGCACAATCGAATACATATTTCTGTCATGCCTGTCTAACGATTGTTCCGGAATTTGAGCGAAAAAATCAAAAAATTGAAGATTACAGAAGTCAGAAGTCAGAAGTCAGCTCGGCCTCCGGTTGGTACCGGATTAAACAATCTGTGACTCCAGGTAAGTTTTCGGGGGTCGGTCTCGGCGTCGACATCGGTATCGGTTTTCAAAAGCTCGACCCCGATAGCGATTCTGACCCCAACGCCGATGGATTCCCGGCATAGCTTTTCGCTTCGAAAAGAATCACGGGCCAGAAGTCAGAAAAATGATGTTTTTTCAAAATTCGAGTTGAAAATTCTTAAAATATTCACTTCTGAATATATCCGTATAAAAACGTTCTAACGTTCTAACGTTCTAACGTTGAACGTTTGAACGTTCTTCTGGCTTCTGGCTTCTTAGTTCTTCTAGTATTTAATCGGCGGTCCGGATACCGGAAATGCATTCATGTAACCTTCAGCCAGCCGTAGAAGTGTTCCTTCCTGAAACTGTTTCGTGAGGATCTGAAGACCGACCGGCAATCCTTGCTTCGTGAACCCGCAGGGCAAAGAGAGCGCCGGGATCCCGGCGAGGTTGGCCGTAACGGTGTAAATATCGGAAAGGTACATGGCCAGCGGATCGGAAGTCTTTTCGCCTATTTTGAATGCGGGCGTGGGACTCACCGGGCTGAGCAGGGCATCCACTTTCTCGAACGCCTTGTCATAATCCCGCTTGATCAGCGTCCGCACTTTCATGGCGCGACCGTAATAGGCGTCATAATAGCCTGAAGACAGCGCATAAGTCCCGAGCATAATCCTCCGTTTCACTTCCGGCCCGAACCCCCGGCTGCGGCTTTTCCTGTACATATCGATCAGATCGTCGTGTTCTGCAGATCGGTACCCGTACTTGACGCCGTCATAACGGGCAAGGTTGGAACTGGCTTCAGCGGGAGCAATAATGTAGTAATCGGACACGGCATACTTTGTATGCGGCAGCGACACTTCCTGCACTTCACATCCCAGCGACTCCGCGTTGCGTATACCGGCTTCAATGATTGCCTGTACCTCGGGATCCAGCCCCTCCCCGAAGAACTCCCGCGGCACTCCCAGTTTCATTCCACGCACGGATTGCTGCAATTCCAACATGTAATCCGGAACCTCAAAAGGCGCGGACGTCGCATCGTGGTCGTCCCGACCGGCAATAACCGACAAAAGCAGTGCAATATCTTTCGGGCTGTTCGCAATCGGGGCAATGCAGTCGAGCGAGGAGGCAAAAGCAACCAGCCCGTAACGCGAAACCCTTCCGTAAGTCGGCTTCAGCCCCAGGACACTGCAGAACGAAGCGGGTTGACGAACGGAACCGCCCGTTTCCGAACCGAGCGCCACGGGAGTTATCGCCGCAGCCACCGCCACGGCGCTCCCGCCGCTGCTTCCGCCCGGCACCCGTTCCGGGTCGTAGGGATTCCGCGTCACGCGAAGCGCGGAGTTTTCCGTTGACGAGCCCATTGCAAACTCGTCGCAATTCGCTTTGCCGACGACAACGGCACCCGCTTTTTCCAGGAGATCGATTGCGGTGGCGTTGTATGGAGGAATGTAGTTTTCCAGGATTTTCGAACCGCAGGTCGTTCGAAGATGCCGCGTACTGATATTGTCTTTAACCGTAACAGGAACTCCGGCAAGAGGCAGGCTTTTCCCCTTCACGGCGCGGTCGACTGCTTCGGCGCGCCTGCGAACCGATTCAGGTTCGACGGTCAGGAAAACACCCAGATCGGAATCAACCGCGTCAATACGCTCCAATGCCGCGTCCGCCCATTCCTTCGCGGAAATTTCTCCCGAATTTACCGTATCTCGTATCCGGTGTGCATCTTTGAGGTTCATATTTTTCTCATTCCAATCGGTCCTGGCCCGCATATCTCAGAGCCTGAATATTCACCGGGAAACCTGGTGAATATTCAGGCCGGCCCCATACTACGACGGCTTTCCAAGCGAAGCAACCGGAACCCTGCGAGATATGCGGGCCGGAATAGGCAATAACCGCTAAGTCAAATAACTTTGGGCACACGAAAGTGACCGGATCCGGGATCCGGAGCGTTGGCCAGGCTTTCTTCAACCGGGAGGGAGGGCTTGACTTCATCTTCACGAAAAATGTGTTTTTCGAACTCCTTCGTCAGAGACACATGGCTTGTAGGTTCGATAGCGTCCACATCCACCTGTTTCAGCTGTTCGATATAGTCGAGCAGATCCTGAAATTGCACTGTAAAGGCATCCAGTTCCTCCTCATTAAAGTGGAGCCTGGCAAGTTCTGCAATTTTCAACACTTCGCTTCGTGATATAGCCACAATGTATTCTCCCGGTTGTCTGTTCCAGTCGGTTCCGCCGGTACCTTTCCGATCCCGGCGGTCCGTTAAATTCCCGGATTCGCCGTGCGGTCCAGCCAGTTAAAATAGCGCCCCGCTCTGCGGATATCGATCTCTATCTGACGGATCAGTTCCTGCTCGCCCGAAAAACGGCGCTCGTTTCTCAACCGGACAAGGAATTCGAGCTCAATTTCATGGCCGTATATGTCCTGCGAAAAATCGAAAATGTGCGTTTCGATGCTTAGATCGCCGGTTTCATCTTTATTCACGGTCGGCCGGAATCCGATATTGGTAACGCTCTTGTAACGGCGGCCATCCACGCTCAACAGGGTTATATAAACCCCCTGGCGGGGGATCAGTTCGTTGGAGGTCTTGAGATTGGCGGTAGGAAAGTTGAACTCCGTGCCGATCCCCGTTCCGTGCACAACGGTTCCGGAGAGCGCAAACGGACGTGCCAGGAGCCGGCGCGCCAGGCTTACCTGGCCCGAGATCAATGCCTGGCGAACGGCCGTACTCGAGACACGGTTGCCGCGAAACTGTACCTGGTGGATTTTCCCCGTCAGGAATCCCTTTTCTTCGCCGATTTCCTTCAACAGGTTAAAGCTTCCCTGCCTCCTGTTGCCGAATGCAAAATTGGGCCCTACATATATCTCCCTGGGACGCAGCTTTTCCCATAAGACCTTCTCGGCGAAATCCCGGGCGCTGATCTGGGCCAACTGCATGTCGAATGGAATCAATACGACGAGAGGAATGCCGAGGGATTCGATCGTGGCAAGCTTCTGATCCAGTGTCTGGATCTGCAGAGGAGCGTTGTTGGGCGCCAGAACCTGGAGCGGATGCGGATTGAATGTAAAAACTATGGGGGTTCCCCCGATTTCGGCAGCCCGCGAAACCAGCTCCCTTATCAGGTTCTGATGCCCCAGGTGAACCCCGTCGAAATTCCCGATTGTAACAACCGGCGACGGCTGATCCGGCTTTGCGTCTTCAGGTCGATAGACTACTTTCATGGCATTAAACAATTAAAATTACAGATTGAAGATTGAAGATTCAGACCGATTGTAATTCTCACTCATTTATAATAAGGGTTTCCGATAATTTAGAGAAAATTCGGATCCCACCACCCTGTTTTTAATCTTCAATTTTCAATCCGCAATCTTCAATCCGCGATTAGATTTTTATGCGATTGGTCTTCGCCATATATTTCATGCGAAGCTCATACAGGACATTCTCAAGCAGTTGCTCTTCATCCTTGCGGAGATTTCCCTTTGTTTTTTCCTGCAGCATGGCCAGAATTTCGACCGTATGCCTGCAGGCTTCGACATCCTCTTCCTTTTTACCGGAATAGGGACTCGGCACTTCGCCCAACAGTACAAGTCCCTGAGTGTAGTAGGAAAGAATGTATGAAGGAAAATCAATCGGAGGCTGCTGCTTTGCATCCTGTTCCGGCGCATTACTCCTGGTTTCAGAGGAAGGTTCGACGACAGGTTTTTCCTCTTTTCCCTCCGAAATATCCTGCGCCCGGGATTCTCCGTCTTCCTTGAAACCCCGTTTATCCGTAACTCTAAAGCTTTCCTGTTCTTCCTGTTCTTTGTTCATAGCAACACCTATGGTCGAGATTGATTTGAAAATGAATTCAAATAAATAACACCTACACCGTACCGGCTCAAGCGAAATTCCGGCTGCTCAGCGGTGCCGGCTCGTCCCTTACGTGACTCATTTCCCGGCGTAACTTGAATGTCTTTTGGGAAAAATCACCTGTTTTGAAGCCGACAACCGGAAGCTTGATTGAAGCAGGCAGAGTGAACGGCGGAAAATACTTTTGTTCCGCACTTCAGGCGCACACATTTTCCGTCCGTTTTCCCGGCGGGCTTTTCATGCAGGCTCGCCCCCTTACCCCGCCCGCAGGTTTTGCAGCCCACCGTTCGGCTCCCGGTCGCCGTATCCCGCAACTTTCAGGCGGATTACATCTGAACGCTCAGATAGACCTGAAGTCCCATATCCCTTATCTGGTCGAGCTGTTCTTCAAGACTGTCCAGGTGGCCTTCTTCGTCTTCCAGAAGCTCTTTGAACAATTCCACGGTCCCCTGATCCCTATTCTTTGTGGCAACGATAATATAATCGTTATACATGGTTACGGCCGAAGCCTCCAGCTTCATATCGTTTTTCAGCATGTCGGGAACGGCCGATCCGATATTGAGCTTCTTGACGCTCATATTCGGCTTCCCTTCAAGGAACAGGATCCTCTCAATCAACTCTTCCGCGTGCTTCATCTCGTCGATAGACTGTTTCTTATTGAGTTCCGACAGCTTTTTATATCCCCAGTTCTCATACATTTCAGCATGAACGAAGTACTGGTTTATGGCAGTCAACTCCTCACTCAATGCCTCATTCAGAGATTTAATAACGTCTACTTTCCCTTTCATGAACCGTCTCCTTCTAAAATTTGCCGTTTGAGTGACAAAACATACTTATTTCCGATCGTTTTTTCCAGCCCGGCATCAGATCCGGACTTTTCCAGGCATACACCCTATTTATATTACATTTTTAAGGCTTGATGTACATGATGAGACTTCCGCAATTTTAAATTTCCGGACCCGGGGATACCTGGACAACGATACTTTTTTCTTGTTTTTGTTGAAAATAAGCCCTTAGGATTCATTCTCAAAGTCATTTCATATTCAAGGTCCGAGAGATCCCCGACCGGGAGAGAAACGCCATGTCCCATTTTCTTGATTCCATCCGCGAGTTTGTACCGACCGGAGTCGCTGTAATTGTCATTGTGCTGATCATATTCGGAGTTCGCTACCTCATCGATAAGCGGGCCCGGGTGCACGGGAATGTCGCCCGTCAGGTCATGACAATGCTGCTGTCCTTCGTCGGTCTGCTGATTGTCCTGATGTTCATTCCGGAACAGCACCTGAGCGAAACTTCCCGGGGACAGCTGCTGAGTCTGATCGGGATTCTTCTCAGTGCATCGATCGCCCTTTCCTCGACGACATTCATCGGCAACGCCATGGCGGGATTAATGTTGCGGTCGGTTAAGAGTTTTCGCCCCGGTGATTTTGTAAGGGTCGGGGATCATTTCGGCCGTGTAACCGAACGGGGTCTGTTTCATATTGAAATCCAGAATGAAGATCGGGATCTGACGACCCTGCCGAATCTCTACCTGGTTACCAATCCGGTCAAGGTCATACTGTCTTCGGGGACTATCATCTCGGCTGAAGTTTCACTCGGCTACGACGTGCCCCACACCGATGTGGAAGATATTCTGAAAAAAGCGGCGATTTCCGCAGGGTTGACCGATCCTTTCGTCCTGATCATAGAATTGGGCGATTTCTCGGTCACCTATCGGGCGTCCGGCATGCTGGCCGAAGTCAGGCACCTTATATCGATCCGCTCGAAGCTTCGGGCAATGATGCTGGACGGCCTTCACCAGGCCGGAGTGGAAATTGTATCGCCCAACTTCATGAATACCCGGGCGCTGGCGGAAAAAGAACGGATTATTCCCCGTAGCGCCGCCCCCAACCTTGCGGAAGAATCCAAAGTGGAACCGGCGATTGAAAAACTGGCGTTTGACCTGGCTGACGAAGCGGAATCGATTGAAAAGCTCAACCAGCTGCTGACCGAAACCGTCAACGAACTGGATGCCCTGAAAGACCGGAGCAAGGAGGTTGAGTCCGACGAGGAGAAAGAAAAAATTAAAGGCAATATGGAACGGCTTGAGGCACGTCGGGAAGAGATTGAGAGGTTGGTCCGGAAGATGAACGAAAAGAAGGAGGAGTAGGAATCGCGGCCGCCACGATAGCTGCGATTGGGAATTTGAAAAATTGCGTGAATATCCTGACAGTCTGCAGAATTATTTCAATTTTTGATGTTCGACTTTCAGGCATTTCGACTGAACGGCAATTAAACCTGCTTCCGTTGCTTTTCTGGCGGATGCGTTATGTGCCAGCCCCAGTTGCATCCATACAACTTTTGCCTTGATCCCTATGGCTTCATCGACAATCCCGGGAACCGCATCGATGTTTCGAAAGATATCCACGATATCAACCGGCACGGGTATCGATGCCAGATCGGGGTAGGACTTTTCTCCGAGGATTTCCGTCTTGGTCGGATTCACCGGAATGATGGTATACCCCCGCCCTTTCAGGTATTCGGCCACCTTGTAGCTGTCCCTTTCCGGTTTGTCCGAAAGGCCGACAACTGCGATGGTCTTGCTGTTTTCAAAAATGTCCTTTATTTCGTCTTCCAGCGGATTCGAGTCGGGGAATTCGCAGCTTTGTTCTGTCATTATCACTCCATCGAATCTATAGGTATTAAGTTGTTACAAGGGCGAACACAAGGTTCGCCCCTACTTTAATCCTCACATCCAGATTGTAGGGGCGAACCTTGTGTTCGCCCTTGTAACTACAACCGATTAGAGTTCTTCGATGCCGATCAGCGACTGCCCCTTTTCGACCGCCTGTCCGTCGGCCGCGATGATCTGTACAATCCGGCACTTTTTCGGCGCGGTTATTTCGTTGAAAAGCTTCATCGCTTCAACGATGCATATTCTGTCGCCCGCCTCCACTTCATCCCCCTCTTTGATGAAGTTGGCTTTCCCCGGTCCGGGAGCCAGATAGAAAGTCCCTACAAAGGGAGCGTCAATCGTTGCACTATACGGTGCGGAACCGGACTCTGCCGATTTTTCCGCAGGAGCCTCCCCGCCCTCCCCCTTCTCAGCCGGCAGCGTCTCGGATTGAGGCGTTTCGGCCGCGGCATCCGACATACCAAAAAACGGGGATGCAATGATGCCTGAAGGACGGATCGCTATGGTCGAGTTGCCCTTCTTGAAAACCAGCTCTTCGATTGTCAGCCCCTCAATCTTGTCGAGAACCTCCCTGGCGACATCCGGTATATTCATGGGCAAACTGATGGATGAAGCCGGCTTAGGCGAAGCATCCGTTTCCGCACCGCTCTCAACCGGCGATGCCTCCTTTTCCAGTTCGGCCCGCATCTTTTTAATTTCGATGTCGGCCGGAGTCTCCGGACGCTGCTCCGGCGGCAAGGCGCGCCACTGGAAAAATTGCAGCGCCGGTTCGGGAAGAAGAATATAGGAGATAATGTCTTCCTCGTGCTCGATATATTTCGGATCGACACTGTCGGCGCCGTTCGGCAGCATCGGACTCAGTTCATCCGCCGGGCGGTGATCGATTGGTTCTTCATCGCCGAGTATTTTCTTTAGAAAGTCCTTTTTAATCGGCACCGGAGATCTGCCGTATTTGCCGCGGACGTAATCTTTCACTTCATTCGGGACAATTTTATACTTCTCCCCCGCAAGAACATTCATCACCGCCTGCGTTCCGACGATTTGGCTGGTAGGCGTCACCAGGGGGGGGAATCCGAGGTCTTCCCGCACACGGGAAACTTCATCCAGGACCACGGGCAGTTTGTCGAGGGCCTTCTGCATGGACAGCTGCGATTTGAAATTGGAGATCATGCCGCCCGGGATCTGGTGCACGAGAATTCCCGGATCTATAAAGGAAACCGATCCGGAATCCTGCTGGCGATGCGGGGAGAGTTCATTGAAATACCGTGCCACTCTATCGAGAGCTTCGACGTCCAGCCCCGCGGAATAATTGGTTTCCGTAAATATTGCGCTCATTGTTTCCACCGGCGGCTGCGAAGAGGAACCGGACATGGAGGAAATCGCACAGTCGATGGCGCCCGCGCCGGATCGGACGCCTTCCACGTAGGTGGCGATAGCCATGCCGCTCGAGGCATGACAGTGCAGCTGAATCGGTATATCGAATTCTTTGATCAGTCCCGTCACCAACCGTTCCGCGCTGATGGGAGACAGGATGCCGGCCATGTCCTTGATGCAAAGGGAATCGATCCCGAGTTCTACCTGCTCCCGGGCATAGGAGATGTATTTCTCCACGGTATGAACTTTCGAAATCGTGTAGCAGAGCGTTCCCTGTGCATGGCCGCCATGCTTTTTCACCGCCTTGATCGCCGCTTCAAGATTCCGGGAATCGTTCAAAGCGTCGAACACTCTGAAAATATCGATCCCGTTCTCGCAGGCGAGGGCGACGAATCTATCCACGACATCATCGGCATAATTGCGGTAGCCAACAAGATTCTGCCCCCGCAACAGCATCTGCAGCGGCGTATTTTTCGCCTTGCTTTTTATCAATCGGAGCCGTTCCCACGGATTTTCTCTTAAAAAACGGAGGCAGACATCAAATGTGGCGCCTCCCCAACATTCGAGAGAATAGTAGCCGACATTGTCGATCACATCGAGAATGCGAAGCATATCGTCGGTGCGCATCCGGGTCGCCCAGAGCGACTGGTGGGCGTCCCGCAGCGTGGTATCGGTGATTCTCAACGGTATTTTGTGCAATGTATCTTCAGAGATAGTGCTCATATTTGCCATAATTATATATCCAGCCTTTTATTTGGTGAATGTCCCCATCGCCGCGTATTTATCGAATCTCCGCGAAATCAACTTGGAGGGAGACCATGGAGCGAATTTTTTTATGTATTTGAGTAATACAGGTTTAATCGCTTTCGCTGTTTTTACGTAGTCTGCGTGCGCCCCTCCCGGCGGCTCCGGAATTATCTCATCAATAACTCCAAGTTCAAGCAGGGACTTCGCGGTGATTTTCATGGCTTCCGCCGCTTGAGCGCTGTAGGAAGCATCCCTCCATAGAATGGACGCGCATCCTTCAGGCGAAATAACCGAATAGATCGAATGAGAAAGCATCAGCACCGCATCGCCTACGCCGATTCCAAGGGCGCCGCCGCTTCCCCCTTCCCCGGTGACAAGCGAGAGGATCGGAACTTCGACGCGCGCCATTTCCGTGATATTGCGCGCTATAGCCTCGGCCTGACCGCGTTCTTCGGCGTCCAGTCCCGGATAGGCGCCCATCGTATCGATAAAGGTAACGACAGGAAGCTTGAACTTCTCAGCGAGGCGCATGAGGCGCAGCGCTTTGCGATACCCTTCGGGACGCGCCATGCCGAAATTTCTCTCAACATTATCCTCGACCGTGTGACCGCGCGCGTGACCGATCAGTATAACCTTTTCACGATCGATCCTGGCGAAACCGCCGATGATGGCACGGTCATCGCTGAAACTGCGATCTCCGTGGAGTTCCATGAAGTCGGAAAAAACCAGATCGATATAGTCGTGAAGCACCGGGCGTTGGGGGTGGCGAACCACCTGAACCGTCTGCAACGGCGTAAGATTGCCGTAAATCTCTCTCTTACTTTCTTCAAGCTTCCGCTGCAGAACATCAATCTGGTCGCTAATGTCCCTGTCATTTCTGTCGGCCAGTTTTTGCAGTTCTTCCAACGCTTTTTCTATATCGGCTATCGGTTGTTCAAAATCAAACTCGCGTTCCATGAACCATCCTTATCGATTGTAAAAGGAAAGAATTGAAGAAAGTGTATTTTTCATTGCACTCCGCTCGACGATCATATCCAGAAAACCGTGTTCGAGCAGAAATTCAGAAGTCTGAAAGTTATCGGGGAGTTCCTGTTTGATTGTCTGTTCGATAACCCGTCTCCCGGCAAATCCGATCAGGGCTCCCGGTTCCGCAATATTGATATCCCCAACCATTGCATAGGAAGCGCTGACGCCTCCGGTTGTAGGATCGGTAAGAACCGAAATATACGGCAGGCGCCGTTCATTCAATCGAGCCACTCCCGCGCATGTCTTAGCCATCTGCATCAGAGACAGAATCCCCTCGTGCATCCGGGCACCCCCGGAAGCGGAAAAGACGATATATGGCAGCCGGTGGTCGTAGGCATAGGAGGAACCGAGAAGGATTTTCTCTCCCGTACCCGAACCGAGACTGCCGCCGAGAAAACGGAAGTCCATCACCGCAATCGCTACGGAAATTCCGTTTATTTTGCCGTATCCGGTAACGACAGCTTCGTTGAGGCCTGTCTGCTTCCGGGCTTTTTCAACTTTATCCGAGTATGGACCCTTCCCGTCGATAAATTTAAGAGGGTCGCTTGGTCGTATCTTTTTGTTGAGCTCTTTGAAGGTTCCTTTATCCAGAACCATCTCGATTCTTTGATGTGCGGTTATTTTCCCATGCCAGCCGCACTTGGGGCACACGTTATGGTTGCTGATGAAATCCTCTTTGAATATGTGGGAACTGCACTTCCGGCACTTGATCCATATTTCATCCGCCTGTTTTTTGCTTGCATCACGCTTCGATTTCGATTTTATAAACCAGGGCATTATAACCCTCCGTTAAAATATACAAATATGGCCAGGTGCCGGCAGGACGGCCGACATACCCATACACCGCTTATTATTATTCGGAATTCAGTCACGATTCAAGTGTAGCGGTTCTCAGGAGCACGAAGATATGGAAAAACGCAGCCGCTATAAACCGCTTTCGATCTCCGCATATTTTCCCGACAAAGGCGCTGGCAGCGAGGATTTGCCGAAACATGCATCGGATAAAACATCGATATATAAGTAAAAAGAACAACCGACGCTTATGCTATTATCTTGTCCATGAATCCATTCAGGCGATTAATTCCTTCGGCAATTCTTTTGTTTTGTATTTTCTGCATCGGAACAGCCGGATATGTCCTGATTGAGGACCACTGGACTTTCATGGAAGCGGCCTACATGTCCGTTGTCACCATTTTTACCGTAGGTTTCAAGGAAGTGCGCCCGCTGTCTCCGCCCGGCCAACTATTCACCATGGCAATTATTATCACCGGAGTGGGAACCGCCGTATACGCCGGCGGCAAAGCGGTGGAACTCATCGTCGAAGGAGAACTGGCCGGCTACCAGAAGAGAAAGAGAATGGAGAAAAAAATCAGAGAACTCAAAGACCATTTCATAATATGCGGTTTCGGCCGGGTAGGACACCAGGTAGCCGAAACCTTTCAATCTTCCGGAATTCCGTACGTTGTTATCGACGACAAAAAGGAATCCTCGGATGAACTGGAAAAGATTGGCGCGCCCGGTATCACCGGCGATGCCACTTCAGACAGTATCCTTTCCTATGCGGGGATCGGGGAAGCCAAAGGGCTGGTCGCCTGCGCCGATTCGGACGTAGTCAATGTATTCGTCACCCTGTCCGCTCGAGCCCTGAATCCCGATCTTTTTATCGTTGCGCGCGCCGGCATTAAAGACACGGAGAAGAAGCTCATGATGGCGGGCGCCAACCGCGTCATTTCCCCCTATTTTATATCGGGTATCCGTATGGCCGCACTGGCGACACGCCCGGTAACCAGCGACTTCCTGGACATTGTCACCCATGGCGGCAATCTGGACTTCAAGCTCTTCGAGATCACCATTCCGCAAAACTCCAGATTCGTCAACAAAACCATTGAGGAATCAAACATCCGAAATACGTCGGGAATAGCCATACTGGCCATCAGGAAAGCCGACGGTTCCTTCGATCTGCAGCCGAAAGCCACCTCAAAAATCGATACAAACGACGTCATGGTCCTGATCGGCACACAGGAACAGTTCGAGCAACTGGAGAAAATGATGTAATCCACTGCTCTTTTCTTCATAGAAAGCAATATCTTCCGATGCCGGCCGGGATTCCCGCAAACGGAAATGAAGGCGTATCGAAAAATCAAAACGCATAAATCGGATACCCGACAACGTTTCATTCGTTGACTTCCAAGATGGCAATTGGTAAATACCCATTATGGGCAGTTCTCACTGCAAACCGCAAAACAGGTTGTTTCCCCGCCCCTGCCTGGTATCTGCTACAGACTTTTAAGGAGGATACATGGTCCGAATTTACGATGACAATTCGCTATCAATCGGTAATACGCCCCTCGTCAAATTGAACCGGATCCCGGCAGGATTGCCCGGTACCGTCGTTGCGAAGATCGAAGGAAGAAATCCCGCCTATTCCGTCAAATGCAGGATCGGAGCCTCGATGATCCGGGCTGCAGAACAGGCCGGGATTCTGAACCGGGGGGATAACAGCGTAACGATCATCGAACCGACCAGCGGCAATACCGGCATTGGACTGGCTTATGTCGCCGCCGCGCGCGGCTACCCGCTGGTTATTACAATGCCGGAAACCATGTCCATGGAACGAAGGAGGCTTCTTAAAGCTTTCGGCGCCGAATTGATACTGACCGATGGATCCATGGGAATGCCGGGAGCCATCGGCAAAGCGGAAGAGATGGCGGCTTCCGATCCCAAAAAATTCTGGATGCCCCAGCAGTTCAACAATCCGGCAAACCCCCTCATTCATTTTCAAACAACGGGGCCCGAGATCTGGGACGACACGGGCGGCCGGGTGGATATTCTTATTGCGGGTGTAGGAACGGGCGGAACGATAACCGGAGTCAGCCGATACCTGAAGCAGGAAAAGAAGAGAGCGATTCAAAGCATCGCGGTGGAACCTGAAGAATCCCCGGTTATTACCGCAAGCAAAAGAGGAGAACCTTTGAAGCCGGGACCGCATAAAATTCAGGGAATCGGAGCCGGCTTTATTCCAAAAGTTCTGGACCTCGACCTGGTCGATGAAGCCGTTGCAATCAACAGTGATGAAGCAATTGAAATGGCGCATCGATTGCATAAAGAGGAAGGCATTACAGCCGGGATATCGTCCGGAGCCGCCGTCGCCGCATCCGTGAAAGTAGCGGCCAGACAGGAAAACAAGGGGAAAATGATTGTAGTCATTCTCCCCGATTCCGGGGACCGGTACCAATCCTCAGTTCTGTTTCAGAACATTGAGGTGTAGGGGCGAACCTAAAAGATATTAAAGCGTCGTTGCAGGTTGCGCGTTGAACGTTAAAAGAAAAAAGCGTCGTTGCACGTTTCGGGCTGACCGGCAGGTCCATATGACATGTTTTGACGTATTCAACGATTTGAATAAGGGTAAGTTTCTTTTTTAAATTTTATGTTTGAACATTCAACGATCTTTTTGTTTTTAACGTGCAACGTGTAAACGTTCAACATGCAACGGTTTTTTATAGGGCGAACACAAGGTTCGCCCCTACGTCAGATCCGATTGAAGCGTTTGCCGCAGCTCTTCCGCTGTCGTCACCGGAGCTTTGCAGGTGAAATTTTCGCAAACGTAGGCCGTAGCCTGACCGTTAACCTGCGGCTTATCCTTCAAAAGAAACGTTTCCGCATTCGATCCGCAGGCAACGACTTTATTGGGCATGTAGACACCGAATACCTCGTCCAGAAGCGCCTTGGTGTCGGGACTGCCGGAACTGCCGGCGACGGCAATTTCTCTGGGTTGGCCGAGATAAAAATCCAAAGCGCATAACAGATGGGCAAATGAGCCGGGATGCCGGCGCATCGGCACGATCATCCTTTTAAAAATAGAAACGGAGTAGGAAGACCACCGATCGTCACCGGTAAATTTCCAGAGCTTCAGCAATGCATGCGCGGAAACGGAATTTCCCGAAGGCACGGCATGATCGTAAAATTCCTTGGGACGATGTATCAACGATTCGTGATCCTCTGAAGTAAAATAGAATCCATCCCCGCTTCGGTCCCAAAAGTTATCTACCATCCTCTCCGCAAGGCTTTCGGCTTCCGTAATCCAGCGAGGATCAAAACTTGCCTCGTAGAGGGACAGCAGGCCGTCAAGAAGATACGCGTAATCCTCCAGGTATGCATTAAACCGCGCACGCCCGTCCTTGTAACTGCGGAAAAGCCGCCCGTTCTTCCGAAGTCGGGACAACAAAAATTCTGCGTTCCGCACCGCAGCTTCACGATAGTCTTCCCGCCCCATTGCATTGGCGGCTTCGGCGAAACTTCGCAGCATCAGTCCGTTCCAGGCCGTCAGGATCTTATCGTCTCGGCCCGGCTTTATCCTATGCTCCCTGGCATTAAACAGCCTGTTTTTCCCGCTTCGAATAATCGCCTCAAGCCTCTCTCCGGGAATTCGTTCGAGGTCCGCAAAGGTATGAGGCGGTCTCGGAACGTTGAGGATATTTTCCCCCTCGAAATTTCCCTCGGGCGTGACGTCGAAATAACGGCAGAAAATCTCCGCATCCCCATCGCCCAGGAGGGATTGAATTTCCTTGCGGGACCACAGGAAAAACGCGCCTTCCCTGCCCTCGCTGTCGGCATCCTGCGACGAATAAAAACCGCCTTCGGGAGAGGCCATTTCCCGAAGCACATAATCCAGCGTATCTTCCGCGATACGACGGTAGAACACCTTGCCGGTCAGAAGGCAGGCATCGAGATAAACCCGGCTGAGCAGGGCGTTGTCATAGAGCATTTTCTCGAAATGGGGCACAAGCCATTGGGCATCGACCGAGTAGCGGTGGAAGCCCCCGCCAACCTGGTCGTACATGCCGCCACACGCCATATGCATCAGAGTATTTTCGACTATCTCGAGCAACCGTTCTTCCCGGCTTCGCGAGTAGGCTCGCATAAGGAAGCTCAAGGCCATGGAGGGCGGAAACTTGGGCGCGGAACCGAATCCGCCGTTGCGGGCATCATAATTGGAGATAATTCCGGAGGAGGCTTCGGCCAGAATTTGCGGATCGAGCTCATCCTGCGAGTCGGGAAGCCGGTTCAACTTCTGCAACTCCCCTACAATGGAACTGGCACTGTCGTTGAGTGCCTGCTTCTTTTCCCGATAGGCTTGAACGACACTCTGGATTACCTGAGGGAACGACGGTTTCCCCAAACCGCCGACAGGGGGGAAATAGGTGCCGCAAAAGAACGGCTCCTGTTCGGGGGTGAGAAACACAGTCATCGGCCAGCCGCCGCTGCCGGTCACCATCTGGACAACCGCCATGTAAATGGAATCCAGGTCCGGCCGCTCCTCCCTATCGACTTTAATATTGATGAAGTGCGCGTTCATCAGTTTTGCAATATCTTCATTTTCGAACGATTCCCGTTCCATGACATGGCACCAGTGGCAGGCTGAATACCCGATACTCAGAAGAATCGGCTTGTCCTCTTCCCTGGCCCGTGACAATGCTTCCTCTCCCCAGGGATACCACTCGACGGGATTGTGTGCATGCTGCAAAAGATATGGACTGGTTTCATTCACCAGCGCGTTCGTGTATTTATGATTAACCATACTATCAAGGTAAGATCCAGGAAAGGGCGGGTCAAAGGTGGGGATACGATAATCTCTTATTAATACAGGAAGGAGGAACGTTGGACGTTCAACGTTGAACGTTTGAACGTTCTTCTGGCTTCCGGCCTGTGACTCTTTTCGAAGCGAAAAGCTGGGCCGGAAATACATCGGCGTCGGGGTCGGAATCGATATCGGGATCGAGCTTTTAAAAACCGATTCCGATGCCGACTCCGACCACCGACCCCGAAAACTCACCCGGAGTCACCGGATATTCAATCCGGCGTTGCCCGAAGCCGGGCTGGCTTCCGGCTTCCGGCTTCTGGCTTCCGGCTTCTAAAAATTGTATTCCCGTCCAGAATTCAGCATCTCTACTTCATCAACTCAATCTTCTGTATTCGTAGATTTGCGGAGGTATTTCGCTTCGATCTTGGATTGGATCCCCCCGCGTGGAGTGAACTCTCCCCGAACGCGCATGGAAACGGGTTTGCAGGCGGCAACCATATCCTGAAGGATTCGATTGACCGCGTTCTCGTAGAAAATACCCAGGTTCCTGTAGGCATTAATATATTCCTTCACGGATTTCAGCTCCAGGCACCAATGGTCCGGCACATAATTTACATACAGGGTACCGAAATCGGGAAGACCGGTCTTGGGGCAGATTGCCGTATATTCGGGAATAACGATTTCGATTTCGTAATCGGGATACTGATTCTCCCAGCACTCGATCTCGGGAAGGGGCGCGTCGATGCCTGACGTAGCATGTTCTTCGGTGTAGTTTCTCATCGTTACAAAATATCATGAATCCGCGCGTTATTCGAGAATCTCTCTAATCTTCAGGGAGATCCCTCGGCTCTGCCGGGGTGGCAGGAAAAGTTGGACAGTTCCAGAAATCGGAGTCGGAGTCGGTATCGGAATCGCGGTCGAAATAGGAAGGCCAATATCTCCAGTGGAATCGATACCGATTCCGTTACCGATACCAACCCCGACAATTTTTATTAAGCCGCTTTGAGCGGCTCATTGTATAAAGCCTTCCGCTAGGACCGGAGGATATATACTCCGCTTTTTAAGAGCCAACGCCGGCCTGCAGCAACGACAGTTACGTCAGGATGAATAATACAGGCAGCGTGAGCCAGGAAAGGATAAAAATGCCCGTCGCCTGCACCGTCGTCAGGCCATTCAGTTGTTTGACCGCCCAGACGGTATAAACCGAGAGAAGAATTGAGCGTATCAGCAATCCGATGGAGATTTCAAACACACCGATCAGGAGAAAGTGAGGGACAATCCATTGAAGCGGAGCCGTTAAAAAAAACACCAGCCCCCATAGAGGCAACATGGAAGAAATATGAAGCCTGTATTCCCGGCTGGAGATCAATAATCCGTGACCTTCACCGGGAATCGAGTTGGCCAGCAGTATCAATCCGGGCACGAAAACAAATAAAAGAAAGAAAAGAGTCTGAATGAGATTGATATGTAAAAGGGAATGGATCCATCCGGACGTCTCCACGGTAATCTCCGGCAATTCGGCGTATACATAATTCTTCACCAGGGCGTAAGCGAGGAAACCCGATGAGTAGAAGAAAATCCCTACGAAAACCATTCGGCTTTCCGCCTGAAGCCGGAGCGATTTCGAACGAAATGCGAGCATGCCCAGCAGGTTGAAAACAAATGTCATGCGCTAAGCTTGTATCCTGCTCCGGGGATCGTCAAGATATGTTTGGAGTTTCCGCCGTCCAATTCAGCATTGCACCGGCGTCAAGACAGCCTCCGGAGCTGCAATCCTCAAACGTCGGATCGTATTCAATGCGGGCTAACAGCCCGTGGTAAAAGTACAATAGGTCGCGCGCATAGGGCTTGCGAGGCAAGGTCAA
>JAFGTD010000318.1 GCA_016934295.1 Acidobacteriota bacterium
GCCGACTCCCGTACCGAAATCTATAATACAATCATCCTCGCCGCTGCCGTCCAGATCCCCAACAGCAATAAGCTCCGGACTCATATTGTGCAGCTTCTTCCAGGTAGTGTCGCCGTATCTCGCCCATAAGCCGACGCCCGCGCCGAAATCGATTACTGCATCCTTACGGCCGGAATAAGCTTTTTCAAACAGGGTAAAATTTACCTCACGCGAAAAATACTGCAGGTACACCTGGGATGCACCGCCTTGAGTATCTGTAAAGCAGCAGTACTTGTCTTCATAGCCCTGGCCGTTGGATGTATTGACATAGTATTTGCCTGCGGCGAGGCCTTCGATCCCGTATCTTCCAAAGGCATCCGTCGTGCCTGAATCCACCAATGCCCAGCCGGCGTTATAGACATTTACCTCGACGCCCTCTATCGCCTGCTCGTCCGCAAAACCGGTTACGGTTCCGTAGATGCCGAAGCTGGCTTCGAGTTCGAAATCTATATCCGCGGTATCCTGTCCCTGGACAACCGCGACCGGAAGGGCGCCTGAAGGAGAGACGCTGCCCGCGTAATATTCCTCTATGTAATACGGGGAGGCGGCGGCCAGCACATAATAGGATCCGGCGGCGAGTCCGTATACGCTGTAGTCTCCAGATTCGTCGGTCTCGGCCGAATTAACCGGTTCCCAGGCGGAGTTGAATACCTCAACGGAAACCTCCGGGATGCCCGACTGGCCTGAAGCGCTTATAACAGTGCCGGAAATGGACCCGCCCTCGCCCAGGAAGATGTCGATGCCTGTGACATCTTCATCGTAGGCAACCGTTACGGCGACAGCGCCGCTGCGGTTGGTTGAACCGCCGTAATATTCATTCGCGTAATCCGTTGCATACCTTGTATCGGCATAGACGTAGTAGCTCCCCGGCAAGAGACCTGTAAAATTGTACGCGCCGGAGATGCCCCGGGAATCGATTTGATTCCAGTCGGAATCGTATATATAAACCTCTAATACTCCAGGGTATAAGCCGCCCTCCCGCGTAATCAGACCGGAAATGGTCGCGTCGTTCCCAAGCTCGAAGTCGACGCTGCCCGTGTCCTGCCCCCGCACAACGGAAACCGCCGTCGCGGAACCACGCCTTGCGGCGCCGCTGTAATACTCCCCTGCCACGCCGGACTCAATATTCTGATATGTGAAGTAATCATAGATGCGCCCACCCTCCACGGAAACATAATACTTGCCAGTGGGCAAGCCGCTGATCTGATAGTAACCCTGCTCATTCGTACGTTGAGAAGAGTAAATCGATCCATTACTCTCAACAATGGTAACTCTCAGGCTCCGTATGCCGGTGCCGTCCGAGGCTCTGGTAACCCGGCCGGAGATCGACCCGCCGGATTCCAGCTCGAAATCTATATCGGTAAGGGTTCCGCCCGATGGCACCGCCATGCCTGTAGAGCCCAGGGGTGAAGCATCATCGTAATATTCGCCTACATAATCGGTATGCCGTGCATTTATATAATAAACATCCGGCTCGAGATTGTCGATGCTGTAGTATCCCTGGGAATCCGTGGTTGTACTTGCTGTATAGTAATCATTATTTTCCTCAAACAAATAGATAAGGGCGTCCTGAATGCCGGCGCCGTCGGATGCCCTTGTTACCCGGCCGGACACGGAACCGCTCATAAACAGAGTCAGGTCGTTCAATACGGTCGTACTGTAGGGTGTAAGAATGATGTTGGATGCGTCCAAATAGGAAGTGACATTATCGTAAAACTTGTCGGCGTAGCCGTCGCTGTTTTCGGTTCTCAGATAAATCACCGAACCCAATCCGGGTACGGTATAGTACCCCGAAGCGTCCGTATCCACCATGGTTATAATGTTTGAATTCTGCACACTGGAACTCCCCTGAACGACGATTGTAACTCCTTCGATCCCTGCTCCGCCGACGCCGTCGACAACCCTTCCGGAAATGGAGCCGGCGTAGTCATCAAGCTCCATATTCATGCTGCCGGTATCCACGCCTGAATTTACGATAACGAGACTTGCGTACTGTCGAGTTGGTATCGGGATAAATGTCTGTTCATGATAATACTTATCCACGTACCCAAGAGTGTTGGAAGTATGAAGGTAGTACCATCCGGCCGGGAGATCCGTTATGCTGTAGTCTCCGTTTCCGTCGGTTGTCCCGGATATGACATAATTCCAGTTTCCGTCGAATACCTCTACTGTAACTCCGGACAAAGGCGTACCCCCGAAACCGACACTTCCCGTTACCGTTCCTGAAATGGATCCCGGCAAATCGTCAGCCCTGCAATCATTTATAAGCGGAGCGTAAAAACAGATCATTGATATACAAAGCAGGCAGCCAACTACTGTCTCATGAAGCTTGGTTTTATCTTTCTGCATATCAGCCTCACTGGGTCTATGTACACATTATGATGGGAATTTCTAAACGAGGATTATTTTATCAAATACCTATGTACTAAGCATTTAGTTTCTATAACGAACGCCATTCACTTTTCTATATCCCGTATAGGATGAAATACTGGCGGCAAACGGAAAAACCGGACCCTCCGTTCTCTTTGAATGCTGTCCGACTTCGGGTTTTCAGTAAAGCCGGTTTCCGGGGAAGAGAATGCTAAATCCTGTTCCCTGTCCTGAATTGTCTGATCTGGTTCATGTAGAGTTTCCGGATCGCCAGCAGTTCCTCATCGTATCTTCCGTCCTTAAAATCGGGAAAAGACCACTCGAACGGCCGGTATTTCCCTGCTTTATAGCGCCCGGAAAGATCGGCATAGATGCCCTTGTCGAGATACACTTTCTGCCCGGCCTCTTTTGCGGATGCAAGAACAAACTTGTTGTGGTCGAGATACCCTGCATCCAGATTCACCGTTCTTCTTCCATCATGTGAAAAAGAGGCCTCGATATCGTTGCACTCCAGTTTCATGGAAACGATCATCGCGGGTGTGTAAAGCGGCTCAAATGCCAGCAGCCTGCGGTACAGCGGCGTTCCCATTTCAGGCTGATAATAGTCGGTAATGTCGAAAGGATAATCCTTTCCCTCGAAATCGACCGTTCCCCACCTGGCGACCAGCTCTTTTTTTACCTGCATCAGCTTTTCCTGGTCATGAAAAAGCGCGGCGACAAGGTATTTAACCGGCAGCGGCTCTTCAGGTTGCGCCATGACGAATCACCTCCCAGGCTTCGAGGACGACATCGTTTGCGACACCCATCTTTTCCCGGACAAATGCAAGCTGTTCCGAAGGTTCAAGCTCGAACCGTTCGGTTTTCTCCGATGTGCGCACCGAAGCGGACGTCCCCTGAAAGTAAAGATGCCGCCCGGCAATGCAGCGGGTAAGTACGGGATAAGTCATCATCTCCCAGGTAAATGAATCCATCCATGCACGTTCGAACGTTGCTGCATCCACCGGTGAACGCTTGTAGGTCAGCCGAACCTTCCGGCATCCTCGAATCACGGTCGCAAGTTCGATACGATTGCCTCCTTCCAACGGACAAAGCTCTATGGTCGTATAATCCAGAGCAATTACCGACGAAGTGACCGCAGGAAGCGGTGTCGGGATAAAGAGAAGATACCCCGGATCTATAAGCAGCCCCTGTTTGTCGTGCATGACCGCCAGGCCGCAGTGCGTATCGGTCCCGTAGTGTCGGTCGGCAAGCAGCGGCTGTGCATTGAAGCCGAGTTCATTGAAAACTGCGATAAGCGCAGCCGTCAGCGAAAAGCAGGTACCTCCGGTTCCCCACTTAAGATGGTCTGCCAGCACTTCCTCCGGAAACCTAAGCGCCGAATTCGGGCTGAGCACACTGTCCGATTTAATGATTTTGGTCAAATTCTCGTAAGGAAGCGCCGAGAACGCCTTCGCGCACTGCTCGATCACGGCCAACGGTTCGTCGCCGGGATGAATCCGGTAACGTCGGCAGAATCGATCCAGAAGCACCCGATCTTTACAACGGAAAATAGGAGCTGTATGCACAGGTCTCATCATTTATTTAAGCGAAGATCAGATGTCCGCACGATCTTTCCAGCCTTTAGTAAGTTTGTAAAAGCGCATAATAAACAGCACCAGAACTCCGGCAACCAGGGCGCTGCCGGCAAAGGCATGCATGATGCCCTGCAAGGCCGATTCGGTCTGCACTTCGTTGGGCACATAGCCGAACAAGTTCAGTGTCCATCCTGTTGAGGCGCCGCCAATGGCAATGCCCAGTTTCAGCGCCAGCAGGTGTCCTGAGAAGAACATGGCCATGGCGCCTTTGCCGGTTTTTTTCAGGCCGTAGTCCACGGTATCGGGTATTGTGGAAAACAGCATTGAAACGAACATCATTTGTGTAAAGCTCGACAGCAGTGATAAAACAAAAGCCGCATAGACGCCATCCTGCGGCACAAAATAGAATAGCCCATTGGTGACCATCATGCCCGCAATGCCAATTTTAATGATGGTGACTTTGCACAGTCTTTTTACCAGCCATGCACAAAACAGAGCGCCGCAGGCGGCTGCAATCATTCCGGACGAGATGAACAGGCCGATCAAATTTTCACTGTTCAGGTAGTAATTGACGTAGTAGGGAGTAACGGCGCCTTTCATTCCATCGCGAATCCAGAATACGACCGTCACGATCGCAATGATCTGCCATTGCCTGTTGCTCAGCATGCCCCAGATATCGGTCAAAATGCTGTGGCTGGATTTGCTTTCATCGATTTGTTCCCGTTCGCGAGTGAAGGCGAAACAGCCGAAGAAAAAGAGTATTGCAACGAGGGCCATCACCGTCATGGCCAGGGGAAAACCCAGCTGCTCATTGCCGCCGCCGAAAAGACTTACCAGCGGCAGCACGGATGCGGTGACCAAAACGCCGCCGACCATGGCCATGGCGAAGCGCCAGGTCTGGACATCGGCCCGTTCCTGAGTATCGAAAGTAATGACGCCGCCCAATGCCGAATAAGGGATATTGACGGCGGTGTAGGCGGTCATCAACAGAGCATAGGATATGTAGGCATAAACCAGCTTGGTCCCTATCCCTACATCGGGCGTAAAAAACGCGGCAATGGCGAGCGCTCCATAAGGAACAGCTATCCACAGCATCCAGGGACGATAGCGGCCCCACCTGGATTTGGTGCGGTCGGCAATGGCGCCCATCATGGGATCGGTAACGGCGTCAAACAGCCTGACTGCCAGCATCAGAGTGCCTGCCGCCGCCGCTTCAATCCCGTATACATCGGTGTAAAAGTACAGCAGGTAATTGACGACCATCTGGTAGACGATATTGCTGGCGGCATCGCCAAGACCGTAGCTCAGCTTTTCCTTCAAACTTAATGCAGGCTGGTTCATTTTGTTACCTTGTCCTTGTTATTGAATAATTTTATGGTTCCAGGAATTCCAGAATCGCCCGGTTCATGCGGTTGTCCGGACACAGGTGCAGGCTGTGCCCGCAGGCATTGTCGAGGATAAAGGGTTCCACTCCGAAGACAGAAAAATGAAGACAGGTCAAAAGCCGTTTTCCCTCGACCCGTTCGGGATATACACCGGACCGGCGACGGGCTTGATTGTGATTTTGAGCGGTTCCTGCTGTGCGTGCAGAAATACCGGTGCGCAGAGAATCGATACGACAAAGGCGATGACTGTGCGTTTCATAATATGTCCCCTTTATTAAAAACGTATTATGCTGACGATTCCGACTTCTCGGCAGCGATTTTACTACGGGTTGACAAAAAGTTGTTTTTTATTCGAGCAACGTTCGGGCGACAGCGGGTATACTCTTTAAAAAAATCGGAGGAAATACAATGCTGATCCGGACGGGATTCTTTCTGTTATTGGTAATTTTTCTGGGTTGTACGAATCAGGAGAGAACGAAAATGGCCGTGGAATTCAAGACTTTTTTGGCTGACTATGAGGCTCAAGTCAAGGATCTGAGTATCCGTCACAACAAGACGTATTTTGCCGCGTCCGTATCGGGGGAACCCGAAGACTACCAGAAGGCCGCCGATCTGGAACTCGAACTCAGCAAAATACATGCGAATACTGAAAATTTCCAAAAGCTTAAACGAATTAAAGATTCGGGCGCGGTGACAGAACCGCTCCTGGCGCGGCAGCTGGACGTAACCTACAGAGCCTTCCTTTCAAAGCAGATGGACGACAAACAGCTGGAAGCTATCATAGAGTTGCAGAAGGAGATCGAACAGAAGTTCTCGACCTTCCGGGCAAAGCTGGACGGTGCGGAGAAGACAGACAACGAATTGAGGGAAGTGCTCCAGAAATCCAACGATTCAAAAGAGCTGGAGCGTGCGTGGAAGGCGAGCAAGCAGATTGGACCTACGGTCGCCGGGGATATTGTGAAACTGGTGAAAATGCGCAATACCGCGGCCCGGGATCTCGGCTTTAAAAACTACCAGCAAATGCAGCTGTCTCTGGGCGAGCAGGATCCGGAAACCATTGAAAAGCTGTTCGACGATCTGGATACTCTCACTCGCGACGTATTTGCGGAGGCGAAGAAAGAGGCGGACCGCGTGCTGGCAAAAAGATACGGCGTCCGCGAGAGCGAACTGATGCCGTGGCATTATCAGAATCCTTTTTTCCAGGAAGCGCCCCGCGTCTATGACGTCGATTTTGACAAATATTACAGCAACCAGGATATCGAAAAACTCACGAAGGAGTACTACGCCGGCATAGGCCTTCCTATCGATGACATGGTTGCCGGCAGCGATCTCTATGAAAGAGAAGGGAAATATCAGCACGCTTACTGTATGGACGTGGATCACGAAGGGGACGTCCGGGTAATCTGCAACATCAAGCCGAACGTTTACTGGATGGATACGAGCCTGCATGAGTTCGGCCATGCAGTCTACGATAAATACAACAGTAGAGAAGTTCCATGGGTTCTTCGGGAACCCGCCCATCCATTCACGACCGAAGCTGTTGCCATGCTCTTCGGCCGCTTTGCTTCAAATGCCGCGTGGATTGAAGCAATGACCGGAATATCGAAGGAGGAAGCGGCACAAATCTCCGAAGCCGCCTTCAGGATGCTCCGTCTTCAACAGCTTGTCTTCAGCCGATGGGTGCAGGTCATGTACCGCTTCGAAAAGAGCCTGTATGATAATCCGGAGCAGGACCTGAATAATCTGTGGTGGGATCTGGCTGAAAAGTACCAGATGCTGAAACGTCCCGAAGACCGCAATGAACCGGATTGGGCCTCCAAAATTCATATAGCGCTTTATCCCGTTTACTACCACAACTATATGATGGGCGAACTGTTCGCCTCCCAACTTTTCTACTACATCAGCGACAACATTCTGAAAACGGATGATTACCGGAAAGTAACCTTTATAGGTCATAAGGAAGTCGGCAATTATCTGACCCGGAAAGTCTTTGAACCCGGCGATACCATGCACTGGAACGAAATGATAGAGAGAGCCACCGGCGAAAAGTTGACGCCGAAGTATTATGCCCGGCAGTTTGTTGAATGATGCACGTCAGACTTCCAGATTAAAGAACCCGTTCACCAGAAAACCGATGCCGAAACTTACGGCCGCAACAGTCAGGCTGAGCCCCGCCATTTCAAAGAACCTTTTAGTAGATGTAAGTTCCTTGGCCACGGAAATATAGAACGTAAAAAGGAGAATGACCGAGAAGGCGAACCCCGGGCTCAGTCCCGGCGCCGGAAAAGGATCGTCGAGGAAAAGGTATGGAATTATCAACAGGGCCATAAACTCCGTCTTTGGTATTATCTTGGATTCTGGTAATATCACCGGCTCAGATTGAAATCAGTTTTCAGAAAAGGCAGAACAGCTAATAATTATGGCAATGAACCCTTCCCCGAAATCCTCCAGGAAAGTTGTCCTGGTGGGGAATCCCAACGTCGGGAAATCCATTATTTTCAGAATTTTAACCGGCAGTTACGTAATGGTTTCCAATTTCCCCGGAACGACCGTCGAAGTATCGCGGGGAAGAATGCAGTTGGGAGGAAACATATACGAGGTTGTAGATACACCCGGCATAAACAGCCTGGTTCCCCAGTCCGAAGATGAGCGGGTTACCTGCGAGATTCTTCTCCGGGAAAAGCCGGATGTCATTGTCCAGGTAGCCGACGCAAAAAACCTGCGACGCACCCTGCTGATCACGTCCCAGCTTGTCGAATTCGGCATCCCGATGGTTCTGGCTTTAAACATGATCGATGAAGCCGAGGACCGCGGAATCGATGTAGACTCCCGGGGATTGTCGGAACTCTTTTCCATACCCGCGATCAAAACCATCGCCATCTATTCGAAAGGTAGAAAACAGCTTCTGAACGCCATCCAGAATGCTCATCCGCCCTGCAATCCGATCCAGGCGCTTTATTCCCGGGAAAGTATCGTAAAGGCACTCGACAATCCCGCTCCTCCGGCCCTGCTCTGCATCGAATGGCTGGCGGGAAAAAACGACGACCTCATTCATACGCTCGAGGGATGCATGGGCGCGGCCGCCTTCACCCGGCTGAAGGAGTGGCGGGAACATTACTGGTCCGCCGGGCACAACTATCCTGCAAGAGAGGTCTCAGGACTTCGGAACAGATTTCTCGACAGATCGGTAGCCCGGTACAAAAAGAAGAAAAAGAGCCGGTCTTTGAAAGAATCCGGGAATGTCAAGAAGGTCTGGTTCGGACTGCTGCTTGCGGGCCTGCTTTTTTTCGCCTGGAATGAATTCGGAGGACTACTGCGCATTCCTACTCCCTACGACCTCGCAATGCGGCAGGCCGGCAAAAGCCTGAATGCTTTTGCCGCTCAAGCAAATCCCGGGGGGGATTTATTCCGGGATATCGTGCTCGGCCTCAATAAGGACGGCAACTTCGAATTCGGCCTCCTCCCTGAAGCGGTTCATCTCCTGTTTTTTATCGTACCGGTCATCGTCCCTTTAGCGGTACTGCTAAGCAGGAGCCGCAGCTTTGCCCGGGAAATGGGGGAACTGTCCCGCCGCCCCTCCACGGGCATCCCTATTCTGCTGGGAGTCCTGTTGCTGCTGTACGAATTCGTGGGTTACACCGGAGCACAAACCCTCGTAGGGCTGCTGGAAAATGCGTTTTTCGAACAGCATTTCATTCCCTGGCTGCGTGCCCTGATTCCCGAAGGTTTCCTGTGGAATCTGCTGGTCGGAGAATACGGCCTCATCTCCATGGGAATCACCTATGCCGTCGGCATCGTGCTCCCGGTCGTCGGCGCCTTTTTTATTGCCTTCGGCCTGCTGGAGGACAGCGGCTACCTGCCGAGACTCTCCATTCTTTCGGACCGCCTGATGCGCGTTATGGGACTGAACGGAAAGGCCATTCTGCCGATGGTCCTGGGATTCGGCTGCGTAACCATGGCAACCATGTCCACCCGGATTCTAAGTTCAAAAAGAGAACGCCTTATCACAACCTTATTATTGTCCCTCGGCATCCCCTGCTCCGCACAGCTTGGAGTTATAATGGGAATTGCGGCGGGATTCACCGTTAAAGCGACACTGGTAATCATCGGCGTCGTCGCATCCCAGCTTCTCCTGGTCGGATATCTCTCATCTCTTCTCATACGGGGCCAGCCGAGCGAATTCATTTTCGAAATTCCCCCGATCCGCATGCCGCAGATGAAAAACGTCGTGCTTAAAACAATGTACCGCATTAAATGGTATCTGAAGGAAGCGGTTCCGCTGTTTTTGGCCGGCACGCTGGTTCTTTTCTTTATGGACAGTGTCCGGATCCATGGACAAAGCCTTCTCGTCTCGTTCCAGAAAGGTCTGGAACCCGTCCTCTCCGGCCTGCTGCATCTCCCGACCGAAGCCGCCGGAATTTTCCTATTGGGATTCCTGCGCAGGGATTACGGAGCCGCGGGTCTTTACGAACTTTCAAGGGATGGAATGCTCACCGGGCAGCAGGTTGTAGTCAGCCTGATCGTCATCACCCTGTTCGTTCCCTGCATCGCGACATTTCTCATGATCATCAAGGAACAGGGATGGAAAAAGGCGCTGGCCATCGCAGGCTTTATAGTCCCGTTCGCCGTATCAGTCGGCACAGTCGTAGGCTGGATCCTGCGTACATTCGACATTCAGTTCAATTGAAGGCACTCTTCATAAAATTGGAGCGCATCATGGGAAGAAAGACAACAGAGGAAATACAGGAAGTGCTGGAAGCGGTATGGACCCTCGAAGAACAGGGCTCCGCAACCGTAGACAAAGTGGTTCGCAGCGCAGAAACAACGGTTTCCGATGAGCTCCTGGGGCGCCTGGAAAGCGAAGGACTCCTATCCGTAAACAGCTCCGGCCGGATCCGTCTTCTTCCCGAGGGGCGCCAGATTGCGGAGAAGATCATTCGCCGGCACCGCCTGGCCGAAAGGCTTATTTGCGACGTACTCGGCTACCAGGTGGAAGACAGCGAAGCCGCTGCCTGCGAGTACGAACACGTGCTTGCCGAAGGCATCACGAATTCCATCTGCACGCTTTTAGGACATCCGCGCTATTGCCCGCACAACAAACCCATACCGGAAGGAGAATGCTGCCGCCAGGCCAGCAGGGCGTTGACGCCGATCGCCGTTTCCTGTGACCAGCTCCAGGTCGGAGAATCCGCCCGGATCGCCTATTTTTCCACCAAGGAACACTCCCGGCTTCTCAAACTGTCGGCGCTTGGAATAACACCGGGAGTCACCCTGAAGCTGATTCAGAAATGGCCCGCCTGTGTCGTCCAGTGCGAGGAAACCGAAATCGCCTTCGAACCGGACGTAGCGCAGAATATCTACGTATGGCAAACACCCAAAGAATAAAAAGCCGTTGCACGTTGAACGTTTGAACGTTGAAAGTTAAAAACAAAAAGATCGTTGAATGTTCAACCTGCAACGGCTTTTATAATTCCATCTTGCGGAGCCGGAGCGCGTTGCTGATAACCGAGATGGAGCTGAAAGTCATGGCTGCACTGGCGATCATGGGGTTGAGGAGCAATCCGAAAACCGGGTAAAGAGCGCCTCCTGCAATCGGCACCCCGAGAATATTATAAATAAACGCAAAGAAAAGATTCTGGCGGATGTTCCGCATTGTTCCTTTGCTGAGCTTTCTTGCCCGGACGACCCCGCGCAGGTCTCCTTTTACCAGAGTGATCCCGGAACTCCGGATGGCCACATCGGTCCCCGTACCCATGGCAATCCCGACATGGGCCAGTGCAAGGGCCGGCGCGTCGTTTATGCCGTCTCCGGCCATGGCAACTATCCGGCCTTCAGCCTGCAGTTTTTTTATAACCTCACCCTTCTGATCCGGGGTAACTTCCGCCTCTACCCGGTCGATCCCGAGGCTTCGCGCGACAATCGCCGCCGTCGTTTTGCTGTCTCCGGTAAGCATCACCAGGCGGATTCCCTCTTTGTGCAGATTCTGGATCGCTTCTTCGGAGGATCTCTTGATTGGATCCGAAACACCCAACAGGCCCGCGAGCATGTTATCGACGAGGACGAACACGACTGTATGCCCCTTCTGCCGCATATTCTCCGCTGCCAGGGTAAACGATCCCGCCTCGACACCCAGTTGATCGATCAAGGCGCGGTTGCCTACAACCACATTGTTTCCTTCCACAATCCCCTGGACACCTCTGCCGGTAATCGAAAAAAACTCGGTTGCCTCACGCAACGGCAGCCTGCGCAATTCAGCAGCGGAAACGATAGCGGCCGCAAGGGGATGCTCGCTTCCCCTTTCCAGGCTGGCGGCCAGACTAAGCAGTTCCGTCTCCGACCAGATCCCC
>JAFGTD010000319.1 GCA_016934295.1 Acidobacteriota bacterium
CGGCGGCGGGCGGCTCCTACTGTCTGAATTGCAGTGGCCGGAATTGGCCGCTCCCTGCCTGCTTTTCCGACGCAACTTACACCAGGATATTGCCTCTTTCGGAAACGTATTTAGCGCGCACCGGGTATCACACATTCATAAGGCCGTCAAAAAGTGCTAGAATCGCCCCATCAGCAATGACAGACATAGTGATTTGCCGGTAAAATCGAATATCCGCTTCCCCGGACAAAGAAGGCGGAAGCGCAAAGGAGAAACGAATGGATTTCAAAGAATATGCCGATTTCGCCAATCAGAATCAGCCCTGCTATCTGGCAACCGTCGAGGGAGACCAGCCGAGAGTGCGGTGCCTGAGCATGTGGTTTGCAGATGAAACCGGATTCTATTTTCAGGCGCAGACAGTCAAAGCCATGTGCAAGCAATTGCAGAAAAATCCTAAAATTGAAGTGTGTTTCTACACAAAGGACTTCAGTAAAGCCATGAGGGTTTCGGGCGAAGTCAAATTTATCGACGACCTTGAAATGAGGGCGAAATGCATCAAAGAGCGGCCTTTCGTCAAGAATTTCGGTATCACCGAACCTGACAATCCCCTGCTGGCCGTATTTCATCTTTACAAAGGGGAAGCCTATTTCTGGACCATGAAAGACAGCATGAACGAAGATAAAATCCCGAGGGTCAAATTCTAGCCCGCATCCTTCAAATTTCAGAAAAGAGCCTTGGATCGGGCCGGTCATAAACAAATCCATACCCCGGGAAGAGTCGACCGGCCATATATCCAATATTGGATTATCAGGAGTAAACAATGGCAGAGAAAACAGGTGGTTATCTGGGGCGCATTCTGCGCGTGGACCTCAGCAACGAAAAAATCACGGTAGAACCGCTGGATGATTCCATTCTTCGTAAGTTTATCGGAGGCGCGGGTCTGGGCGCTAAATATCTATACGATGAAGTGCCGCCTGCAGTGCAGTGGTCCGATCCGGATAACCGGCTGATGTTTTTTTCCGGACCCTTCGGGGGCACCCGGTATGCGGGATCGGGCATGATCGCCGTGGTCAGCAAGGGGCCGATGACCAATATGGCCGGGTCGTCGCAGGCCAACGGATTCTTCGGCACTTTCCTGAAATTTTCAGGCTTTGACGGCGTGATCATCCAGGGCGCGGCCAGGGAGTGGAAATACCTTCGGATCCATGACGGAACCGCCGAACTGTGCGACGCCCGGGACCTTCTCGGTCGCGACACTCTCGAAACCGAAGACATTATCCGCGACAAACTCAATCATCAGTGCAGCGTCTATGGAATCGGTCCGGCGGGCGAGAACCTCGTGCGCTATGCGGCCATATTCGGCGATCACGGGCATGTAGCGGCCCACAACGGCCTGGGCGCGGTGATGGGATCGAAACGATTGAAAGCCATTGCGGCCGAACGGGGCAACCGGAAAATCGAGGTCGCCGATCCCGAACGATATGCCGCGGCGGTGAAGGAATTTGCGCAGAATTTCCATAACATGAAGCACCCGCTTTTCGAGTACGGCACGGCCGACCTTGTCGGACTGGCGAAGAAGCTCGGCTGGCTGCCCGTGAAGAATTACACTACAAGCGAATTCCCCGAATTCGAAAAGTTCACGGGCGAATCCATCCGCAGGAATTTCAAGACCAAGTCGACTCCCTGCTGGGCATGCCGCAAGGGACATACCTGCTCGATCCAGATAGAGGAAGGACCGTTCGCCGGATTCGAGGGGGAGGAGCCGGATTACGAAGGCGTGGCCGCCATGGGATCGCTGATCGGGCAGACCGATCCGGCAACGACGATCTACTTATGCAACCTGGTCGATCGGCTGGGCATGGATATCAACGAGAGCGGATATGTCATCGCCTGGCTCATGGAATGCTACGAGAAAGGAATTTTGAAAAAATCCGACATGGACGGCCTGGAGATGGACTGGGGAAACAGCGACGCCGTCATGGCAATGCTGAAAAAAATCGCGCACCGCGAAGGATGCGGCCGTCTGTTGGCTGAAGGCGTCAAGCGGGCTTCCGAAAAGATCGGCGGAGAAGCCGCCGACTGCGCCGTGTACACCATGAAGGGTGCATCCCCGCGCACGCACGACCACAGGGCCAACTGGCCGGAACTGATCGACACCTGCCTGTCCAATACAGGGACCATCGAGGTGACCGGCGGCGCACCCAAGCCGGAGGAACTGGGACTGGAGCCGGTCAAGGATCCGTCCGACCCCGTTGAAGTGTCCGGCATGAACGCGAAACTCAACGGCAAGGGGCAATTCCTGGACAGCCTGCCGCTGTGCCGTTTCTGCATGATGGATTTCAAATCGCCGATCGAGGCGCTGAATATCATTACGGGCTGGGATATGGACATAGAGGAAGCGATCGCCGCCGGACGCCGTGTCGTCAACCAGTTCCGCGCCTTCAATTTCCGGCACGGATTGACAAAGGACATGGAGGCCCCGTCCGTTCGTTACGGTTCCACGCCCACGGATGGCCCGGCGGAAGGCAAAGCCATTATGCCCCAGTGGGATGCTTTGCGCAGAAACTACTACGAACAGATGGGATGGGATCCTGAAACCGGCAAGCCCCTGCCTGAAACACTGAAAAAACTTGGATTGGATGATCTGATCCCGGGTCTGAAGGGCGAATAAGTCTAATCTGCAGTGCGGAAATTTACTTTTATGACGCATTGGATCCACAATAGCCTCCCCGGAGAATAATGCGGACTGCAATGAAACATTACCTGTCGGGCCTTCTGCTGTTATCGGTTCTCTTAGGTTCGTCCTGCTCCGCTCGAAACCAAAGGACGCAACTCGCATTCACCGGGGCGCTGCCGGCCCACGACAGGCTCAGCCAGGTACTGGAGCAGTGGTGCGGAGACCTGGAAAGAAGAAGCGCGGGAAAACTGAAAACGGACTTTTATCCGGGCGGGTTACTCACTCCCGCCCCACAGTTGCTTGATTCCGTGACTACCGGTATCGCCGATGTCGGTTTCGGCCCGATGGGGGTAACTCCCGGACGCTTTCCCCTGACTGAAATTCTGGAACTTCCTCTGGGCATCCGGAGCGCTTTCATGATGACCCGGCTGTCCAATGACTTTTACCGCACATTCAGGCCGAAGGAATTCGATTCCGTCAAGGTCCTGTTCTTCATGAGCGCCAGCCCGGGATTGCTGCATACCAAAAAGCCCGTCAGAAGCCTGGAAGATTTAAGCGGCATGAAGATCCGGTGCCTGGGCGGAAACGCTTCAAGGGTGCTCAAGTCCCTGGGCGCGGTTCCCATCGTAATATCGACGGGGGATACCTACGATGCATTGAGGAAAGGAATCGTGGATGGCGTAGTTGCGGCATGGGATTCCCTGGAAACTCTAAAATGGGGCGAAGTCCTGCCCTACACTACCGTGAGCTATCATGCGGCTGTCGGCGCGCCCGGATTTGTAGTTATGAACAGGAATACCTGGGAAAACCTGCCGTCGAAATTGAAGGAAATCATCGATGCCATGTCCGAAGAATATGCAGAAAAGTTAAGCAGAATCTGGGACGAAAAAGACCGGACGACTATCCAAAAGTGGAAAGACAAAAATCATATTTCCATTTATTTAAGCGAGGAGGAGGAAAAAAGATGGGGAAAAGCCGTGTCTCCTCTTTACGAAATGTTCGTCAGGGAAAAATCCGCCCGGGGACTGGTCGCGGCGGAAGCGCTTGCATACTGCCGGGAATGGGTGAGTAACAACACGTTACAATGAATTCGCGGGAACGGGTAGGGGCGAACCTTCCGCCTGCGCCCTACGGGCTCCGGCGGACAAGTTGTGTTCGCCCTTCCGGCGAATATTAAAGGCCAACTATCATTAGATTATGGTCAAACTACTTACACTTTATTCCGGCCGTCTTGGCACCTGGATGGAAATCGTTGCCGGAACAGCTCTCATTGGAGTGATGGTCCTGATAGGTTCCGATATCGTCGGCAGGCTTTTCGGTTGCCCGGTGCCGGGAACATACGAGATCGTATCGCTCGCAGGCGGATTGATTATAGGTCTTGCCCTGCCGGCGACATCCAGGGCGAAAGGGCATGTTGCCACGGATATTCTGCTTGCCAGGCTTCCGGAGAAATCGAGGCTTTTCCTTACGGTAACCACCCGCCTGATCGGGATAATCCTATTCCTGCTTGCCGCTTACGGCATGGTCTCGATGGGCGTCCGATTCAAGGAATCGGGTGAAGTTACGGCCGAGCTCTCCCTTTCCTTCTATTATGTCGTGTATGCCATAGGGGGAGCCTTCTTTGTACAGACTCTGATCCTGCTTTCGGAAATTATTGAAAGGATCAAATCACGCAAGGACACTGGGATTCCTTGAAAGCTCATGCACATGCAATAAATCCGGCTGAGCAAGGATTAAAGAAGCCAGAAGTCAGAAACCAGAAGTCAGCCCGGCCTCCGGGGGAGTTTTCGGAATCGGTATCGGAATCGGTTTTTAAAAGCTCGACCCCGATGCCGATTCCGACCCCGACGCCGATGTATTTCCGGCCCAGCTTTTCACTTCGGAAAGAGTCACAGGCCAGAAGTCAGAAGAAAAATCGAGAATCGTTGGAATTTGGGGCATTTAATTTTGAATCTTCAACCTTTAATTTTTAATTCCGGATATGAATGAAGCGCTTATCGGTTGCATCGGCCTGTGCCTGCTGCTGGTTCTTTTCCTTACAGGAATTGAACTCGCCTTTGCCATGACATGCATCGGATTTATCGGATTTGCAATCCTGAGGTCTTTGCCTGCGGCCGTGGACCTTGTAGCCAAAGATTTTTACGATGCTTTTGCCTCCTACGCATTTGTAGTCATCCCGCTTTTCGTTCTCATGGGCCAGATCGCCTACAACTCGGGCATTGCAGAAAAGATGTATGGAACGTCCCGCAAATTCGTCGGTCATGTTCCCGGGGGCCTGGCATTGGCCACAGTAGTAGGCGCCACAATTTTCAAAGCCATTTCCGGATCTTCGCTCGCGACCGCCGCCACCTTTTCCAGCGTCGCCGTACCGGAAATGGATAAGTACGGGTACAACAGGAAATTATCGACGGGCGTTGTCGCAAGCGTAGGCACCCTGGGCATCCTTTTGCCACCGAGCGGCACGATGATCATCCTGGCGATGATCACAAATCAGTCCATCGGGAAGCTGTTTCTCGCCGGAATCGCCCCCGGCCTGTTGATTGCCGGATTGTTCATGGCGACCATTGTTGTATGGTGCCGGATGAACCCTTCACTTGCACCCAGGGGGGAGGCTTCAGGCTGGAAAGAGCGTGTGCGTTCGATCCCCCAGGTTTTCGGGCCTTTGCTGATCTTTGTCGTCACCATAGGAGGCCTTCTTGCGGGATTCTTCACGCCCACGGAAGCGGGCAGCGTCGGATCTATTGCGGTTCTTCTACTTACACTATTTAAGCGGGACCTGGATTTCAAAGGCTTTGTGAAATCGGTCCAAGAATCGTTGCGTATGGGATGCATGGTCCTGATGCTCATCGGGGGGTCGGCCGTGCTCGGCCATTTCGTGGTCGTCTCGAAAATTCCCAGTGCCGTTGCAGCCTGGACACTGGATCTGCCGCTGCCGGCATATCTGATCATTGCCGTTATCCTACTTATTTATCTTATAGGCGGATCCTTCGTTGATGACATTGCCTTTATGATTCTGGCCACTCCTATTTTTTTCCCCGTAGCGATGAAACTTGGTTACGACCCCATCTGGTTTGCCATCACCATCGGCGTGACGCTCATGATCGGAGTAATCACCCCGCCGGTAGCCGTCGCTGCCTTTATCGTCAAGAACATCACCCGGGAATCGATCGTTCTGATTTACAAGGGAGTTCTCCCTTTTCTAATCACCCTGGTTCTCTGCCTGGTCCTTCTCTTTATTTTTCCCGAACTGGCGACCTTTCTTCCCGGCAAATATTAGTCCGAGTCTTCAATGGGCTATTGATTCCGTTCTAAGATTGTATTCGGGTGAAGGCAAATGGCGATCACGGTCGTAGGGCAGAGGTTCCTTAGGGGGAATTTCATCATCCGGAAAATCGCTTTCCCAGCATTCCCGTTCGTCGTCATCCGCATAGTATTTGAGACGGATTTTCATGTCCTCGTCACTGCAGCCGCCCAGGATGTCGATGTGGCAGAAAGAGGCATTGTCGGCAGGGATGGACGTGGGCTCAGGCAGAATGTCGCGCCAGAGGTGTTCATACAGCTCGCGGTCGCTGAGATGATCGGTGCTGGACAGGAAATGTCCCGCCAGGGCCATGGCGTTGATCACTTCCCACAGTTTGGAGTGAAGTTGTGCGTCGTCCAGGGCTTCCGGTTTTGGCAACCGGATGCCTCCCTTCTCCAGATATTCAAAAAGAGGCTGCTCGTCGCACTCTTCCATAAATAATATTCGTTCCAAAAATTTTTCCTGCACTTCAAGACTCAGTGAGTCATCCAGGTAAAAGCATTCAGGATCTTCCACAAGACGCAGCACCTGTTCTTTCATTTCCTCTATATGACGTATTCTTTTTTCTTCATCTGACTCTTTCGTATCAGGCATACCGGATCCTTTCCGACCGGCATTCACACACGTATGCTTTGTATTGCCGATCTTACTGTCTAACGGTCGACCTGCCATTTGATCCAAAATATTTTGATTGGAGCTAAACTGGAAATTCCCGGCAAACTCCCCTAAGATACCGGACAGCCGGAAGAATTCACCCATAAATTCTGGGTATAATTTCCAAAAAGATTGGCATTTACCTTGGGAATCACATTTATCGGTATGATAGCTTGAATGTTTGTATTCCAGATCTATATAAATATGCGGGCAGATCACTAAAGAACTGAGAGTTTAAAGAGGAATCCCGGTTTCGTGATCTTAAATCTTTAATTTTTTATCCATGATTGAAAACCTTCAACTCAAGCTGGCTTACGATTATGTGCAGTGGACGGGTGAAAATATTTTCCTGACCGGCAAGGCAGGTACAGGCAAGACGACCTTTTTACACAACCTGAAAGGCCATTGTACCAAGCGCATGATCGTTGTCGCTCCAACGGGAGTGGCCGCCCTCAATGCAGGCGGAGTTACGATCCATTCCTTTTTTCAAATGCCGTTCGGCCCATGGATACCTTCAACCTCGCTCAACCGGACAAACAGCGAGGGCAGAACAGTTGTCGGGAAGTTCAACCGCAACAAAATTAATATCATCAAAGGATTGGACCTTCTGGTGATCGATGAGATCAGTATGGTGCGGGCGGATCTGCTGGATGGCATCGATGCCGTACTGCGGCAATACAGGGATCGCCATCGGCCGTTTGGAGGAGTACAACTGCTGATGATCGGAGATCTCCGGCAGCTGGCGCCGGTCGTTAAAAAGGAAGATTGGGCCATCCTGAGCCGCTATTATAAAAACGGCTTCTTCTTCAGCAGCATGGCACTGCAACAGGCCCGGTTTATCGGTATTGAACTCAAGCACATCTATCGCCAGAGCGATCCCCGGTTCATTGCGTTGTTGAACAATGTCCGCGAGAACCGGATGGACATCGAAACGTGTAAGGCTTTGAACCGACGCTATCAACCGGACTTTATACCGGATGATAAACAGGGCTTCATTACAATGACGACACATAATATCCAGGCCCGACGGATAAATGAGACGAAACTGGCGGAATTGACGGGAACAGTCAGGAATTTCCAGGCCACCGTCAGCGGTGATTTTCCGGATTATCTTTATCCTACGGATCTCAATCTGCAACTCAAGATTGGAGCCCAGGTGATGTTTGTAAAAAACGACAGCTCTACCGAGAAACGGTATTACAACGGCAAGATCGGCACACTGGTCGGTTTTGAAAATGATTGCATCCGGGTTCGGTGTCCCGGTGAAGATGAGTGCGTCGCAGTGGAACCGGTCCTCTGGGATAATGCCAAATATACGCTTGATGAGGAGACCAAAGAGATCCGGGAAGAGATAGCCGGCACTTTTACACAGATCCCGTTGAAGCTGGCCTGGGCCATAACAATCCATAAAAGCCAGGGATTGACTTTCGACAGGGCCATTATCGACGCCCAGGCTGCGTTTGCCCACGGCCAGGTCTATGTGGCTCTCAGCCGCTGCCGAACCCTGGAAGGGCTGGTGTTGAGCACGCCTATCCAGGCCCGGGCTGTAAAAACAGATACCGAGGTCCTGGCCTTTACCAGCGACATTGAAAACAATCCGCCCGATCCCCAACAACTTTTCACTGCAAAACATGACTATCAACGAACGTTGCTGTTAAACCTGTTTGATTTCCAGTCCTTCCACAGGGGATTGAGGCGGATTATCAGGCTGGCTCGGGAACATGCTTCCGCCCTGCCGGAAAATCCTGTACCTCGACTTGTGGAGATAGACCGGAATGTACGGGAACACATCAGCATTGTTGCCGAGAAATTTCACGCACAGATTCATATCCTGATCGCCGATCAAATCGTCGACCTTGAATCCAATGACGCTCTGCAGGAAAGGATCCGAAAGGGAACGAGGTATTTCAGTGAGAAAATCAGAGACCTTCTGATGAATCCTCTGGAAAGCCTTACAATAGAAACCGACAACAAAGCCGTACGCAAGTCTCTGGAAAAAGCGATAAATCAACTGACTGACCAGGTGAAACTCCAGTCAGCCTGTTTGGAAGCATGCAGTTCGGGTTTCTCTGTTAAAACCTATCTCAAGGTCAGGGCTGAAACCGCAATGGATGGTACCGGCGGTCGTAAACGCAAAAAAACCGGCACCCCGGAGCAGGCTGCAGACGTGGCACACCCGGAACTTTACAAGCGTTTGAAGGCATGGCGTCAGCAAAAGGCGCATCAGGAAGGTGTGGCCCTCAACACAATCCTGGGGCTGAAGGTCATGATTGACATTGCCAATCGGGCGCCGGCAACCAGACAGCAACTCAAACGAATTCGGGGTATGGGCAAAAAGACCCTGGAAAGGGTCGGCGACGATCTTCTGGACATTCTGTCGGATTACGGCTCATCCGATCAGTATCCGGAAGAAACAAAAGAGATCCGGAATAAAAGCAAATCCAGCCCGACCCGACAGATCAGTCTCGATATGTTTAATGAGGGTAAAACCATCGCCGAAATCGCATCTGTCCGAGGATTGGTCGAGGTCACCATAGAAGGCCATCTCGCCCACTTCGTGCGCAACGGAACCCTGCCGCTGGAGAGGTTCATTACCATCGAAAAAGCCCTCCCGGCAATGGAATATTTCAAAACAGCCGAGTCTCTCTTCCTATCCCCGGCCAAAGAGCGCTTCGGGAATACATACTCCTACTGCGAACTGAAAATGATCGTACAACATTTGATTCATACCGGTGCGGTACAAACACCCGATTGATTTCATAGAGAACGGTGGCCTTGGTGATCGTGTGCCTTTCATACTCCTTTCCGAGAAGGATCTCGATCTCTGCATCAAAGGAGCCGATGAGGTCCGGAAACTCGGCACCCGGGAATATCAGGTATTCATCTACATTATGGCGGGTTCCAGCCGTTTTGAATGATTGCGCCGGATCCTGTAGAGAACGACAACCATGATCGCGACGACACTGGACATCCCTATCAATATTTCTATGACAGGCAGATAACTACCGTAAATTCTTTCCATCTCGGCGATTATGGATATTCCCAGACCGCCGCAGGCGACGTCCACGGCGGTCAGAATGCCCAGGATTTTCCCATAGGACCGGCCGGCAAAAAACTCGGCGATAACAAGCTGGATCAGGGCGAAGGTCCCGCCGAAACCGAGTCCGAAGACCGCGGCATATCCATACAGATTCAGCATATGATCGGCACTGGACGCTCTAAGAAAAGCAAGCCCTATGACCAGCAGGACTACAACGACGCACATTATGAGGATTTTGTCGTAACGGTCGCTCAGGTATCCGAACAGAATCTTCCCGGCAATGGCAAACCAGAAAATGGCGCTGAATATCAGGGAATAGGTGTCGGTTGAAAGTCCCAGTTCACCGCTCATGAAAAAGGACTGATTGTTGTAAATGCCGTTCATGGTGAACCAGAGCGCACCGGTTGTCAGCGCCAGAATGTAAAACGCCGGATTGCGCAGCGCTTCTTTCAGGGTCGGTCCCGCGGGCCCTTTATCCAGGGCGGTCCGGTCCTTCTGTTCCACGGCGGCTCCGTCAGGCAGCAGCCCCTTTTCTTCCGGGCGGCTCCGGATCAGGAAAATGGAGGAGATCAGCATCATAAGCGCGCTGATAACCATGAAAACGGTTATGGCGTCGCGCCAACCGCCGTTTGCCATCACATGCTTGAAGACAAGCGGAAAAACGGCCCCGCCTATACTGGTGCCCGTCAGTGTAATGCCGACGGCGATGCCCCTGTATTTCCGGAACCAGCGCGTCACGACCAGTATTGTCGGCACCTGTCCGGCGCAGACCTGGGAGAAGGCCAGCAAGACGTAAATCAGTATCAGGTGCGTCAGCGTTTCCATCGAACGGTAGGCCAGAAGACCGACAACGGTAATGCATCCCCCAACGATCATGAAAATCCTGGCGGAATAACGGTCGAACAGCGAACTTACAAATGGCGTTATGGAGGCACCGGTAAGGAAGAAAATAGTGGCGGCATAGGAAATGCTCTGCTTGGACCAGCCGAATTCCTTTGTCAACTCGGGATAGAACAGGGGCAGCGAATAGACCTGTACGCCGACAAGGGCGGTATAGCTTGTAAAAATGCCGAAAAGCACCCACCACCCGTAAAACAGTCTGTTGCTCGTCATAGAACTCCTCGTGGATATGGATCGCGTGAACCAGGGTGCCTCTAGCATACACCACGGTGATGACAATGCAGGCCCATTTAATAAGGCTATTTTGGAGTACTAACGGTTTTTTAGCCACACCAAACGGAAAAAGCATCCTCCTTCAAACGGAAAAGGGCTCTGCAACATTCGAACAAACTGCCGGCCTTTTCCCCCGCCAGGATTTTCTCATGTCGCAACAAGATCCTGCAGCCTGCTTCCAGGGTATTTTCCGCATTCCTTATATAAAATACATATCTCATTCATTTATAATGATTTACATCATCCACAGCTCAAATCAAAATTCTGTAAAAAGATTCCACATATTAGTGATAAAATCGTGTTTGTAGAATTCCCTGGATGCGACTTTAGTCAGCCTTTCAACGAACCTGCTGGAGAATTCTCAAAAATAATTGAAATTGAAGCAGTACTGCCCGCGATCGATCAGGTGCCGATTGCTGTCGGCTTCCGGTTTGATACACGAAAAGGGCTTTCCCTTCCCAGTTGAAGACTCTGGATTTGATACGGGGAATATGCAACGGAACGCAGCACACGGAGAGTAACAATGAATGCAAGCGCGACAGAAGTAGATCTCGTGGTAATCGGCTCAGGAGCCGCGGGACTGGCAGCGGCGCTGACCGCGGCCGAGGGAGGGGCTAAAGTCATTGTTTTTGAAAAACAGCGGGCGCCCGGAGGAACCTCGAACTTCTTCGGAGGCATCTTTGCCGTGGAAAGCGACATGCAGCGAGCGCAATTTATCGACTACAGCAGGGACGACGCATTCAAGAGCATTATGGAATACAGCCACTGGAAGGCAAATCCACGCCTCGTCCGGGCTGTTGTCAATGAATCCGCCGAAACCATATCGTGGCTCGAGCAACAGGGCGTCGAGTTTGCCGGCGTCACCATCAATATGCCGAAATCACCCCGGACCTACCACACCGTAGCGGGCACGGGGCTGGCCGTCGTCAAAGCGCTTGTCACCAACGCGAAAGAAATAGGAGTGGATCTGCGGCTGGGCACCCCGGTAACGAAAATCCTCAAGGAAGACGGCCGCATAACGGGCGTCATGGTCGAAGGCGAACCGGACGACATCCGGGTGAACGCCAAAGCCGTTGTGATCGCCAGCGGCGGATTCGCAAACAACAGGCAATGGATCAGGAAATATACGGGATTCGAACTGGAGAAAAACCTGATTCCCATCGGCAATACGGACAAATTCGGAGACGGCATCCGCATGGCCTGGGAGGTAGGTGCCGCCGAAGAAGGCATCGGCGTTGTGGAGCTGTATCGTGTCGGCCCGATCACGACCGAAATCGGCGGCCAGGTGGAATGGGCCACCGTTCAGCCCGATCTCTGGGTCGACCCGCGTGGAGAGCGATTCTGCGATGAAGCAATCGCCTTCTATGATACCTCCGTCGGCAACGTCAACGCCAAATTCAAGGAAGGCTACAGCTACAGCCTGTTCGATACTTCGATACTCGAGCACTATAAACAGGAAGGCCTCGATAAAAGCGTCAATGCACGAACTCCTCCCGGTTCCAAGCTTACCAATTTCGACAAGGAACTCGAGATCCTGTTTGAAAAGGGAAACACGGACGTCTCCGTCGCGGATTCCATCGAGGAGCTGGCCTGCAAAATAGAGGTCGATCCTGTCGTTCTGAAAAATACCGTCGAAGAATACAACCGGTATTGCGAGAAAAAGCACGACGACCTCTTCGCCAAGGATCCCAGGTACCTGCGGCCATTGAAGGGCCCTAAATTTTATGCCGTGAAAGCCCATACCATCTTCCTCGGCACCATGGGCGGAATCAGGATCAACCACAAAACCGAGGTCATCGACAAAAAGGACGCCGTCATTGCAGGCCTCTACGCTGCCGGGTTCGATGCGGGCGGCATGTACGGCGACAGTTATCACATATCCGTGGCATCCGGTTCCTCCGTCGGGTTCGCCTTCAATTCCGGCCGTATCGCGGGCAAGAGCGTATTGAACTACATAAAGAACGTTTCCCGTTAACGGGTTTCCGGTCCCCCGTTAAAAGCTTTCTGCTCAAAACGGGAAACGGGAAACGGGAGACGCGGATCGGAGATGATTTATGTCGGACGAGTATCAGGATAAAGTCGTTCTTGTAACCGGCGGTTCCTACGGAATCGGCAGGGCAGCAGCGATAGGCTTTGCCCGAAGAGGTGCGAAAGTAGTCATCGCGGACATCGATGTCGCAAGAGGAGAGGAAACGCTTAAAAGCGTCAAGGCAATCGGCAATGATGCGATTTTTGTAAAAACAGACGTATCTTCGGAAGAAGATGTTAAAGCGTTAGTTGAAAAAACAATCGCCACTTACGGATACCTGGATTGTGCTTTTAATAATGCCGGGATCCATAAACAGTTCGTTTCCACGGTCGACTTCGACATTGAAGATTGGGAAGAAATGATTAATGTGAATCTCAAGAGCGTGTGGCTGTGCATGAAATATGAGATTCGGCAGATGCTCAAACAGGGCAAAGGCGCCATAGTGAACACATCTTCGGCCGCAGGACTCGTCGGGGCGCCGAGCAATCCGGCCTACCCTGCCAGCAAGCATGGCGTTGTGGGTATCACGAAATCGACGGCCCTCGAATTTGCACGAAAAGGCATTCGCGTTAACTGTGTCTGTCCCGGGCCTACCAGGACGGGAATGAATGAAGCGCTGACGGCGACCAATCCGGAGATAGTCAAAGCGATGGACCAGAAAGTACCCATGGGTAGGATCGGCGAACCCGAAGAAGTGGCGGCAGCGGCCATCTTCCTTTGCTCGAATGAGGCGTCGTATATTACAGGACACGCCCTGCCGGTGGATGGCGGCATCGTCGCGGGTTAAACACGTTTCCCGTTAACGGGTTTCCCGTTGCCCGTAAAAGCCTTCTGCGCAAAACGGGAAACGCTGAAACGGTTATCTAAAGGGAGAATACACATGAGTTCAGAGTATCGAATGCTTATCAACGGGGAGCTTTGTGAAGCGTCCACAAAAGAAACCATGCAAGTCATCAATCCCGCAAACGGCACCGTCGTCGGGCATGCGCCGAAATGCGGTTCGGAGGAAGTGAACCGGGCTGCTGAAGCGGCCTACAAAGCCGCACCGGCCTGGGCGGAGAAATCGCCAACGGACAAGGCGGCGATTTTTTTCAAGATGGCGGAACTCCTGCGAAAACATCGCGAGGAATGGGCGAAGCTTGAAACCATGCAGTACGGCGGACCCATTTTCAAAACCATGAATTTCGACATGGTTTTCGACGCGGAGCATTTCGAATTCATGGCAGGCGTCGGAAGGGCCGTAACAGGCAAATCCCTTCCCGTCGGCCCGCAGGCTCTTTCCATGACCATTCGCCAGCCCCTTGGCGTCGTCGGTCTGATCACGCCCTGGAATTTCCCCCTTGTCACGGCAATTTCAAAAATAACACCGGCCCTGATGATGGGTAACACGGCCGTGGTAAAGCCCGCTTCCTGCGCCCCGCTGACGGTGCTGAAGCTGGGCGAGCTTGCGATTGAAGCCGGTTTCCCTCCGGGCGTCCTGAATATTGTGTCAGGCCCGGGCGCTTCCGCAGGCGAAGCCATCGTCAATCACCCCTATATCTCCAAAATCAATTTCACGGGCGATTCGGAAACAGGCAAGAGAATTCTGGCCCTGGCCAGCGCCGCCGTGAAACCGGTTGCATGCGAACTGGGCGGCAAAAACGCGTTTATCGTCATGCCCGATGCGGACATGAAGGCCGCTGTTGAAGGCGCCGTTTGGGGCGGCTTCTTTAACTCCGGCCAGAACTGCGGTGCTTCGAGCCGCTATCTCATCCACGATTCGGTCTATGACGAGTTCGCCGAAAAGTTCGTGGAAGCCACAAAACAGCTGCGTGTAGGGGATCCGTTGAATCCCGAAACAATGGTCGGCCCGGTTGCCTACAAGGGACACAGGGACGGAATCGAAAGATTCGTTGAGCGGGCAAAGAAGTCCGATGCGAAACTGCTTCTGGGCGGCGAACGGCCCGAAACGCCCGAGACAAAAAACGGATACTTTGTAGCCCCCACCATATTCGGAGACTGCGATCCCAAATCGGAAATCATGCAGGAAGAAGTGTTCGGTCCCGTGGTCGCCCTGGCAAAATTCAAGACGCCCGAAGAGGCGGTGGCCATTGCCAACGATTCCCGTTTCGGATTGTGCGCTTCCATATGGACCCGGGATATCCGGCAGGGGCTTGTCATGACCAAGCAGCTCAAGGTCGGCACCGTGTGGCTGAACCAGCACTTGTCGATCGTGTTCGAGTGTCCGTGGGGCGGATGCAAAGAGTCGGGCCACAGCAAGGAAAATTCCATCATGGTGCTCGACGAATACAGCATGATGAAAAACGTATGGATCGACCTTGTAGGCACTCCGGCGACACCATGGGAAGGCAAGTTCGACTAGTTGGATTAATGTTGCGTCGGCAATTGCAGGACTAGCTGTTGCCGGCGCACCTTGATCTTGCTCTCCTTACTCCGGGCCACAGCAAGATCATAGGCAAGCTGCATTTGCAGCCATGTTTCTGCGCTACCGCCGAATGCTTTGGACAGGCGGATGGCCATTTCAGGGCTGATGCCGGATTTGCCGTTAATGACATTATTTAGAGCCTGTCTGGAAATACCCAGGATCCCGGCGCCTTCCGTCACAGAGAGACCTAGAGGCTCCAGGCATGCCCGGCGGATACTGCCTCCCGGATGGGGTGGCTTTTTCATAGACATAACAGGACTCCAATATTTGCTAATGATAATCAATCAGTTCGATATCGAAGACATCGTTACCGATAAATCGGAACACGATGCGCCAGTTAGACCGAACGGTAACAGACCACATTCCTTTAAGGTCGCCTTTGAGGGAATGCAGCCTGTAACCGGGAAGATTCATATCCTGCGGCACGACCGATACGTCGAGACGCGCAAGTATATCTTCAATCGAATGGATAAGATCGGGGCGTATTCCGCTTCGATCTCCTGTTTCATAAAGCCGTTTCAATCCCCGATGCTTGAAGGATTGAATCATCAAGCCTCCATTGTATAGTGACAATTGTCAGTTGTCAAAGTTATAATAAATGTACCCTGTTTATTACAAATAAGACTGAACGGGATTGATTAAGAAAAAGTTGAATTTTCTGAAAAACAATTATTTTATGGACAGAATAGTTACGTGGATATCCAGCAGCCGAGATTTAGAATACTTAAAGCGACTTCTCTAGTAAAACCAGACGGTTGTTAGCCTGTTAAATATATTAAATGGAGGTATTTTCAATTAATGGATTTCAAATACCGTTTTCGAATTATTTCCGGTGTAATTGTATTTTATATGTCTCTATCGGGATTGATTGTCGCTGAAGACTTAAGACTGTACGTTGGTGTCCTTGAGGAGTGCAGTGATCAGGAGTTTTCCAATCATAACTTATCGAAGAGAATTCGACCTCTTTTTATGAAAAAAGAGGCCGGATGGCAATCTCTAGAGGAAAAAATCGCAGATAAAACTCTCTATCCCGATGAAACGCGATGGACTATCGCATTCGATGGGCGTTGCCTGAATACTTTTCGTGGCATTCAAAAAGACTTCCCGCAGAAATTTGAATGGCACCTGCCGAGAATCATTGCACAAATACCGGACGGTTCATATGATTTGCCGCAATTTGGTGAGCCAAATCGGGAATTCTCAGGTTTTACAGCTCATCACTGTTATCGTCCCCTGGTCGTTCTATCCAACGATAAATGTACCGATCCCAAACAGTGGCGTTCATTCTCTCCCCAAAAAGCTGTAATAGATTCGATTAAACCGGATTTCTTAAAGCACCTTCACCAAATCCATTTTACATGTCCGGATGTCGATATTCAGAATCCCCCCTTAACGGTGGCGAAGTCCTACAAATCCAAGACAGGTAACATGCTGGTTAATATAGAAACGAAGTGTGCTGTAAGTATGTGGTTTTATATTGACCAATACGGTAAGAAACAGAATCTCAGCTCGTTGGTTGACTGGAAATATATATTGAACGATTTTGGAGGTGATAACGACTCTACAATGCGACTTGTTGATGCCGGCGATTATGATGGTGATGGAGATTCGGAGGTTGTCTTCTGGATTAGCCGGTATAATCGTGATGGTTATATAATGTTCTACGAAGGTTTTGAAAAGTTTATTGAATTTTCTTGGGGGTATCATTAAGACGAAAGCTCTTAATGTGAAAATTCTTAAACTGGAGTAAGCTTAACGGATTAAGAATGAAGGGTTTGGATATGATTACGCCCGAAAAACCGGGTAAAGTGCTGGATCTCCGCGAAGCAATTGAACGCTTTGTGAAGCCCGGGATGAAACTGCACCTTGCGGCGGGTATCGGCGGGCCGAGCGCCGCAGTCTGTGAGATCATCCGGCAGTACCGGGGGAAAAATTCCGGGTTCACACTGATACAGAGCACTGTTACCGGACACAGCCTCAATCTGGTTCACACTAAGCTCGTAAAGAAGCTTATCTGTTCGGTATGTGCGAATATCTCGGCACAGGGCCGTCCCAGCAGAGTCATCCAGGACGCGGTTGAAAACAAACAGGTCGAGATGGAGAACTGGACGCTGAATTCCCTGCAGCAACGTCTTATGGCCGGCGCATTCGGCGTGCCTTTCATGCCCACACGCTCCGTTTCCGGCAGCAGTATCGCCGATGATAATAAAGATACTTTCAAATCCATTGAAGATCCGTTCGGTTCGGGAACTGAAGTCGGTTTGGCAGGCGCTCTCATCCCCGATATTTCCATTATCCACGGATGCGTAGCGGACGTCGACGGCAACGTAATTCCGGCTGCTCCTTATGGGGAAGACCTGTGGGGCGCCCTGGCCAGCAAAGGCGGAGTGATCGTTACCGTTGAAAAGATCGTCCCCACGGAATTCATTCAGAAATACGCGGCCCTGGTCAAGATTCCCGCCTATGCCGTCAATGCGGTCGTGCCGGCCCAGCTGGGGCTGCATCCTTTCTCGCTGGCCAATCCGGGCATCAGCGATCTCGATCCTTACGAAAAGGACGTCGATTTTCTCAACATTCTTTTTGAGGCCTCCGAGAGCGAACATGCTCTGGACGAATGGATCAGGGAATGGGTTCTCCAGTGCGACAATCACGAACAATATCTGGAAAAGCTTGGCGAGAAAAGGATAGCTGATCTCAAGGAAAAGTCCGGGAGAGTAAAAACCGTATCCACACAGGTGCCGCCGTCGCCTGGCGACAATGCCGAAACATTCAAACCGAAGGAAATGATGCTGATCGCGCTGGCTCGGGAAATTATGAGCAGTGTGGAGAAGCATGGACACAAGGCCGTGCTGGCGGGTGCAGGGCTCGCCGCAACGGCCGCCTTTCTCGCTTACTTCCGGCTCCGGGGGACCGGTTTCGAACTGGCAACGGGCAACGGGCAGATCGGCTATACGCCCGTCGCAGGCGAATCCATACTCGCAAGCGAAGCGAATGTGCGGACGTCCAAAATGCTGACCGATACAACGGTGATGCAGGGCATCATAGTCGGAGGCGAAAACAACAAGTGCCTGGGCATTCTCGGCGCGGGCCAGATGGACAGGTTCGGCAACATCAATTCCACAACGACCTCCGAAGGCAAGTTTCTGGTTGGCTCCGGCGGCGTCAATGATGCGCTCAATGCGCGTGAAGCAATATTGTGCCTGAAGCAGTCAAAAGACCGGTTTGTGGACAAGCTTGCGTATGTGACCGGACGCGGCGGGGCCGTAACGACCGTTGTATCGACCATGGGTATTTTCAGGAAACAGAATCCGCAGGACGAACTGCATCTTGTTGCATGCTTCCCCGATCTTCAGTTGCGAAGCCTGGAAGAAAGGGTGGAAGAGATCCGGAACCATTGCGGGTGGGATTTGAAGACTGCGCCTGTCGTTGAAGAAATTGCCGGGCCGTCTCCGGAGGAACTGCAGCTTCTCCGCCGGCTGAGTACTTAATTGACGATTCCGGATAATCGTTTTACGATTGAAATTCTGCATTTCGATCAGCGCCAGGATACTGCAGACTTATCGCAAATGTTTTCAATCGCGACATGCAAACGAGGTGAATATGAGTGGCGGACCATTACAGGGCATACGGATCATTGAATGCGCCGGATATCTCAGCGCCCCGACAGCCTGCTACATGCTGGGCGACCTGGGTGCGGAAATAATCAAGGTTGAGGATCGCGTAAAAGGAGATCCTTCGCGGGGCACATCGGCCGTTTTCGGCTCCTCCATGACACTGGCCAACGGCGAAAACATCCTTTTCGAAACGGCGAACCGGAATAAAAAGAGCCTGACGCTGGACCTGAAAAAAGAGAAAGGCCGGCAACTGCTATACGAGCTGGTTTCCAGGGCGGATGTTTTCTGCACTAATTTTACACAGCGTGCTATCGAAAAACTCCAGATCGACTTTGAGACACTGAAGAAATACAATCCGAAACTTATTTACGGACTTGCCACCGGTTACGGGCTCAAGGGTCCCGAAAACACACGACGCGCCTTCGACAGCGTTGCCCAGGCCCGATCCGGAATAATGTATGCTCTCGGCGGCGAGCCGGACACGCCGCCGGCCCAGATCGGCGGCCCGGTATTCGATCAGATGACGGGAACGGTGCTGGTTTATGCAATACTGGCGGCACTTGTCGCCCGCGACCGCACCGGAAAGGGACAACAGGTTGAAGTGTCGCTTCTGGGATCGGGCATTCACCTGCAGGCGTACAATCTGAACACGGCGCTTCTGCGGGGACGCCAGATCCCAAGACCTTCGAGACGCACCCTGAAAAATCCGATGGCGAATCATTTCGAGTGCCTCGACGGCGAGTGGCTGATGCTTTCGGAACCGCAGGCCGACCGGTTCTGGCCCGTTTTCTGCGGCTGCCTGGGCATCAAACATCTTGAAAAAGATGAAAAATATGCCGATGCCGCCGCCAGGAGGGAAAATTTCCGGGAACTGCTGGGCATCATTGAAGGTGTTTTTATAACTAAAACGCGGGAAGAGTGGATGAAAATCCTGGATGAAAAAGGTGAAGGCATCGCCTATTCACCCGTCCTGAAGCCGACGGATCTGGCCGATGACGCACAGGCGCTGGAGAACGGCTATATTGCGAAAATCGACCACCCCTCCCTGGGCTCGATCAAGATGGTGGGCAATCCGGTCAGTTTCACTGAAACGCCTGTAACGGTGGACGGCTCCGCCCCCTGTTTCGGCCAGAACACGGAGGAAGTCCTGCTGGATGTCTGCGGCTACGACTGGGATAAAATACAGCAATTAAAAGACGAGGAAGTCATATAAAAAAGGTTTCCCGTTTCAGGTTTCCCGTTTCCCGTTATTGCAGGTCGTTTTTGAACGGGAAACGGGAAACGGGAAACGATGAACGGAGTAATTTGATGGAAACAACGTTAAAAAACAAGCGGCTGGATGAAAAAGAATTTCTGAAAATGCGGGATCCTGTTCTTGATTTGTGGCCGACGGGGCGCGAAGTGGATCTTGACGAGGCTGTCGAGTATCAGAAGAATCTGCCCGACTCGAAAAACTGGCACAAGATAGCCCGGAAACTGAATGCGGAAGAACGCACGGCCATATTCCCCAGGGCGGGAACGGGCCTGCTTGAAGCCCAGATCAGTCTTTCCAAAAAGCTGGAGGAATCGGGCGTCCCTTTTATCCCGGTAACCTCGGACAGCTACACGCGCCAGCTCGAGTTCGAAAAAGTGGAAAGCATCCTGGATGAAATGCGCAAGACAGGCCGGAACCTGCTGAACGGATTTCCCCTCATCAACTACGGAGTCAAAAAGACCCGGAAACTGATTGAAAGCGTTTCCGTAGGCGCCTTCAATCCCAGGCTGTCTTTGAAATCCTACAAAATTGCGACTGAAATCTCTTTCGCCGCCGGCATGACGGCGGTTGCCGCATGTCCTTTCATATCCTGGGCAGCCTATGAAAAGGATGCGACGCTGGAAGAATCCATGGCCACCAACCAGTATGTGCACCGGCTTATCGGCTATTATGCCGACCGTGGCATCGTTATTTCCACGGACAACCACGGATGGATCCTGACGGGCATGCAGCCGATGACGGTGAACCTGGCAACCACTATTGCCGACGCCGTCATGGTGGCCGAACAGGGCGGCAAAAGCATCACGTCCGTCGTTCACCTGATGGGCAACATGGCCCAGGATCTGGCCTGGATTCGCGTAACCCCCAGGCTGCTGCGGGAGTATCTCGACAGGCTTGGATACAAAGATGTAGAGATTGCGGGTGTTTTCGCACAGCACACCCCCCTGTTCCCCATGCCCCAGAGTATGGGCGGTGCGTTCGCTTTCCCGAATTACACGGCCATGGTCGCCGCCCTGGGGAAAACGGAGGCCGTATCCGTCCGAACCATCGACGAAGCCCTCGGCGTTCCCACGGAAGAATCGCACGCTCTCAGTTACGAATCCACAAACTGGCTGCTCAATATAATCCGGGGCCAGAAGATCGAACTGCAAAGCAAGGAAATAGACGCCGAAGCCGCCATCGCCGAGACTGAAATACGCGCCTTCATGGACAAAATTCTGGAAGTAGGGGACGGGGACGTGATCGTCGGATGCCTGAAGTGTGTTGAGGAGGGATTTCTCGACTCAAGCTTCAGTCCCAACAAACAGGTTCGCGACCAGGTTATCGGCATCAAGGACAGCCGCGGCGCGATCCGGTGGAAAGAATTCGGCAACCTTCCGCTCCCTGACGAGGTCAAGAAATTTCATCGCGAAAAAGTGGCGGAAAGAGAAAAATCGGAAGGCCGTGCGATGGATTACGACGCCATCGTCCAGGATTTCTGGGCATTCAGCAAGGGCCGGTTAACCGGAAAACCGGAATAAAAAAGGTTTCCCGTTCCGCGTTTCCCTTTTCCCGTTAAAACCAATAATTGTCTAACGGGAAACGGGGAACCGGAAACGGGGAACGGCGCATGGAAGGAGAAATCATCAAAGTGGCTAATCCAACAGTTATAACAGGCACCGTCGGCAAAGACGCGCATGTCATAGGAACAAAAATCTTATCCCGAGCCCTTCGTGAAGCCGGCTTCAATGTCGTGGAACTGGGGATCCTGACTCCCCCGGAGGAATTCATCCAGGCCGCTCTCGACAACAGTGCCGATGCCATCCTGATGAGTTCCCTTTATGGAATGGGCGAAAATGACGTCCAGGGATTCAAGGATAAGTGCATCGAAGCGGGACTGAACGACCTGCTCCTGTATATCGGCGGCAATCTCAGCGTGGGCAAACACGACTTCTCGGAAGCCGAAACGACCTTTAAAAATCTTGGATTCGACCGCGTCTACCCGCCTGCGTCCGATGTAAAAAAGGCCATCGCGGATCTTTGGGCAGATCTGAAAGCCAAAGGGAAAGCATAAGAAATATGACGCGCGCAAGAATGCTGGAAGGCTATCGCGCCCTGGACCTGACGGACGAAAAAGGATTTTTGTGCGGCAAAATCCTGGCCGAGCTGGGCGTGGATGTCATCAAGGTGGAGAAACCGGGAGGCGATCCCGCTCGAAAAGTCGGTCCTTTCTGGCACGACGAGAAGGAACCGGATAAAAGCCTGTACTGGTTTGCATACAACAGCAGCAAACGCGGAATTACGCTCGACCTGGAAACGGAGGAAGGGAAAGACCTGTTCCGCGACCTGGTCAAAACCGCGGATTTTGTCATCGAATCCTTCGAGCCGGGAGAGATGGACAGGCTGGGATTCGGCTACGAGGAATTGTGCCGGATCAAAAAGGACATCATCCTGACCTCCATTACCCCCTTCGGCCAGTCAGGTCCCTACAGTCAATACAAGGCCACGGACCTGACCCTCATGGGAATGGCCGGCGAACTCTTCATGACCGGCGATTCGGACAGACGCCCCGTGAATATTAGCGTTCCGCAAGCCTGCATGCACGCCGGGGCGGACGCGGCCGTAGGATCCATGCTGGCGCACCACCACAGAAGAATGACCGGCGAGGGACAGCGCGTGGACGTTGCCATGCAGCACAGCGCCGCGTGGTTTCTGGCCCAGACCATCCCCCACTGGGAAATCGATAACCTGATTCTCGGCCGCGTGGGCACCTTCCGCACCAGCAGCCGGGGCACCCTGCAGCGGCAGGTCTGGCCCTGCAAGGACGGTTTCATATTCTTCTTCATGATCGGCGGACAGCAGGGAGCCAAAACCGGTTATCAGCTTGTGAGTTGGATGAAAGAAGAAGGTATGGCCGATGAATTCCTTCAAAACTACAAATGGGAAGAGTTCGATATGGCCACGGCCACCCAGGAACTGGTGGACAAAATCTCCCGGCCGATCGCCGAATTTTTCCTGACGCGGACCAAAAAGGAAGCGCTCGATGCGGCAATGTCGAAAAACATCTCCATCTGCCCCCTTATGGGCAACCGGGACCTTATCGAAGATCCGAACCTGGCCGCAAGAAACTTCTGGAAGCCGATGGAACATCCCGAATTGCAGACAACGATTCCCTATCCAAGGCAGTTCGCACGATCCTCGGAAAATGAAATGGAGACCCGATCCCGTGCCCCCCGCATCGGCGAACATAACGCCGAAGTCTATGGAAAATTAGGATTGTCTGATGACCGGATTGAAGCATTGAAGAAGGCGGGAGTGATTTAGAAAATAACGTTTCCCGTTTCAGGTTTCCCGTTCCCCGTTATTGCAGGTTTTTCCACGGGAAACGGGAAACGGGAAACGAAAAACTCAATAAAGGCGAAACGTATGAGTATCAATAGCAAATATGAAAAACTCCTTGAGCCCGGATACATAGGATCGGTACAAACGAGAAATCGTATGATCAAATCGGGTGCCGGCATGCTGATGTGGCACCAGGACGACCTGCATATGCGCCCGGAGGTCCTGGCATTCTACGAGGGTATTGCAAGAGGCGGCGTCGGCCTCCTGATCGTGGAATCGCCGACCGTCGATTATCCAAGAGGCGTTCGCTGGAAAGAAAGGTACCGTATCGACGACGACAAATACATTCCGGGCCTCGTGGAACTCGTGGAAATCATTCACAAGCACGGCTGCCCCACATTCATGCAGATGAACCACGACGGCCCCTGGGAGGTCAAGCTTCCTTTTGTGCCGGAACCGATGTACGACGGACCGCCTATCGGCGCATCCCCTGTCAGCTTCACGGAAGGGGCTGCCGACTTCCACAAGGAACCCCCTCATCCGCTCACGGCCGGGGAGATTCAGGAAATCGTGGACAAGTTCGCGGCCGCTGCGGTCCGGGCTCAAAAGGCCGGTTTCGACGGCGTGGACATTAATGCCGCCAGCAGCCATCTCCTGCATAATTTCTTCTCTCCCTTCTTCAACAGGCGCGAGGACGAATACGGCGGAAGCGTCGAAAACAGGGCGCGTTTCGCGGTGGAAGTCATTCAGGCGATTAAAAAGCGCACCGGCCAGGACTTCCCTCTCTCCATTACCATCAACAACTTCGAATTAGGCCGGGTTATCGGCGTCGACGACAGCAAATGCCTCACTCACGAAGACAGCCGGAAAATCGCCCGGCTGTTGGAGCAGGCGGGTGCCGACGCTATCCAGGTCCGAAGCCATATCCTGGGATATCACGTCGGCGCGTATCTTCCGGATACGCTTTTCTATCCGGAACCTCCCTTCCCGCCGGAATCCTTCCCGGAACAGTACGACTCCAGCGACAAAGGCGTCGGCGCCAACATACCGGGAGCTGCCGGGATTAAAAGCGCCGTTTCCATTCCGGTCATCACGGTAGGCAAACTCGATGCGGATCTTGGAGAGAAAGCCATCCGGGAGGGCAAGATTGACTTTATCGCAATGACCCGGCGTCTGCTGGCAGATCCCGATTATCCCAGGAAGATAGCCGAGGGACGTCTGGACGATATCCAGCCCTGCACCGGATGCGACAACTGCCTGGGAAGCCGTCGCTGCCGCATCAACGGCCTGCTGGGCACGCCGTACAACACCATCGAAAAAGCGAAAAAGAAAAGGAAGGTACTCGTTATCGGCGGCGGTCCCGCCGGGATGTCGGCAGCCCGTGTCTCCGCACTCCGGGGACACGACGTGACTCTTTACGAGAAATCCAACATGCTTGGAGGGCTGCTTCCGATTGCTTCGATCGTCAAGGGTCCCCGCCCTGAAGATCTGTCGCTTATCATCCACTATTTCTCGCGCCAGCTTGCCAAGCTCGGCGTCAGAGTGGAACTGGGTAAAGAAGCGGACATGGCCGTAGTGGACGCGATCGAGCCCGACGTGGTTTTCCTCGCCGCCGGCGGCACCTCTACCATTCCGAAGATCCCGGGTATCGACGGGCCGAATGTCGTCAACGGGGCGGCTCTTCATCAAAAGCTCAAATTCGCATTGAAGTTTTTCAAACCGGAAACGCTCCGGAAGCTGACCAAACTCTACATGCCGCTGGGCAAGAAGGTGATTGTAATCGGCGGCGCCATTCAGGGGTGCGAACTCGCCGAATTTCTTACCAAAAGGGGCCGTGAAGTCACGGTGGTCGAGACCGGCGAGATAATGGGCGACGGCATGGTGGACGCGATGATGGACTACCTCTTTAACTGGTTCCATAAGAAGGGCGTAAAACTCATCAGCGGAGTCAAAGAGTATGTAGAAATCACGGGCAAAGGCCTGACCATTATCGATCGGGACGGCAACAAGCAGGTCCTTGAAGCGGACACTATCGCGACAGCCCTGCCGTTGACACCCAATAACGAGCTGCTGGAAAAACTCAAGGCGGTCGTTCCGGAAGTCTATGCCATAGGGGACTGCAATGAACCGCTGCTGATTGCGGACGCCATCGGAACCGGGCTCCGCACCGCCAGAGAAATATAAAGACCGTTTCCCGTTTCCCGTTCCCCGTTTCCGGTTTCCCGTTAAAAGCATAAAACCAAAACGGGGATCGAGAAACGATATAGACATGAAAATTGGACACTTTGAAGAAATTGAAGCATGGCAATTGGCAAGAGCGTTAACCCAGCAGATTTACAATTTGACGAAAAAGGATAAATCCTCCAGAGATTTCAATTTGAAAAGACAGATTCAGAGCGCAGCAAGTTCAACAATGAATAACATTACTGAGGGATTCGATTCAGACACCAATGCTGAATTCCTCCGTTTTCTTCGGTATGCAAAACGCTCATGCTCAGAAGTTCAAAGTCAGCTCTATATAGCAATGGATCAAGAGTATGTTTCAGAGTCTGAGTTTCGTAATACGTACAAACATGCTGGCCGAACCCGCGCAACCATACGCGGTTTTATTAGATATTTGTTATCCTATGAGCAAAGTTCATCTAAACAACGGAATTGACCGTTTTCCGGTGACCTTAACGGGAAACCTGAAACGGGAAACGGCAGTATATGGGAAAAAAGGTTTTTGAGGATCTGAAGATTGCAGCATTCAGCTGGGCCATGGTCGGCCCGCTGACGCTGAAGTTCTTCGCCGATCACGGGGCGACGGTTATCCGGGTGGAGACGAGTCTTCGCCCCTGCGTCACACGAACGTCCGCGCCATACAAAGACAATATCCCGGGCATCAATCGAAGCGGGTACTTCAACCATTTCAGTGCCAACATGATGAGCCTGTCTCTGAACATGAAAAGTCCTGAAGGATTGAGCGTAGCCAGGGAACTGATCGCCTGGTCGGACGTTGTCATGGAAAATTTCACCCCGGGCGTCATGGACAAATGGGGACTCGGATACGAAGAGCTGAAGAAGATCAAGCCCGACATCATCATGGTGCGGCAAAACGGCTTTGGAATTGAAGGCCCCTATAAAAACCTGGCCGCATTCGGAATGATTCTGGCGGCTATTGCCGGAATCCCCAACTATATCGGCTGGCCCGATGGAGGTCCCCTGCCCGTCGGCGTAGGCGCCTATACGGACAGCATCAGCCCGCGTTTTGCCTCTGCCGCATTGATCGCGGCGCTGGACTATCGCGACAGGACGGGCAAAGGCCAGCTAATCGACCTGGCGCAGTTTGAGACCGCGCTCTATTTCCTGATGCCGGGACTTCTCGACACCGCGGCCAACGGTAGAGAACCCGTCCGCAACGGCAACGCCGTAGACTGCGCTGCGCCGCACAATGTGTATCCCTGCAGGGGAGAGGAACGATGGTGCACTATCGCGGCAACCGACGAGGTCCAATGGAAGGCGCTTTGCGGCGCCATGGGCAAATCCGAACTGGCACAGGATCCGCGATTCGACACATTGCAGCACAGGAAGGAAAACGAAAAGGCACTGGATGCGGAAATTGAAGCGTGGACGGTCGAACGAACACCTGAAGAGGTGATGACCGTACTACAGGCAGCAGGCGTAGCCGCCGGAGTGGTCGAAAATGCGTCCGATGTATTTAAGGATCCCCAGCTGCGCCGGCGGGGTCTTTTCTGGCCCATGCAGCACGACGAGATGGGCGAATTCACGCACTTGGGAACCAGCATGATCCTGTCGAAGACGCCTGCACAGGCGACAAAGCCAAGCCCCTGCATTGGAGAACATAACGAATACGTAATTACTAAGGTCCTGGGCAAGACGGATGAGGAATTTGTGGAGCTGCTTGTCGCGGGCGCGCTTGAATAATCATACGGAGGTTTCATTATGGATTTGGAATTTGTCAAATACGAAAAAGAGAAACAGGTAGCATTCATTACCCTGAATCGACCGGACAGGCTTAATGCCATCGGCCCGGAAATATACCACGACTGGGGATCGGCTCTGGATGAGGCCGAAAGTGACGACGATGTGAAGGTCGTCGTTTTCAAGGGTGAAGGCAAGGCCTTCAGCGCCGGCGCCGACCTGACGGGCGTCGGTTATGTTTACGGCATGAAGGATCCCAAGCCGGGGGAAAGAGGAAAACAGCGCATTCCCCTGAGAGTCAAATTCGAGTTCGACCGGCGCGTTTTTCTGGATTTCCACAGAAGAATTCTTTTCTGCAAAAAGCTGACGATTGCCCAGTTGCACAAGTATTGCCTCGGCATTGCATTCAATATTATATCTCACTGCGATATGATCCTCGCCAGCGAGGACTGCCTTATGGGACACGTTGAGGAGCGTCTCGGCCAGGGCGGCATGACGCTCACTCCCATCATGATACTTCGCTGCGGATTCACTCGAGCGATGGAGCTTTGCCTTACCGGCCGAAAATTCAACGGCATCAAGGCGGCGGAATACCAGTTGATCAACAAAGCCGTACCGGCAGACAAACTCGATGAAGAGGTCCGAAACCTGGCGCACGGCCTGTGCCTGCATCCCAAGGACGGCATCGCGGTCGGCAAGGCGATGCGGGAGATGATTTATACGACCATGGGCATCGATCGCGGACTGGTCGATCATTACATCATGCACACACTGCAAACCAACAGGGTCCTGGACGAGGATGAAGTCAATTTCTTCAAAATGAGACGGGATAAGGGTGTTCGAGAGGCCGCTCACGAAAAGCACGATCGATTCAAGGTCCTCGACGATTTCGATAATTAATAATAACGTTCAGCGTTTCCCGTTTCCGGTTCCCGGTTATGTTTTTAACGGGAAACGGGAAACGGGGAACGGGAAACGGATAAGTCATGGACGCTGCCGTTCTTTTTGCCCGGAACTTCGCGAATACAAAATTCGAAAATCTTTCTCTAGAAGTTGTTCATGCAACCAAGAAGGAAATACTGGATCTTCTGGGTGTCGCCCTGGGCGGCATCGCACAACCGGGCGCCACGCATGTATGCAAGTTGATGCAAGAATGGGGCGGCAAAGAGGAAAGCAGCATTATAGGAAGCGGCCTGAAAGTTCCGGCGCCGAATGCGGCCCAGGCAAACGCCACCATGGCGCACGCCCTGGATTTTGATGATGTCCATGAAGCGGCCGTCATGCACCCCGGGATTGCGGCTATCCCGGTTGCGATGGCTGTGGCGGAGGCTGAAGGAAATTTCAGCGGCAGAGAACTGATCACGGCTACGGCCCTGGGCGTCGACATGATGTGCCGGCTGGCCCTCGCGACCACTCCCGGGAAAAATCCCATAGATTTGGGCTGGCATCTGACTTCCCTGTTCGGCTTCGTAGGATCGGCGGCGACGGCGGCCAGGATTATGGGCCTGCCCGAAGAAAAAATCGTCGACGCCATCGGAATCGGCTACCACCAGTGCGCGGGCAACGGCCAGTGCGTCAAGGACGGGGCGCTGACCAAGAGGCTGGGACCGGGATTCGCCATCAAGGGAGGCATCACGGCTGCGCTCCTGGCTAAAGCCGGCGTAACAGGTTCGACGAACAGCTTTGAAGGCGAATGGGGCCTCTACAAGCAATATATGCATGGAGACTACAGCCGGGAAATTCTGACACAGGATCTGGGGAAACGTTTCGAAGGAGCCAACGTCGCCATAAAACCCTATCCCTGCTGCCGCGGCATTCATCCAGCGATCGACGCCGGACTGGCCCTGGCTATCGAGGACGGCATCCGAAGCGAGGACATAAAGGAAATCGTATTAACCGTGACCGACGCGCACCTTTCCCTGCTCTGCACGCCGGAAGACGCCAAAAAGTCGCCGAGAAGTTCCGTGGATGCCCAGTTCAGCATTCCCTGGGGCGTGGCGTCGGCCATCGTAGGCAAACGGGTAGGTCTGGATGACTTTACCGAAAGTGCCATCACCAACAAAGACGTTCTGGAAGTCACGCAGAAGATGCGACTTGAAACGGACAACGCGCTGAGCAAGCCGGGACCGGATCCCACCCGGGTAAAGGTCATCACAAACGACGGCAAGGTTTTTGAGAAAGTGGTCCAAATCCCTCTCGGCAGTCTCGACCGGCCCATGTCGTTCGATGACTGCGCAAACAAATTCAGGGATTGCGCAAGAATTCTAGATTCCGAACATGTGGAAAGAATTATTGAATTGGTCGACCGACTGGAAAAGCTGGACGATATTCGGGAAATAATTAAACTTTTAATATAAGCAGATACTTTATTTGGAGTGCGGCAGCAAGCTGCCGCCTTTGTTACGATTTTGTATATCGACGCAAAGGCGCAAGCAAGCTTGCGCACTCCAAAAAAACCAGCTTTCAATTTTCAATTAGTGAGGAGGCAGTTCGATGGGTAACGCTTTAAGTGGAAAAGTAGCATTCGTTACAGGTGCGGCGGCAAAGCGCGGCATGGGAAGAGCGGTTGCCGTGCGTCTGGCGCAGGAAGGCGCCGATGTGATGGTAACCGATGTATTCGCCTCGCCCAAAAGCGCATGGGCCGGAGACGAGAACTGGAAAGGGCTGGAAGATGTCGTCAAGGAAATTGAGGCCCTTGGAAGAAAAGCCGCTTCGGCCGTGGCAAGCGTGGACAATCTGGCCCAGTGCGAAGCGGCCGTCAAAGAGACGATCGACAAGCTGGGCCGGATCGACATCCTGGTCAACTGCGCCGGAACGCGCGGTCCCGTAGGCGTGAACATAGTCGACGGCGACGTAAAAGACTGGGAGGCGTTGTTTGACGTAAACGCGATCGGGACGATGGTCGTTTCCAAGGCCGTCGGCAAGGAAATGATCCGTCAGAACCAGGGCGGGAAAATCGTGCATATCGCCTCGGCCGCAGGCAAACTTCCCTGCCCCGGCAGCGCCGCCTATGCCGCGTCCAAGTGGGCCGTCATCGGCATTACCCAGGCCCTGGCCATGGAGCTGGCTCCCTACAAGATCAACGTCAACTCGATCAATCCCGGCTTCTTCGCCACCAACCTCCGCGACGACGATGCAACCATGCACAGCAAGGAAAAAGGCATCACGGTGGAAGAATTCCGGAAAAACGAATACAAGATGCTTTCCGACATGGTGCCCCTGAAGCGTATGGGAACCGTCGAGGACATCGCCAACCTGATCTTCTTCCTGGTGACCGACCAGTCGGAATACCTGACAGGAGTGGATATCAACATCACCGGTGGGACATTGATGCATTAAAGAGGTTTCCCGTTCCGGGTTTCCCGTTTCCCGTTTTTAACTGATGGGGAACGGGGACGGAATCGGGTAACGGAGGTTACTACATTGCTGTTAGAAAACAGAGTGGCGGTTATTACCGGAAGCGCCAACGGCATGGGAAAGGCCATGGCGCTGAAGTTCGCGGGCGAAGGCTGCAATATTGTCGTCAACGACATCCAGATTGAAAAAGCTCAGGAGGTCGCCGAAACAATCAAGGTCGGCGGCCGGGATGCGATAGCGGTCAAGGCAGACGTCTCCAGCAGCGAGGACATCAAATCCCTGATCAGCCAGGCGATTGCAAAATTCGGCCGGATCGACATCCTGGTCACCAACGCCGGGGCCGCCGGCGGGGCCGACCTGGAGCATTCGGACGAGGATGAGTGGGACAGGGTCCTGGCGCTGAATCTGAAAGGCGCGTTCATGCTCTGCAAGGCCGCCGTTCCCCACATGAAAAAACAGCGCTACGGCAAGATCATCATGCTTTCCTCCATGGGCGCCGTCCGTCCTTCAATATCCGTGCTTGCCTACCACGCTGCCAAATCCGGCATTATTGGCTTGATGAAAAATCTCGCATTTGAACTGGCCTCTTTCGGTATCCACGTAAACTGCATAGTGCCCGGACCGATTGAGACTCCATTCTGGGACCCGCTTTCCGTGGGCATGTCGGAAGAGAAAAAGCGGGCCTTCTTTGCCGCACTCGGCAAGAAGGAAGTGCCGCTCGGCCGCATGGGCCAACCGGAAGAGATCGCCGGACCGGCCCTGTTCTTCGCGTCGGAACTATCTTCCTACGTCACGGGCCAGGTGTTGTGCGTCGCCGGCGGCCAGCCGGGCATCACCCGAGACATGACCTTCATCTCCGCCCCGGAAAGCGGAGAATTCGGGAAATAAATACAAGAAGCACTACAGAAAAGGGGGCATAATACTTTTTTCGGTATAATAAGTATTATGTTCCCATTTTTTATGTGGTCGCGAATTGCAGCTGTCTTTTCCTTCAAATTCATACACGTAACCGTTATAAAAATATATCGTCCATACTGCACATTTTCTGTGCTATACTTTTTTTGTGCAAGGAGGGGATATGGGTAAAAACATCACATTGCGCCTGGATGAATCCGTTATCCGCCAGGCAAAACATGCGGCTGTAGAGCAGGATCAGTCGCTATCGGAATGGATTACTAACCTGATAACGCGTACCGTTTCAAAGAAAACCCGGTCCCTGTCTGCAAGGGAGAAAGCATTGCAGCGGATGAAACGCGGCTTTCATTTAGGAGGAGAGCCCCTTTCGAGGGAACAGGCGCATGAGCGATAAACAGGTTTTTGTAGATACAAACATCCTGGTTTATGCACATGATAAGGATGCCGGTGACAAATATAGGACAGCCAGGGCGGCCGTGGAATCTTTATGGCATCGACCGATATTTCCAAGCATCAGCGTCCAGGTCCTTCAGGAATTTTACGTGAACCTCATCAGGAAGAACGTCAAGGCATCGGATGTCCGCGAAACAATCGTGAATTACCTTGAATGGGACGTGATTAATAACGACCGTAAACTTTTACTCGAAGGCATGCATTTGAAAGACAAATTATCCATATCGTTTTGGGATGCTCTGATTGTAGCGGCAGCAAAGAATGCGAAAGCAAAGGAGCTTTGGAGTGAAGATCTGAATCCCGGCCAGAATTACGAGGGAGTTATTGTTGTCAATCCTTTAAAGAAAAAATAAATCCTCAATAAAACTTCTTCCCGTCCGTCAAGACTTTGAATTTGTATATCTTCATTCGTTTCTTTCATGAATAACGCGTTAAGCTGAGAGGTGCGCGGCTTTTGGCATCCTCTAAAGCGCAGGATTCGGCAACGCTTCAAGTTTCGCCTGTCAATCGGCCTTGGCAAAACTGTACGTTTTATTGCCCTTTCCGACAAATCGGAAGATGCCGGCGCCGGTCACCCGCTCGAGCACTTCATCTTCTTTCATATGGTGGTCGCTAAAGGACAATATGCCGCCGGGTTTGAGTATTCTGTGAAGCTCCCGCAGGATGTCGCCGGGACGCGCGAGATCGTGAAAGACATCATACAACAGGACGGTATCCAAACCACCGTCCGGGAGCCCGGTATTGCAGTCAGACTCGATAGCTTCGATGTTCCCGATCCCTTTTCCCGTCGCCATCTTTTTGACTCGGTGAACGGCAAGCGGATGCATGTCGAGCGCATAAATTTTGCCGGAAGGGCCCACCAGTTCCACAAGCGGCAGGATGTAACCCCCGGGACCGCACCCGAAATCGAGCACTGAGAATCCGGGTTTTATTCCGGCTTCATTCAACACATCCGAACGAGGCCGAATGAGGTCGCGGATTTTGAACATCATACTCATAATCCTGAAGCCGATACTCGACATCGACCTATTTGTTGCTGCCATTTTCTTCACTCCATTGTGTTGTTCCTTTGTTGCCGAACGTTAAGGCTCATCGACCAGCGCGTGTTTTTCACGCGCTGCCCCGGTGAAGTCGATTGGACCTTGGCCCCCCTGATATCGCGCGCGCGGGCGAGTGCCTTTCCCGATTCCCTCACGATCCTGCAATCACCGGATTTGTCGATTGCCAAATGCTCTCCCTCAATCCATTCAAAAACCTCGTCGTGTTTAAGAAATCTTTAGGCACTTTACAAAAACTTACGCTTGAGTCTCATGTGTCAAATGTTCCGTCCCCATTCGGCGAAAGAGGACAGCCAGGGACCACGTCGATCCGGGAAATGTAACTGCCCAGAGTGCAGCAATCCATATCATCCAATGAAAGTACATTTGCAGCGCAAGGAACGGCAGCAACAGTCCGTTTGCCGTTAAGAACAGGCGTACGATTCTCTCCAGACCTTTCCCCGTAAATGCCCTTGCAACAAAAAGAGTGGACAGACTCATAAAACTGTAACCGAGAATGTCGACAGCATACAAGAATGAATCGAAAGGCGTGAACAAGAATGCCTCAATGCCCTGGATCCGACCTGCAGCTAACCGGGGCATCACCCAGGCGAGTTGAACGTAGTAGTTGATGCTGATTAAAGCTGCGTAAATAGTGGCGAATACTACCGCTGAGTGACTCCATATTTTTCTATCCGGAGAGGACAAATAGTGGATGCTTACAATAAGCAAAAGAAACGAAGCTCCCAAGAACAATGATGGCGTAAGAAGGACAACTATTCCCAGAGGCGTACTGGCATTCTCAGGCCCTCCTCCGGATCCCATCAACCCTATCCACTCCGCTATCTGACCGATGTCGTACATCAAACTGAATATAGTAGCAAGCACGGCGGACCAAAATCCGACGGACTTTGTCGAAGGAGATATTTTTATAACCATAAATTACATCTCTCGGAATTTTATAAGTTTTTGCTTTGCGTTCATCTTGGCCAGGGACTCAATTGCTCAATCAATTCATATGCAGAACTATCAACGGTTCGACGACATTCAGTCGGTGAAGACGGTCAGCTTGCGCTCCTGAATCAACCACTTGCCATTGTTCTTGACGAGTCGGTCTCTGGAGCGGCCCATCGCCGCCGCGGTCATTTTGCCATCCTCGCCGCGAAGCACCGTCTGCCAGTATGACTGATGCAAGGCCTCGCCGGGTTTCGGGAACGTGATGCGCACGTTGCTGATCAGGTGGTACAGATTTGAGGGCGGCAATCCCTTCGCCTCGTTGTCGTCACGCCGCCCGATGAGGCTCGTGACGATCTTGCGTATCTCCTCGCGTCCTTTACTGATGTTGCCGTTCGAATCGATGACGGCATCTTCGGTGAAAACGGCGACGTAGCCCTCGGCATCCAGTGAATCCACCGCCCACACATAACGTGCCATCACGTCCCCGACCGCCACACGGTCTTCATAGGCGCCGAGATTGTCCTGTGCCGTGAGGATCACGGGCGCGGTAATTAACGCAATAATAAAAGCAAAATGAAATCTCATGGTTTGTGTTCCTCCGTTCTGTTACGACGGTGATTCAAAACGCATCTCCAATTCATTTAAGCGTTGCGGAGCCTCTCTTTTCAAGATGAACCGGACAAGATCGCGTTCTTCAGCAGTGAATTGTCGTTGACATGGAATGCAGTATGGAATTTCATCCATTATTGCACCTCTAACTTGAATTGTACGGAACCGGCGAAATAATTCGCGGGCTGGACGCTGATCCGTATATCCGGAATTTCCACTCTCTGCTCGGCCTATTTCAGTTTCTGACCGGATTTATTATGAATACAATTTTGAAAATTCAATGGTGATTTTACACAGGCTCAGGCAGGAAAACAACTTCGGGCAAAAGGAAGCTAACGCCCATTCTTGCGAACAAGGGCGAACACAAGATTCGCCCCTTACGATCAACATAACGTAACAACATACCAATCAGACTGCGGGCCGGCCCTAATCTCCAATTTTCAATTCATGGGAAGAGGGCGAACGCGAGGTTTTCCCCTACCTTGAATTCGGGCCTACAGAACATCCTGGAGGCCGAGTTTCTCGATGGTTTCCGGCTTGATGGCGGCGGTGTCGACATCGTAGCCCATGGCTTCGTAGTACTGCCGCTTCAGCTCTTCGAAATCAATCTTTACGTCTTTGAGTTTCCCCGCAGTCAGGGGCGGATCTCCGCAAACCCTCGGAGGAATCTGGAAGTCGGAGGGCTTGAATCCGTGCTTGAGATTGAAGGCATGCATAATGGCCGCAATGCGATGGCCGGTCTCGACCAGGTTTTCGGGCGTCAGATCCCACCCTGTGATCGCTTTCATGACGTCGACGAACCGGAAGTTCAAACCGTCGGCCGCAAACAGGCAGGCGCCCGACGTGTTGGTTATATGCTGCCAGCCGGCCATGATCGCATGGTATTTTCCCTTCCCTTCGGGATTGTATTTATCCAGCTTGTTGGGAAGGCCCAGCATCTCGCAGATCAGTCCGGGAGCATGGCCGTCTTCGGCGAACATTGTTCCGCCTCGGGTATGCTTGCCGGGAGTAGGATCCGATGAGTATGTCGCGCCCCACCCGGGAGCCTGCCTGGGATCGTGCATCGGCATCAGTTCGCCGCCGACATGCATGGCCAGCGGTTCCGCTTCCTTGCCTATTTTTTCAGCCGCGATCTTCCCGCCTTCGGCCAGGATATCGCCGATCCCTTCCCGCCTGGCGATCTTGTGAACCAGTTCGACAATCACGTCGCTGTTGCCCCAGGTCAGCTCCATGCCGTCGGTATCACCCCTGGTCAAAAGGCCGTTTTCGTAGCATTCGATCGCCAGGGCGATGGTCGATCCGGTACCGATCGTATCCAGCCCGTAGCGGTTGCACAGATCGTTGGCATAGATCATGGATTCCATATCGATGTTCAGGCAATCGGGACCGAAAGCCGCCAGTGTTTCGTATTCCGGCTTGTGGGTTTTCTTTAGGGGATACTTTCCACCGGGCACTTCGAGCCATCCGCCGCACGCGATCTTGCAGTCTTCGCAGGCATACTTTTCGACAATATACTTTTCCAGGGCTTCATAGCCGACCTTTTCCCATAGTTCTTTCGGGAAGTCTTCGACATTATTGCCGCCCCAGTTCCTGATGGGCACATCATGGGTCGCCATGTGCGGCCCCATTGCGCCGGGAGTTCCGGTGTTGCTCAAAACCATAATCATGCCGGAGGGGTCGTTGACCATATCTTCGGTAATAGCCGTCACCAGTTCCTTCACTTTCACCATGTCGTGAAGCCCTGGACGCTGGAATCCCATGCAGGCAACGGCTTTCAGATTCTTGGACCCCATGACGGCGCCCAGCCCGCTGCGGGCTGCCGCCCGCCCGTGATCGTTGATAACTGCCGCGATACGGGCGCATTTTTCCCCGCCGGGCCCAATGCTTACGATCCTGTAATCCTTGCCCTGATTCTCTTCACGGATCATCGCCTCCGTCTCAATCGTATCCTTGCCCCATAAATGGGAGGCGTCCTTCAGCTCAGGTTTGCCGTTGGTAACAAGGAGATAGACCGGGCGTTCCGATTTGCCCTCGAAGAAGATCATGTCATAGCCCGATGCTCTCTGGGCGATGGCGAAGTTGCCGCCGCTGTTGGCGTCGCCCCAGTACCCTGTCAGCGGGGATTTGCCCATGGCCGTAAACCGGCAGGTGGAAACCGTCCCGGCCAGCGTCAACGGGCCTGTTCCCAGAGCGAAAATGTTATCGGGCCCCAACGGATCCGCCCCCGCTTTCATGCGGTCATACATGATCCTTGCACCGATCCCGTAACCGCCTATAAAGTTGCGTGCCAAATCTTCCGACAGTTCCTCCTGTTGGATTGTTCCGTCGTTTAAATTGACAAATAGCATTTTGCCTATATAACCGTATCTAGCTTTCATTGGACACCTCTTTGCTTTACGCATCAGGGCCTGTTTATGAATGACATCTGCAGGTCCGTAAATTCAGAAATTATCTGTCCGGTATTTTCCGATATCCGTGAGTAGAATTCCATTCTTAATGTAAATAATGCACAACGACTTAACCCGGGTCAGTAACTTCCCCATACCTTTACCGTCGCGATCTTCATTCGAAGATCGCACTGGAGGCAACGACCCGATTCGTAGTCGGCCGTATTCTCCTCGAGCCCCTGATCGACCTTGCAGAAGCTCGTCACCCGCTCTTCGGGAGCCACGCATACCGGTTCGCACCGGTCCATAAATGCAAATTCCTTATCCGGCCCAAGGCCGGGATCCGGTTCGGATGCCGGGGCCAGCTTTTCGTCGATCAAGCCGCTTCCTCCCAGGTAGATGTCAACAGCCGTTGCGCATCTTCTGCCGGAGGCGATCGCCCCGATCAGCGCACTCGCCCCATGGACGGCATCCCCCGCGGCGTAGACGCCTTCCATGCTTGTTTCGGAAGTGTAATCCTCCACTTCGATTCGATTTTTTTCACTCAAATCCAAATCGAAGGATTCCGGCACGTCGGGTTCCTGACCTACCGCCAGAATAACCGTATCCGCATCCATCCGGCTTTCGCTGTCTTCCGCCACTTCCAGTTCAATCGTCCCGTCCTCCTCGAAATAGAACGCATCGACATCCTGAAACGCCACGCCTTTTACCCTGCCGTTCTCGCAGAGAATCTCGGTCGCGGTTTTCGAGGGATGTATCCGGACGCCCTCCTCTTCCCCCTGCTTGATTTCGTCGCGGGATGCAGGCATTGCCGGCCTGCTTTCAATACAGCACAGGTGCACCTGCTCCGCACCGAGCCGCCTGGCGACCCGGGCGCTGTCAAAAGCCGCATTGCCTCCGCCCAGCACGACGACGCGTTTGCCTGTTTCGAAACCCTCGCCCAGGTTCACACTCCGCAGAAAGTCCACACAGCCCGTGACGCCTTCGCTGTCGATACCCGGAATATCGCTTTTGAGGCTCTTATGCGCGCCTATTGCGACAACCACCGCGTCC
>JAFGTD010000320.1 GCA_016934295.1 Acidobacteriota bacterium
ACATTCAGGGTCACGGAAGTTATGCTCTATCATACACTTGGCGAACTACCTGAGCCGGAATATACCCACAGATTTTCATGAGGAAGCGTAATTTTACATTCAATTCTTAAACAATCCGCCTCATCAAGCATGTCCGAACAATAAGAATCAACCGGCTGCCTGGATAAGTAACGATAAACAAATGATTTAAATCCCCAAAAATCCTTTTCACTCTTTTATTTATCCTTTTGGCATCCCTTTTGCTTAAAAAATAAAAAAGTATTAGTTCAGGTCATAATTTTTGGAGGTTAATGATGAAAAAATATTTACTTGCTTTTGGGGCCTTACTCCTTATCAGTGTAATGAGTCCGTTTGCATCTGCGACACCCTATCTTGAAGAATGGGGCATCAATACCGACGGAACCTTTACGTATTTCCCGGCAGCTCCAGGCGGCTTTGATGACTGGACAGGACTTGGAATCTGGACAGAAACTATATCAACCGCTGGACCCCACAGTGTGATAGCGTACTTCGACCATGAACTCAGTCAAGAGTTGAATACTTTTTATAATGAATTTGGAACCATAGAAAATCTCGGTTCCTTAGGAGGTAATTCCAATATACCCGGAGCTGTTCAGTCCTTTGAAATCGATGAACCTCAGTGGGGAAATCCTGTTACCGGTTATTACGGGGATATTATTGACAATTTCGAATTCTACGGTCTGGATAATGACAACATGTTAAGCTACTACGAAGTTTTTCCCGGCGGTCTGGAGGACATTTCCATGGCCATGGGTTGGGACTTCACCCTGAACGCCGGTGAGACCGCGATCGTAAAATTCACTTTAAGTGACACTGCCCCTACCGGAGGATTCTATCTCCAACAAACAGACGATAACTCCGGTGAAAACATCTTTTTTTCAAGCGAACTCACAAAACGCGGTGATTTCGAGCCAATCCCCGAGCCAAGTACCATTATCCTGGTGCTTTCCGGTCTGGGACTTGCGGCAGTGGCCAGATTCCGAAAATCCGCCTAAATACCTTTTTGCAAGGGATTCAGGCACACCGCGAATCCGCTTTTTATGAAGACACGGCGACCGGGAGAGTACTCCGGTCGCCGGTTTATTTGATCAAATAACTGTAAGTTAGGTATTCACGGCAATGAAATGTATTTATACGGCCGCTTCGAGATTTTCTTTACGTCCACGAATCGCCGGATAAAATTTTCAGGCCGTCCCGATTCTGTCAAGCGCTATTGAAGCATTCAAACCTGGAGCAAAGGCCCATGACAACGCGGGGATTACGCCCTGGAACTCACGCCAAAGTTGCAGCAATGGAAGAGTTAGGGAAAGAGCATTCTCGCATGAATCAGGGAGCCCGGCTGTTCTCTTAATAAATAAAGTGAAAGGCAAGGAATAGTATGGAAAAAATAAACAGGAAGTATCTGGTTTTAGTTTTGGCCTTATGCGGCGTTATTGCCTTTGCCTCAATAGCCTCGGCAGGGGTGACCATGGTTCGCTGCATTACCTGGCAGGGCGATCCCGCCAAATACCATACCGCCATCAGCGGGCAGGCAGCCCAGTTGAAAGCCGTCATCAACACCGACGACACCTCCACAATCTACTATCAGTGGATCTATGGAGATGGAACTTCTTCATCCGCTACACCCCTCACAGGCGGTGTAAAATACAACGTTACAGTTGACCATGTCTACACCGGTGCTGTCGGAACGCCGTTTACCGCTATTCTAAAAGTTGCGAACGACGCGACTCTGACATCAGGGGTCATTCAGGATACATACCATATTAAAATCGAGGACGTCGCCAGCCTTGACGTCAAGGTTAATATTGCGATTGACAAAGGCCTGTGGTGGCTGTATCGGCAAGGTAATAATCACTCATGGTACAGCTATGTGCACACATATGATAATTCACCGCATATGACATGGTATCAGACACAACATATAAGTACCATGGCAGCGCCTACAGCGTCTGCGGTGCATGCATTCGGAATCAACGGGCACAAGATACATAATGATCCAAACCAGGATCCCTATGTGGAAGCTGTGCGATATGGAATGAACTACCTCATGAAGGGATACTACAACACAACAGATAGGCCTGCACTTATTGCTCATTCAATCGGTCCAATCACAACCAACAGACCGGCTGGTCTGCCTGACGACCCTGAAGAAGGTCAAGCAGATCCCAATGGTTATGGCATCGAGGTATATGACCTACCCTCTACTAATCGCACACCTTACCAGGTCGGCCAGGTAATGGATGCCATTATCTCATCCGGAGTATTGCCCGGCGACTTGACCGGTCGAGACTTTGCCCCTTCAACGCCGGAATCTCACATTTGGACATACGGCGAAGTTCTTCAGGATATGGTCGACATGCATGCCTGGGGTCAATGGGATGGAACCGGCTGCCACGGCGGCATATGTGGTTCCTGGTGGTATAACTGGAATTATAGCTCTCCGGGCGACAACTCCGCCAGCCAGTGGCCGGCTATCGGTATGATTCCGGCGCAAGAAGCTCCATGGAACGCTACCGTACCGCAATGGGTAAGAGACTATAATAAAAACTGGCTGGCATACAGCATGGGATGCACAGGGCCCACACCTCTAGACCCCGATAATCTTACTTCATGTTCCTATAGCTTTTTTAGCTACAACGGAGTCGGCGGATGCGCCGCAGACGACTGCCTGGCGACAACGCCCTCAGGCATGGTCCAGATGATCTTTGACGGTCAGACACAGTCGGACATCAAGTGGGATAGGGGCGAAAAGTATATTGCCGACCGTTGGCGTTCATTTATTCAATTAGGTTCTAACTACGGTTCCGCAAAGGCCTATGGATGGTATTCCTTTGCCAAGGCCATGAGACTTTCTCTGCCCACCGCTACGACACAGCTCGTGAAAAGCTCAGGTGAAAGCTTCGACTGGTATTACGGCGATCCCACAACGACCGCCTGCACTAATGAAGCGAATTGTGAGAAGGGACTGGCGCAGCGCATTCTGGAATTCCAAAGTGCGGACGGCTATTGGAACCATCAATCCAGTCTGATAAATTCCCCCCTTGCCACAGCCTGGATGATTATTATCCTGAAGCCGGCTCTATTTGCGGCGGCTCCCATTGCCTGCTTTGACTACAATCCCAAGTCGACCTACTCGGGCGACACCGTAACCTTCGATCCCTCCTGCTCCGGTCATTCCGAAGCGGGCAAGGATATTGACAACCTGACTTTGTTTGAATGGGATTGGGACAACGACGGCACATACGATGTTGATTCAGCCACTCCGAGCGTGCAGATGCAAGGTTTCACCTGTGCATTACCGCCCTGCACATTCCCCGTGACTCTCCGGGTATCGGATGACGCGAATCCGGCACTGACAGCAACCGTTCAGCAGGATGTCACGATCACCAACCCGCCGCACCCGCCTGTCGCCGACGCAGACGGTCCTTACATGGTGTCCATGTGCGCCAGCGACTCGCTGACGCTGGATGGTTCAGCCTCCTTCGATCCCAACGAGGGTGAGCACGAAGCGGGCTGCAGTTCCTGCCCCGATGACATGATAACGTCCTGGGACTGGGATCTGGTTCCCCCGCTTACAGACTTCACGGATCAGTCCGGAGAGATCGTAACCATCCCCGGCGGCACCGGTGTCGGTCAGGTCGGGGACTTTTTCTCCGCCGGTTCGCATTCGATTGGACTGCAGGTAACGGATAATACCGCGTTGTCTTTCCCCGGCAGCCCGGATCCGAACCTGACGGATGCCGACTTCAGCACGGTTCAGGTATTTGCTGCCACTATATGCAATCTCGCAGCCCGTCCCAAGGACGACAAGGTTCAGCTGACCTGGACACATACAGGGGCACCCGGCTACGATATTTACCGCAGCACGGAAGGTCCGAACACGGGATTTGTGAAGATCGCCGGCGATGTTGCAACGACTTACGCGACCTATCTGGACAATACTGTGGTGATCGGAACCACGTATTACTACCGGGTTGCGGAGAGTGGTATGACCGGCGGCTCCAATGCTGTCAGCGTCACGCCCACATTACGCGTACGGCGTACACGCTAGGATTTAACTGTTCTTTCAGATGACCGGCGGCGATAGAGAATGCCGCCGGTCATCGGCAAAATCCGCCGGAACTGTGATAAGGCAAAGAATTTGGAGCCCTATCACGGTCAAGGTCGATACGCATAATAGACACTGGTATCTATAAAGTACCCGGCGTCGGCTGCTTTAAATCGGCACCGCTCCCTCATACTTCTCTCCAGTCGCCCCTTCAAACTCTCCTGCCTGCAGATCCGAACACTCCTCGTATAAAGAACTAGAAAACGCTATTAAAGCCATTGCGGCCAACATATAATAAGTCTGTCATTTTGCAGCCAACCGGGGAAATACACAATTTTTAATGGCTGGGAGCATCCATGCCGAAGCAGCTATCGAGAGACGACGAGGTGTATATGAAAAACAGCAGTGACCGTATTAGAATTGTATTCTTTGCAATTTTAATGACATTCCTTGCCTTTCGGATTCAGTCATTCTGTTTTTCACAAACTAAGCCTGCACCCCCGCCTCCACTTTCGGAGGGTGCCCGCCCATATATGCCTGACAGTGAAGTCCCACCCATTAAAAAGTTGGGAGAAAACCGCGTTCAGCTCGGAAATATCATCATTGACACGGGGAAAAGGGAGGTCACGGTTCCCGGACGGATGCTCCAGGACCAGACGCTGGAATTTCTCGCAACGACCAGAAACGGTATGAAATCCTATGAAAGCGCCATGGAACTGGATACAAACGCTACTACCTTTAACTTGGCCATGATTATGATCGGCCTGGAAAGAAACAACGCGGTCGCTCCCACAGGGCACTTCGATCCTGCGAGGGCTGTCGGAGATCCTGTCGAGATCTGGGTGGAATGGAAGGACGGTGAACGGTCCCGTCGAGTGAAAGGTGAGGAACTGCTATACAGCCTCGACGCCAAAAGAGTCCCGGAGGAAGGAGAATGGGTTTACACCGGATCCGGCTTTCTTCCGGATGGCCCCTATCTGGCCGAACTGGACGGGGTTTTAATCGGGTTTGTCCACGATCCGGCTTCCATTATTGAACATGCCGGCGGGATCGGTTTAAACGAGTATGGAAACATCCGGCTCAATCCTAATTTAAATATTTCCCCGGATACGCCGGTGAAACTTACGGTCAAAGCGATTCCCAAATAGAAACATGTTCGCCGGAATAGAGTTATGTTCAAGCACAAGCCCGGATCCAGGAAATCCCAAACGCTCAGGATGCTTCTTTTCGTTATAGGGTATTTCGCAGTCTGCCTTGGCGGAACGCTCGGTCTGAATATTCATTTAACCGGGAACACTTCTTTCGAATATGAACCGTTTGTATATTTATTCTTCACGGTCGCCCCGTTGATAATTTTCCTTGTTCCCCTGCTGGTGATATACAAAATATCCCGCGAAAAACGCGGCATTACACTGGCGCAGCTGTTATCGGCCGGAACCGGGGGAATCGGCCTTGCAGTCAGAATCGTACGGGTCCCCGCCACGATCACTCTGATCCTTTGCCTCGTCCCGGGACTGTCGGCATTCATCATAAGCAGGATATTCGGCGGCGTACCCGCCGCCGGCATCCTTCGGGCATCCCTGATAATGATAATTATCGGAATCTTCGTTCTCTGTCTCGGCTTCCTCTGCTCGATTTACTGTAAAAATGCCTATTCGGCGGCCGGTTGTGCACTGCTGGTGATTGTCCTTATCTGCCTGGAGCCTCTCTGGTTCGGACCCGTCATCTATGCGACGCCGAACGCATCCTACCTGATCCAGCCCTCCCTGCTGATCAATCCTTTTGTAGGACTGGCTTCCGCGATCGATTTCGACCTCTTCAGAACAAGTCCCCTTTACCAGATCTGTCCGATCGGTCAGCGCAAATTCGAGTACCCCGCTTATACTTCCGTCGGACTGTTTTACCTGCTTGTTTCATTGGTTCTGTTCTGGCGCTCCGCGGCCGGAATTCGAAAAACGGCGGAGCCGTAAACTTCATTGAAAGGAGTACCCATGCATCCCTTCCGGAAAGCTTTTACATTCCTTATCCTGTTCGTCTTATGTTCGACCCAGGTCGTTTTTTCACAGCAGACAGCGGCACAGCTTATTCCGCCTCAGGCACAGAAAGAAATCGCAGCGAGTATGCAGCGTGGAGTCGATTATCTTCTCGAGAACCAGAAAGAGGACGGCAGCTGGGAAGATCACGTCGGAATCACGGCGCTGGCGGTTGCGGCCATTATGAAAATGCCGGGCGAAAATCCCCACAAGCAGGGGGCTGCAGTAAAAAAAGCCCTGGACTATATCGTGAGTCACGCAAAACCGGACGGCGGCATTCATTCTGACAGCGTGCAGAACTACAGCACGGCGGTTTCGGTGATGGCCCTCGTAGCGTCCGGCAATCCCGGATACAAAAACCTGATAGAGAAAGCCCAGAAATACATGGTGGGCATACAGATTACGGGAGATCCAAACGATAAAACCTACGGCGGAATCGGATACAGCAGCAAGTCGCGTCCCGATCTGCCAAACCTGACGTATGCCTTGGAAGCGCTGAAAACTTCCGGCTTATCGGAAGACAATCCCGCTTGGAAACGAGCTGTCCAGTTCATCCAGCGCACCCAGAACCGCACCGAATCCAACGATCAGGAATACTCCTTAAACGACGGGGGATTTTCCTACATGCCGGGCATGGGATGGCAGACC
>JAFGTD010000321.1 GCA_016934295.1 Acidobacteriota bacterium
ACCAATAATATATCTGTTTCTTTTTTTATTTATTTTGGATCTTTTTAAAAGAAATATTTATCAAGATTTTCATGATTTTGAAATAGCATTGGAAATATCTGGTCATCATAAAGGCGGTAAAATTCGGATCGGCAAAGTTGCACATAAATTCTCAGGCATTAAAGATGTTGGCAATATTAAATTAATTCATAAATTATTATCAGAGATAATTTTTAGAAATAAAATTGTAACTCTTGATGAAGATACTGCTGATAAATTGACTAATTTTTCTAAAAGGTTTAATATAAGCAAAATAACTATATTAAAACAGGCATTGGCTTTAATGTATACTTTGTTTATAAAATTTTGTGAAGAACCAAAAAGTTGTATTGTTCTTACAAATAAAAAAAATAAAATAGTTAAAAGAATGAAATTGAAAGATATTTTCAAATATCCACACAAACTTATTTAATCATAATTATTTATAAATATTTTATTTTCTAACCACAGCATAAAATCGGACGCGCTCCTCATAAATCATTTTTGGGGAAGGGCAAAAAATCGAATAAAAATGTATATAAATTCAGGTTACGCTTTTTATGCGAGCCGTAATGACTTTTTAGTTCATTATTCAGAAACGTTTGATATGCGATACATTTGTATCAGAAAACGTCGAATCTTTAATACACGCAGAGAAGGTGGCGGTGGTGAGGTGAAATTTATTTTTTTAAGCCATTATATTTAAGGGAAACCAATGAAACTTCCTAAAATAGAACTTGAAAATCCAGATAAATTAAGTGAATATCCAACACAAAAAGAAAGAACGGATCGTAATAGATTCTTGACCAATATTATTGTTTATGTCATTCTAACATTTATTACAATATGCTTTTCTGTCCGTCTACGTAAAATGACCAACATTGAAGAACAAGTGAATGAATTTTCAAAAAAAACGTTAATGCTTTCCACAAAGATAGATTCCCTTAATCTTCGAATAAAAGAAATTGAGAAATGTCTTTCATCTCAAGAACCAAATCATGCTAATAAAAAAGTCAATAAATAGATTTGTATATTTCTTTATCAAGATTTTTGATGCAATGTATTCCTTACGTTTATTGAGTCGGGAGATTTCACATACTCAGAGAAGGCGGCGGTGGTGAGGTGAAGGGGGGTTTTCTATGGAGCAGGGATTGAGCGCAAAGGGCGGGGAAATACAGGCTTCATACCGGAGGCTACAGACGGAAATTCATAATAGGTAGCAATCGAACTGAATGGATTATTACATTTCACGCCGAACCAATACAGAACCAATACACCGGAGAACATATGTGTAATAAAAATATATTTCATAAAATATGCACCTTCTTCATAGTCTCATTTATTGCTTGGCAGAATATCCTTTTTTCTGAGAGTAAGGATCTTCCGGAACGGAATGGCAAAATACAGGCGATTAAGCATATTGATGCTTTTAATGAGCCTTCCGAAGGGATAGTCACTGAAGATGATGAGATGGATGATGTAACAATAGATACCTATGGTGATATGATATTTGGTCATAGAAAATATTCATTTATTCCCAAATCTGACTGCCAAGGACAATACCATGCGAGTATCAACGAGAACGGAATAGAAAATTTAAAAATACAATCATCGGCTCTTATTTTTGGAGAGACCGGTAATCCTCGTGTAAACATTGAATGGTCGTCTAATTCTCCAATAGATCTATCAGCTTACGATAGAGTCGTATTTAAGAATTTCTATTTCAACGACATGTTTTTTTATTTAAATTTCAGAGATTATATTTATGATGATGAAGAAAATATCGATTGCATAAATTCTTGTTCATTTAGGTTTACAAGAGTAAATAGTACTGCTCCGGAATTTTATTCAGTTCTTGAATACAAGTTTGAAGACGGTTTTTTAAGTGGAGATCCCCTTGATTGGTCAAGTATTGATGCCGTCGATATGACCCCTCAAATTTTGTCCAACACGATGATTCAGATCGACGATATATTTCTTTCAAACCAATCCACTCTTTCAGTCGGCCTCACCTCCTTTACCGCCCTGGAAAAAGACCATTCAGTCATACTTCACTGGATCACCGAAAGCGAACTTGAAAATCTTGGATTTATTCTTGAAAAAAAAGAATCCAGTGAAGAGAGCTGGTCCAGAATTGCCTCCTACGAAACCCATGATGAACTCAAAGGACAGGGCAACAAATCTTCACGTACAGAATACTCCTTCACAGACAAAGAGGTGGAGCCGGGAAGAGAGTACTTCTACCGCCTCTCGGACGTGAGCACAAACGGAACGGTAACTGAACGCCTTCCGGTGTACTTGAAGACAGAGGAAAACTTCCCCTACACAACGCAATTGAGCAGGCCCTTCCCCAACCCCTTCAACCCCTCCACAAGAATCAACTACCAGTTGGAGAAGGACTCAAGGGTAAGCCTGTCGGTATTTGACCTGTCGGGACGGAAGGTGAAAGACCTCTTCTCAGGGGATCAGGTTTCGGGAAGTCATCAGGTCGAGTGGGACGGTACGGACGGATCCGGGAGAAGGGTTTCGAACGGGTGCTACATCATCAGGCTTGAAGCTGGAGACTTCACACACTCAGAGAAGGTGGCGGTGGTTAGGTGAAAGGAAATTTTGATTTTTGACAATAAATTTAGATGAATAAATGTCAAATGATTATTTAAATAAGTTACTTGATAAAGTAATTTTGGAAAAGGGTGTCCCAAATGCATCAGTTCCCCTTTTTAAATTAATTTGCAGAGATGCAGATTTGTTATATAAAAAATTAGATCCTTATCTCTTTGAAAACTTAAAAGATAATATTTCAGAAATATATTTCAGTGAGATAGTAATGATGACGCATCTTATATGCTTTTCATTACAAATATCAACAAGAATACTTGGATACGAAACTAAGGGAGATTTAAAACATTTTGATCTTTTAACAAAATCTTTGTTCCCTGCCTTAATTTACTTTCTCAAATATACTGCAAATTCCAATGAAATTAAACTTAAAGAAATTTACCAATTCGAAGCTGTTTTCGTTTCATCTCATGAGTATTTTGAAGAATGTTCAAAATGGTACGTTGATTTTAATAATGATGTTTTTCAAGATCAAGATATTCATAATCACGAAGATATCTATAACAAAGGTCTAATAAATAAGCTATATTTTGAGCTATTAAATGTTATTGAATCCAAAGATCCTGTTCAAAGAAAATCAATTTTATTTTCTTTGTTAAATAACTATGATTCTGAATTGTATGAAACAACACTTATGAATTACCTTGAGTCATCCAGAATACCAACCGAGAATAAACCATCCGAAATTCCAGTCAAAATTTCATCTAAAAACGATAATATGAAATTTTCAAATAAAATAACACTCTCCTGTCCAAGATGTAACAGAAAGTATAATGCTGATATTCCAGTAAAACCGTTATTGTATCGATGCAAACAATGCAAAGAAATTATAGTTTCTTATCCAATCATTCCAAATAATATCCTTGAAAATCCAATTCCACCAAATGAAAACATTGACACTAAAACGTTTTCAAAAGAATATTTCGATATCAGAGTGAATTCTATAAAGTTTCAACTATATGAGTTATTTAATGATTCTAAAATTAATAGCGCATATTTATCGAAAGTCGGTTTTTAGGTAAAAAATTGCTTTTTCTCGAACCTGGAGATACAATATATTGGCATAAAAATGGTCATGTTCATCTTTTTAATAATCAAATTCATATATTTCCCCATCTTGATCCAAATGATTCTGATATGTGGGCTACAACAATTTGCCTATATTACAATCAATCTAAATTAAGAAAATTAACTTTCCAATTATGGACTGATAATCGTTCTATAAAATATATTGAAATATTTGCATTTGATTTTCTCGAAAAATTCAAAATAGTTTTTGGAAAGCCAACTGTTGACAACCAAAGAAATAATAATTTTTGGACATTTAAAGATTCAATTTTTGGATGCAAAATAAGTCCTGATTTAAAGAATATATGGTTTTCGTGGGTTATAAGATAATGGTACAACTAATCACCCTTCACTTTTTCGGCCCCTACACCCTTTTCAAGGGAAATAGGTCGCTTTTTCATTCGGAACACGCAAAGAGCGAGGGGATCTACCTATGGGTGATAAAAGACCGGAAAAACAACTTAAACTACATCCACTACATCGGGGAAACGACGAATTTCTCAAAAAGGCAAAAAGAACACCTTACACAAGTTTTAGGATTGAACTACATGATCCTTGACGCCAAATCCGCTGAGGAAGGCGTTTTAAACATCCTCTGGAACGGTATGTGGAGAGACAAAACAGCGGACGCTGCAGAAAATGTTCTTGAAAACTACGGAGAAATGAGCAGATATGCAATAGACTACATCATGATCATCGACATTTACTTTGCCCCAACAAAACTTTCTTTAGACATCAGAAGACACATCGAAGGCCGGATCGGGTGGAATCTTAGGAAAAAATATCCTGAACTGAAACTCTTCTATCCGGATGACAACCACGTTGGAACAAAGCCGGAAATGCTTGGGCACAAGATAGTGATTTCTTCAGATGAAAAGATTTTGGGATTGGATGAGGAGATGGAAATTTAAGGGATTACTCATGGCCTCAGGACGAAGCATCCAGTTAACCAAACAGGTCGGCGAGTATTTGGTCGCCTCAGAACTCGCCAGACGCGGGCTGATGGTTGCGACATTCTCCGGAAATGTCCCTGATTTTGACATCATCGCCACTGACTTTAAGGGGCGTTCCTGCCCGATTCAGGTGAAGACGATAAAAGGCGGGGATTGGCAATTTTCAATAGACAAATTCTCGGAAATTTCTTTTGAAGGGAAAAAACAGATACTCGGAAAGAAGAAGTCTCTCCCAATTCCTGATCTGGTGTGCGTTTTCGTGATCGCCGCAGAAAAGTATGGTGAGGATCAATTCTTTGTGGTTAAGTGGTCCCGTGTCCGGGACATAATAATAAAGCACTACAAATACTGGTTAGACATACACGGTGGAAATCGGCCAAGAAAATTCGACTCACTGCATTGTGCGATATCTGAAAAGAATTTGTTAAAATATAGGGATAATTGGGAACTGATTATTAATAGATTTTGATGCATTGAACGCCCCAAGGGGCGAAGAATTATATCAGGTTGCCGGAGACTTTTTACAGGCACAGAAAATGACGATGGTGAGGTGAGGGATTTACGTGCGTTATTAATAGACGAATTGATTAAGTTTGCGTTAGCCGTTACAATTGAAGATCATTGGTAGGAGATTCTGTGCGAAAGCGAGTTTCACCAAATATTGTAAAAACCGTGCTTATACAATCGCGCCGACGCTGCTGCGTGTGTTTTGGTCTTTTTAGAGACATAGCTTTGAAAACGGGTCAAATAGCCCATCTTGATGATCGTCCAGACAACAACAATTTGGATAATCTCGCCTTTATGTGCCTCGAGCATCATGATCAGTACGATAGCCAAACCAGTCAGAGCAAAGGACTTACCAGCAAAGAGATACAACATTTCCGAGCGGAATTGTATGAGGTTATTAACACAGAATGGAAGAAACCTGTCGGGATAGGTGAGTCTAAAACTTCGCCAGTTACACCTACCGATGAGTTAGCGGGACACTATGTAAGAGAAGGGGAGTTCGAAAGTGCTGAACTTCAAGTCTTACGCCTCATTAATGGAAACGTGAGGGTCATTGGGTTAGCGATATGGGGCAAGACGGAAGAATATGGACCCAATTTGGGAGAACTTGATTTCGAGGCGCAAATCAAAGGAAACAGGGTTGTCTTTTTGGACAAAAATCTTAATGGCGAGGAGTACAGGCTCGAACTGAGTTTCTTGAAGAACTGCTTGATCGCCAAGGAGAAGTACGACATTGCCTATTTCGGCCTGAACGTGTCCTTTGGTGGCGAATACTCCCGGATTCGGTAATGCGGCCATCCCAGGTCTCCGGTAGATTTACAATTCGCTTTATGTGTCGCAGATGCGCTGAGATTTTTTGTTAAATTTTTTATTTCATCACGAAGGAACACATGCGATCAAGTGTTTTTTATTTAGCCCTGGAGACTGCAATTAGACAAAGAAGATTGATGTAGTGAGGTAAACCTCAAGATCGAGGCATCAGTTTATGTAGATATATTCAAAGTCAAGAGTACAGCAAATCCAAACCGTAGAAATTTCCATAAATATTTAATGGAGAATAAACATGAAAAAAGCTGTAGCGTTTATTGATGGTGAGAATTTTTATCATAAAATAAGTGAATTTGGAGACATGAAACCCTGGTTTATTGATTGGGATAATTTTTTTAAAAATATTACCCCAAAAAACCATGAATTAATTAGAACTTATTATTATAAATGTGAAAAGGTCAGTCCATACGATTTTAATCGTCCCTTACCAAGAAAAATTTCATTGGTACCACCTGAAACTCCTGAAAGCCGTAAAATAAAAGCAAATGAATGGTATAATCAATGTGTTGTGGATTATCAAAAACAATTATCAGATTATGAATATAATATTGCATGTCGATGGTCAAATATAGAAATTAAAAAAGTTGGTACTCTTAAGGTTGATCCTTGGTCAGAGGAAATATTAGGTGAGAAAGGTCTGGACGTTGGTTTGGCTGTTGATATGCTTGAAATAGCCCCATTAACCGATTCAGAGATATTGGTGAGTGGTGATGCTGATTATGCTCCTGCAGTTAAATGCATAAAATCAAAACTTAAGAAAATATATTTGGTAAGATTCTTTTCAGGACCACCCCCAAGAACCAAAGGGACTGGTACCGACCTTTTAACCTGTGCAGATGAAACCATAGATCTCTATGAAGAGGAACTTTGGAAAAATATGGTACAACCGATGTTTTTATCAAAAAGAAGATAATTTTTAAGAATCATACAATATTTTCAGCTAATGTTTTAACTCTACGGAACATTAAAACGATAATACTATGCCTTTACTTACCCAGCAAGAAATAAAAGATCGTGCGTTAGCTTTTGCCAAAGAATGGGAAGGTACTACACGCGAAAAAGCGGAGTCCCAAACTTTTTGGAATGAGTTTTTTAATATATTTGGCCTTTCTCGCCGTCGTGTTGCTTCTTTTGAGGAGCCAGCAAAAAAGATAGGAACTAAACCTGGATCAATAGATTTGTTTTGGAAAGGCACTTTAATTGTAGAGCATAAATCCAAAGGCAAGGATTTAACAAAAGCATATCAACAGGCGTTAGATTACTTTCCCGGTATCCAAGAACAAGATTTACCCCAATATGTGCTGGTATCTGATTTCACGAACTTCCGTTTATATGATTTAGACACGAGTGAAGAAACCGATTTTACTTTGTCTGATTTGCCTCAAAAAGTACATTTGTTTGGATTTATTTCGGGTTACAAACGACACTCATATCATGACGAGGACCCTGTAAATGTAAAAGTTGCTGAAAAAATGGGAGAATTACACGATAAATTGTTAATTAGTGGATATGCTGGGCATGAGCTGGAAGCTTTTCTGGTTCGATTGATTTACTGTTTGTTTGCTGACGATACAGGTATTTTCCCAAAAGATCATTTTCATTATATCATTGAAAACAGAACAAATCCTAATGGCTCAGATACTGGCTCACTACTGGCAACTATCTTTCAATTACTAAACCAACCGACTGAACAACGCCAGAAATCTACCGACGAAGAATTGACACAATTTCCCTATGTCAATGGCAATCTGTTCAATGAAAACTTATCTATCCCTTCTTTCGACGCCAAAATGCGAAAATTACTTTTAGAAAGTTGTAGTTTTGATTGGGGCAAAGTATCCCCGGCAATATTTGGTTCTATGTTCCAAGCGGTGATGGATAAAGGAAAACGAAGAAATTTAGGTGCGCACTACACATCTGAAAAGAATATCCTAAAAGTAGTGCGCGGACTCTTCTTGGATGAATTACTGCAAGAATTTGATAAAGTGAAATCTGATGCAATTAAATTAAAACAATTACGCGATCGGATTGCTCAATTTCGATTTTTTGATCCAGCTTGTGGATGTGGCAATTTTCTGATTATCACTTATCGTGAATTACGAAAGTTGGAAATCTCTATCTTGAAACAATTGGATAAATTAAAAGGGTGTAATACACGTCAACTAGTAATGGACGTTCTGACGATTTCCAAGATCGATGTGGATTCTATGTATGGAATTGAAATAGAAGAATTTCCAGCCCGCATAGCCGAAGTAGCACTCTGGTTGACCGATCATCAGATGAATATGGAACTTTCGCGAGAGTTTGGACAAACCTTCGTACGGCTACCATTAAAAAAATCGGCTCATATTTATCATGGAAATGCATTGCAGTTGAATTGGGAAACAATCATTGAAAAACCCTCATCATCAGATCAGACCACGCTTTATATCCTCGGTAATCCTCCTTTTGTTGGTAAAAAGGCGCGTTCAGAAGAACAAAACAAAGATATGGAACTAGTATTTGGAAATGCTGATAGGGCTGGTATTCTTGATTACGTTTGCTGCTGGTATGTAAAAACGATGAAGTTTATTGAAAATTCAAGAATCCAGGCTGCGTTCGTATCCACAAACTCAATTACGCAAGGTGAACAAGTTGGGGCTCTTTGGAGATTTTTACTCAGACAAGATATTAAAATTAACTTTGCTCATCGAACCTTCCGCTGGTCAAATGAAGCGCGCGGCAAAGCTGCTGTATTCTGTGTAATTATCGGTTTTGCTAAATTTGATAAAGCTTGCAAACGAATTTTTGATTATTCTGATCCCAATGCAGAACCAATGGAAATTAAATCAAAACAGATAAATCCTTATCTGGTTGACTCCGACATTCTGCTTATAAATAGTCGAGGTAAACCAATTTGTTCTGTACCGGAATTAAATTTTGGCAGTATGCCGAACGATGATGGGAATCTATTATTTAGTGAAGATGAAAAAGCTGCCTTTTTAATAAAAGAACCCAAAGCTAAAAAATATATAAAGCCTTTAATCAGTGCACATGAATTTTTACATGGAGAAAAGCGGTATTGTTTATGGTTAAAAGAAGCCGAACCAGCCGAAATTAGAGAACTGCCCGAGGTAAAAAAGCGAGTTGAAGCGGTAAGACAATATCGGTCGCATAGTACGCGATCTGCAACACGTAAACTTGCAGATTATCCAAGCCTTTTTGGTGAAATAAGACAACCGGAAAGTACTTTCGTGCTGATTCCACTTCATTCATCGGAAAATCGTAAAATTATACCTATGGCATTTTGTGATAAAACTTACATCGCAAATAATTCCTGTGCGACTTTACCGAATGCTACACTTTACCATTTCGGTATTCTCCAATCAAGCATGCATATGGCCTGGACACGCCAAGTATGTGGAAGATTAGAAGGTCGCTATAGATACTCCAATAATATTGTTTATAACAACTATCCTTGGCCAGAGAATCCCACTCCAGAAAAACAAAGACGTGTCAAAGAGAAAGCGCAGAAAATGCTCGAAATTCGCGCAAAGTTTCCAAATTCAACACTAGCAGATTTGTATGATACGAACGCAACGCCAAAAGCATTAGTTGACGCTCATCGGGAATTAGATTCGGCAGTCGATGCTTGTTATAGATCAAAAATTTTTAGAACGGAAATGGAAAGACTGGGATATTTATTTGATTTATATAAGCACTATACCATACCGCTCATCCAAGCTAGTGAAAAAACAAAAAAGAAAGAACGCAAAATGAAAAATTGAATCTCTGATAGCACGAAAAACCTATCCAATGCTATGCATTTTGATTTGATCAAGGACATTATCACATCATAGAGATTACCCATGGCCTCCCTTGAAAAAATCCCCCGTTCCGGGGGGAGGGGAAAAAGGATTGGATGAACAAACATGGCCTCCCTCTTTAAACGCCGCTTGAAATCCGGCATAGCCTGGCGGATCGACTACCGGCAAGGCGGACGATTCATCAGCGAATACCTCCCAGTCGGCACGACTCAGACTTTGGCAAAGAAGATACTTTCTGATTTTGACCAGAGACTCGCTGAATCGAAACTCACCGGAAAACAGTTCATCTCCCCCCTAAAGGAACAGCTTGATCCCCTGACCGTAGGAGAGTTCAGGCAGTGGATCCTCAAAAACAAAACCATCGCAATCCGGAAGGGAAAGCCGGTAGACGACCGGACCCTGGAAGGATATGATTATGCGTTCTCCAAGCTGGCCCTTGCCGTGGGAGAAAATGAGAGGATCGCGGCTTTGGGCGGCAGGATGCGCGACATCGAGAAGATGCTTCTAAACTTCTCCCCAAACAGCCAGAGCATCATCGTCCGTTCCCTCCGGGCGGCCTGGGCCTTCGGGATCCAGCGCGGAATCGTTGAGGAGAATCCTTTCAAGCAGATCCCCGTCTCAACCGAGCGCCGGGATCCGGGATTCTGGACCATCAAGGAAAAGGATGCCGTACAGGCTCACCTTTCCGGCGAAGCCCTTAAAGGCTTTCTGCTGGCCCGTCATGCGGGATTACGGAAAATAGAGATCTGCCGGAATATTTTATGGGAGGATGTTTATTGGGAATCCGGGTACGGCTTAATCCGGGAGGCAAAGACCGGGGAAAATCAAAGGTTCATCATCTTCCCCGCGCTTGAGCGGGAGCTGCGCCCCCTGGCTGGCACAGGGCAGGTATGCACAATACACTATTCAACCCTGGCCCATGACATACAGAAGGCAAAGGTAAAGGCCGGGGTCACAAAGCCCGGCGCGGTAAAGATTCTAAGGCATTCGCTGGCCCATGAGCTTCTCGCTCAGGGACAGGATATCCGTTTCGTTCAGCTCGTCCTCCGACATTCCTCCATTACCACCACCACGATATACACCAATTTCCGGACTGACGAAATCCGGAACATTATGTCGCAGGTTAAAACCTAAGTGCAAACAATTGTGCAAACACCTTATGGCCCTCCGTGCCTAAAAATGCACCATTTCGCAAAAATTTACTACCTGATTTAACCCCAAAAATCAAAAGCCCTTGACTATAAAAATCAAGGGCTTAAAACTTGTCGGGGCGGTGGGATTCGAACCCACGACCCCCTGCTCCCAAAGCAGGTGCGCTAGCCGGACTGCGCTACGCCCCGAAACTTCATGCCCCCTGGCCCCGCTTATCTATAAATGGAGAAAGGGAAAAAAGTTCTCTTCTGCGCATAGACGACGGGGTGCAAAAAGTTTGATATCCTTTCGCGTCCGATGAGGAAGACCTCATCCCCCTTGGCCCCCTTTCTCCGAAAACGGAGAAAGAGAAAAATCTCTTCCAACACCGGGGTCAACCCCTGGGTTGTACAGCCAGTTTCTTCAGCAACTCCGCCATGGCGCGGAAGGCGCGGCCCCGATGGCTGATGCCGTTCTTGTCCGCAAGGGACATTTCCGCGAAAGTCCTGCCGGTTTCCTGAACGAAGAACACGGGATCATATCCGAATCCGCCATCGCCGCGCCTGGCCTCAAGAATGACTCCCTCGCACACGCCGTCAACGGATTGTTCGAAACCCGGTCCGACAAGAGCGGCCACGCAGCGGAACCGCGCTGTTCTTTCAGCCGGCGGAACGCCCTTCATCTCGCTCAGGAGCTTGTCCACGTTCCGGCTGTAGGTCGCGTTTTCCCCTGCATAGCGGCTTGAATAGACGCCGGGCCTTCCATCCAGCGCGTCCACCTCTAGCCCCGTGTCGTCGCCGATCGACGGGATACCCGTTCTCTGAAAGGCGGCCCTGGCCTTGATGAACGCGTTTTCCTCCAGCGTCGCGCCGGATTCGACGATTTCCCCCATATCCGGAAAATCGATCAGAGAAACAAAATCCTGAGATGAATCTCCCAGGATGGATCGGATCTCCTCCAGCTTGTCCCGGTTCCGCGTGGCAATCAGCAGACGCGACAACCGCGCAACCATATCAGCCTGTGATTCCCTTGGAATTGCACTTGCAGAGGCCCATAAACTTCTCGTTGAATTTCCAGGCTCCTGTCTTCTTCGATTTCTCGGCCTGGACGAGTTTGATCGGCACGAAGCTTTCCCCGCACTTGGGGCAGTGCTTCGTGTAGTCGTGGGACGCTTTTGCCAGCTTGTCAGCAAAGGTTTTGGCCTTGGCCATTCATTTCCTCCGGTAAAAATTATGCGATTCTTCTGTCCTTTAAATAAATGCGCTCCAGGGCCGACGCCAGGGGCAGGGCGAGCTGGATGAAGATCTCCTTGCCCTTTTCGGCGTATTGCCCCGGGACCGCGCTCTCAAGGCTCAGGCATCCCCAGGCGCCGTCTGTGTTGCCGGCCGGTATGCCGAGGAAGCAGTGCAGGCCGTGCCTGCCCTTCTCGTTTTTCATGTATCTGGGACGGATGTATTCTCCCTTTTCCAGATCTTCGACCAGAAGCGGCGCGTTGCGCTTGATCACCCATCCGGTGAGCCCTTCGTCCAGCGGAAAACGCATGCCGGCCGGACCCGGCTCCATCTGCCCGTAAACCTGCCGCACTTCCCCCTCCAGCCCGTCCCGGATGGAGAGCGTCATGCGGTTGAACGGAAAGAGCTTCTTGATGTGCTCCGCAAAGACGAAGAACGCGCTTTCCTCGTCGCGCACCTGCCTCAGATCCTTCTCCAGTTCCAGATGGAGGCGGTAGATCTGCTGATCCTTTTCCCATCGCAATCCGCGGTGATAATCGGTCATAACGCGGGCAAGCACACGGGCCGCCTGCTTGAGAAAATGGACGTCCTCCTCGCTGAAACTCCCGGATGCCCGGCTGCCCACGGCCAGGATGCCCAGGGTTTCACTCATGAACTCCAGAGGCACGCCGACATAGGACTGTATCCCGATTTCCTCGAAACCGGGCAGGAAGGATTCCTCGGGAAGACTGTTCTCGAGCACCGCCTTTTTTTCCGTCATGATCTTTTCGAGAAATCCGACATCCTCCGGCATTTCAACCGGCGTGGCGCCCCCCTTGTCGTCGTCGCCCGCAACCAGATCCAGCTGATCCAGGTCTCTGCCCAGGTATATCCCCGCACAGGAACCAACCAGGGCGTTCCGGAGCAGAGCCACGTATTCCTTCGAGAAAACCTTGAAAGCCTCCCCGTAACTCTGGCCTGAAACCTGTTCCGGATCTCCGTCGAACGGGCCCTGATCCGCGGCATCGAGCCCTTCCGAGCCGCCTTTTCTTCCGGTCAGATCGGACGGGGAGGCAGTGAACAGGTAATATCCTCCTCCGAGCACGATAAAGAGCAGCAGAAATTTGAACAGGACGCCGGGCCAACGCTGCATGGGAATGGGCACGAAAAAGCCGACGATGATCAACAGGATGACCACGAGCAGAACAAGCATCCAATGTTTCCTGTCGGAAGAACGCATCGCGCCCCGGCATCAGAATGACAGATTTCCAGCGACCATGTAATTTAATAAAAATTGATAGATTGTCAAACAAAAAAAGCCCGCGGCGGCAAGAAAATCGCGTGTCCGGATGTTGAAAAGGAAGGAAGGCCCGGATCAAACAGCGCCTTCTCAGGGAATGGGGATGAGCTTCACTTTGCGGTCGATGGCGTCTTTACCGCGCTGGATGAGGAAGTTGATGGGTTGATCGGGATCCAGAAGCCTCACCTTTTCAGCCAGATCCCGGCCCCCGATGATGGGCTCACCCTGGAATCCGACCAATGTGTCGCCGGACTGGATACGGGCCTGATGCGCGGGTCCGCCCGGAAAAACCTCCACAACCCGTACGGCGGGGGGCTCCCCCTGCCTGTTGAGATCTTCCACCGCCATGCCGACCCAACCCTGCCCGGGTTCTATGGTTCGGACCGCATCCCGCAGCACACTGCGTATTTTTTCCACCGGGAGTGCGGCCCCCTGATCTTCTTCAGCCACATTTTCGCCCGTATCCCGGTTCATGCGTCCTGCCAGCAGGCCGATCAGACGGCCGCTTTTATCCAGCACCGGACCGCCGCAGTTGCCCGGAGGGAAGGAAGCCGTTATGTTCAGAAATCCTTCAGCATCCACGCCGCGAAAACTGGCAAGCGTCAATGAAGGGAAAACCCCGAGAGAGTTCCCCAGCACCATGACCTGGGACGATGGAGGCAGGGTTCCGGTCTCGCCCATCGTGAGCGTGTCAAATCCGGTCCCCGCGATTTTCAGCAGGGCGAGCTCGCTGGGCTTGTCGATGAACACCACGCATCCCGGTTTGCAGGACCCGTCCTGGAAACAGACCCGGATGTCCTCCCCGCCGCGTATCACGCTGAGACGGGTGGCAATGACGCCCCCGGAACGGCACACGAAACCGGAACCGACCCTGGTTTCTTTTCCCTTTTTTCCGCCGACCCGTGTTTCAATGCTGACGACCGCACGTTTGGCCTTCCGGATGACTGCTGCCAGAGTCCCGTCATCCGGCCCGGCCGGCATCAGAGGGCCGGCCGCAGAACCGGATGAAAAGGCGAAACAAACGGCTGCCAGTGCGGCATAAGGGTTGATCTTCATGGCCGGCTCAGAAATTGACGATTTTCACCTGATCGCGGATTTGGTCCAGCCGGCGTTCCCGCGCTGCGGAATCGGAGGACGCGGCCTGGACCTGCGGCAAGGCTTCCCGGGAAGCAGGAGCGGATGAACGGGATGACCCGGAGAGGTCTTCAAGGACATATTGGACGTCGTTCTGCTGCACAGACTCCAGGCTTTCCGTCCGGGAAACGATGCCGGGTGCAGGCGTTCTTTCCTGGAGGGGGTGAGCGCCTTTCTGTAAAATGCGGTAGCCGGAAAAAACGGCGACTGCGGCTACGCCCGCCGCAAGCGCCCAGCGCCACACCGGGATCTCCTGTATGCGTTTCGTCCTGTAGGACTTTGCGGCCTCCCGCCTGATCCGCTCGCGGAGCAGGATGATAAAATTCTCGTCCGTGTGGATGGGGTGCAGATTTTTCAATGCGGACTTCAGGTTCTGGATGCCGTGCACGTATTCGCCGCATCCGCTGCATTCGCCCAGATGAAGCTCGACGTCCTTTTTATCCCGGCCTTTCAGTTCACCGTCGCAATAATCCTCCAGAATGCGCTTTAACCGTTGACAAGGCCTCATAGGCATCCCTCCCCGCTCATGACTTGTCCAGCAGATGCTGCAATTTTTTCTGCAGCCGCGAACGGCCGCGGTTGACCCTGGACTTGACGGTCCCGATGGGTATGTTCAAAATATCGCTGATCTCCTCGTACGCGAACTCCTGAATATCCCTGAGGATGACGACTTCCTTGAAGCGCGCCGGCAGGGCTTCGATCTCCCTCCGGATGGTTTCCTCCTTCATCTCTCCGTCCACGATCCCGTCCGGCGACTGCAGCGTCGAGGGCAGTTCGTAATCCTTGTCGTCGAATCCCAGATGGCTCAGGGACATGAGCTTCCGCCGTTTCCTCCGCCTCAGCTCCGTTTTGGAAAGATTTCCGGCTATCGTGTATATCCATGTCGAAAACTTGGCGATGTTTTTATAAAGATGCTTGTTCCGGTAAACCCGTAAAAACGTTTCCTGTACGACGTCCTCCGCATCGATCCGGTCGCCCAGATAATGATAGACAAAATTGGTCAGCGGATCCTTGTACCGCCGGACAATGGCCTCGAACGCATAGAGATCCCCTTTTTGGAATCGTTCGATCAGCTCCTCGTCCGTCGGACCTGCGGATCTCCTGAATGAACCCGTCCGTTTTTCATTTTTATCTAACAATGGAATCCCCTAAAAGTTCCGGATTCCGGCACCCGTCAGCCGGATAAAAAAATGGCCCGGCCGGCCCGACCGTCAGAAAAAAAACCGATTCCCCCGGGAGCCTGTAATAAGGTCATGGGCGACCAGGGTCATGACCAGTTCCGGCTCCATCCATCCTGATTTCAACGCCTGGTCCGCCCGCAACAGGATGCGTATGGCCTCGTCGAGCTCGGCTGCGTGGAAAAGCCGGGCCTGGCCGATGTACAGCCTTGCGAAAAAGGGCTTCAGGCCCGCATGGGAAAGGATCTGCGCCTCGGGGATCCTTTCTTCCAGAAGCAGCCTGATGTGAAGCAGCTGAATCATGCGTCTGGCAAGATCGATCAGCATGCCGACCGGCGACTGCCTGTTCTGCAGAAGACGGCGGAGGATGGACAGCGCCCTGGCCGCATCCTTGCGCGCGACCGCGTCCGTGAACTCCCATGTGTTGTAATTCCGCGAAAAACCGGCCACAGCCAGCACGGTTGCGAGATCAACGTCCCGGGCGTCCCAGGCATAGGTCTGAAGCTTGTCCATCTCCTGCGTCAGGGCGTTCAGGGAAGTGCCCGCCGTGTGAACCAGGAACGCGGCTGCCTCATCCCGTATGGGAAGCCCCCTGTCCTGCATCTCCCTTTTCACCCAGGCCACGGCCTGGTTTTCGTAAAGAGGCTTGCATTCCAGCCAGAGACTGTGCCCGATCAGATGCGCATAAAACTTTTTCCTTCTGTCGATCTTCCCGGCCGTAAGCGCCAGGCAGGCGCTTGAAACCGGCGATTCGATGCGGGCCGAAAGCTTTTCCATTTCGGAGGAGGACAGCTTTTCCACGGACTTCAGGACGACGAGACGCCGGTCCGCCATCATGGGGAAAGAAGACAGGATCGCCAGAACGCGGTCGATGTCGGCATTTTCGGCATCCAGAATGTCGCAGTTGAAATCCCGCGTCTCAGGATCGGTCGCCCGGGTGACCAGTTCGCGGATCAGCTCATCGATGGGACGGGTTTCCTCTCCGAAGAAAAAATAAACCGGCGCAAGCCTGCCCTGCTGAATCCCGCTCTTGACCTGATGATAATCCGCCATGTTCGACTCCCCGCGCGCCTAACGAAAAAGCAGCCAGGAGATCACCGCCATGGCGCCGGTGTAAACGGCGAAAAAATGAATCGAACCCTTGCGTGTGATCCAGGACAGAAGGGCCAGGAACAGAAAGCTCGCCAGGGCTGAAACCACGAAAAGAATCCCGAGCAACACCGCGTGTTCCGAAAGGAACGAGCCGCTGCCCGGCTCCAGGCCCTCAAAAACGATCGCTCCGATCATGGCCGGGATGAAAAGCAGGAAGGAGTAGTACACGGACTCATCCTTCCGCACGCCCTGGCACAGGGATGCGGAAATTGTGGAGCCGGACCGCGAGACGCCCGGCAGGATGGCGATGCCCTGCAGCAGGCCGACCAGAACCGGGAAAACCGGGGATTTCGCGTGAACCGGCACAGGAGCGGGCGTCTTGCGAAAGAAAAAGGTCAGCGCCAGAATCGCGGTGGTGATTCCGAACGTCAGGGGCAAAATCTTGGGTTCATGAAAGGCCTTTTCAATGGCATCGCCGAAAAGCCTGAAAAGAACGACCGTCACTGCGCTTGAAATGATCACATAGACCAGGACGCGGGCATTCGGGCGTCTTTTTTCCCGGCGGATGATTTCCATGCCGGCCTGTTTGAAAGTGCCGGCCAGGTTTTTCCGGAAAAAAAAGAGGACGGCGGCCAGGCTGCCGGCATGAAGCACGACGTCGAGCAGGATGGGCATCTCCTCCATTCCAAAAAGACCCTTCATGAAAAGCAGATGTCCGGAGGAGGAAACCGGAAGAAATTCGGTTGCGGCTTGAACGACCGCCAATATCAGGCATTGCCCTGGATCCATTCGGATTGTCCCCCAATGAAGGCATCAACCAAACAGCCGGATGGAACGATCCCGCCGCAGGCAGCGGGATATGAAAAGAAATATCCAAAACACAATGAGCCCCGAGGAGCGGGGAATTTCACCCCTAGACAGTAAATATAGAGGACAGGAACGCCCGAAGCAAGCCAAATCTGGCGGCGCCGAAGGGATCTTAAAAACCGGCCGGTACGTTCAAAGCCGGAAGTGAAGGCCGGCGCCTACAGAAATGAACACCAGATGTCCCTTGCCGGATTCCAATTCGGAGCGCATCTGGCTGAAGGAAAAGGAGGAACCGGAAAAGAGTCCGGTCACGCCCGCATCCACGGACAAGAACAAATTGTCGTCCAGCTCATGCCGGACGCCCAGTCCTGCCTTCGCACAGAATCCGCCTCCGGATTCGGAATCCTTGGAATTCACAGCCTCTTTTCCCAGCCAGCGGCTTTTCCATTCCGCCTTCGGACAGAGGATGAAGGCGACTCCCGCTCCGATGCGGCCGTAAAAACGCGTCAGAAATCTGGCCGGGCTGAAATACGGATTCAGTGAGACGCCGGCTGCAAAAAGATGCAGGCGTCCACCCCCGATCTCGAAGGATTCCATCTCTGCGGGACGGACCGAAAACGAATTCAGCACGCCTTCGGGATCCGGGCTGAACAGCTGATAGGACAGGGAAAGGGCGATGCCGTGAAACCGATTGAAGGAATAACGCGCGGACAGATCCACATGCCAGCGGTCAAGGTATGCTTCGCGCAGGACTTCCGGTTGCAGCGCAATGGAAGGCCCGGTCTGTATGGCCAGTTCCCAGGAAGGCCCGCGTGTCTCCTGGCCGGATGCCGGGAGATAAAAAAACAGCAAGAGGAGGGCCGCTGCCTGTCCCTTGCCGGGCATGCGAGAGACTCTCCTCTTGCGATGATCCATATGAAAATGCAATCCGGTTATTTCAGGTTGTAGATGAAACCTGCGAAAATGCCCCAGAAATCAGCGCCGTTGGACGTATAGCGGAATTCCGCGAAGCCTTTCATCTGGGGGGACAGGTCGTAATAGGTGCCTCCGAGAAGGTGAAATCCGATATCCGTTTCCGATTCGGAGCTGTCATCGACATAGCCGGAATACCCAGCAGGCGCATCCCAGCTAAACTTGCTGAGGACCAGGCCCAATCCGCCGCCCGCATAGGGAAGCATCTTGGATCCCTTCATGGGGAAGCAATATTTGCCGAGAGCCGAAATGATGATCTCTGAAAACTTGGCGTCCCCCCCCCAACCATAGTCATAGCTCTTGCCCCAATAGAGTACCTCGCCCTCAAGATTGAGCCTCGGCATGAGCTGGCCGAGATCCACCACGCCGCCGAATCCGATGGCGGATTCATCGATGTCGTCGATTGAAAGGTACCCGACCTTCGCGCCGACTCCCATCAGGCCGATGTTGGATTTGGCGGACACGCCAGCCGCCACTGTAAAAATCATCGTCACTGCAACTGCCGCCGTTAGGAACCGCTTCATCTGATCCTCCCCTTTTTTTGGTATGGGCTGATTGAACGTGCCTGTCCCGGCCCGTTTAACCTGAAAAACGAATGATATAATATGATCATTTTGGCCAAAAAAGTCAAGCGCCAAATCATCGGCTTTTTTTCAGCCCGAACACGGCCATCATCCTGCCGGTTCTTCCACCTTCAGCCCTGTGTGAAAAAAACAGGTTGGTATGGCAGGCGGTGCACAGGCCGCTGACGGTTATCGAACCCTGTTTAATGCCCTGCTTGATTAAAAGTTCCCGGTTGGCACCCCGCAGATCAAGCCGTCCGCCCCGAACATGGCGGGGATCAAATTGCGAAGCCGTATCAGGTTCCACCCGGTAACAGCACGGACCGATGCCCGGGCCGATGAACGCCCGGACATCCTGCGGCCTGCAGCCGAACTCCGAGATCATCAAGCCAAGCGCTCCTGCGGCAATGCCGTCCCGTGTCCCCCTCCAGCCGGCATGAATCAGGCCGATGGCCTTTTGTTTGGGATCGAGGAGAAAAACGGGGAGGCAGTCCGCGACGAGCAGGGTGAGCAGCACGCCCGGCGTGTCCGTCACAAGTCCGTCGGTTTCGGGGAAGCTCCCGCCGCGGTCCACGGCATGCACGGCCGAACCATGCACCTGCTCCGGGACGGCCGGGTCCCACAAATCCGGTCCCAATGCCTGCAGGAACCTTCGCCGGTTCTCTCCGATCGAGCGCGGGTCATCCTGCGTCTTCGTTCCGAGATTCAGGGAATGGAATGGGGCCTCGCTGATCCCGCCCTTGCGGGTCGAGAGTCCGTGCAGGAGCCGTTCCTCCCCCATCAGGGAGCGGAACCGGCCGACGAACAGACCGCCCCTTCTCTCGAAAATCATGAACCTACCGGATGTCGAGAATGTACCCGCTCTTGTACTGCAGGAGGTACGAATGGGTGTTCATACGCTCCGCGCTGAAACGGATGGGACCCCGGATGCCGGCGTAATCCGACATCCGCTGTAGCGCGTCCCTCACCGCCTCACGGTCCACGCTGATCCCGTCCCAGGCCTGCAGGATGAGATTCGCGGCGTCATATCCGAAAATCTGCATGCGTTCCGGCGTCGTCCCGTATCTTTTTCGGAAAGCATCCCTGAACTGCTGAAAGCGGAAATTGGTGTTCGTTACGAAGAAATCACTGACGAACACGGCCCCGTCCAGGTAGGAGGGTTCTATGGTTTGTCTCTGCTCCTGAAGCAGCTCCGGATCATTCCAGGCCGCCCCTCCCAATATTTTCGCCTTGAAATTGTGATGGGCGAACTGCGGGATGATATAGGGCAGATCCGCGTTATACACGGGCAGAAAGAACCCGTCTATGGAGGTCACGGCCAGCTGCGTGGAATCCACGATAGCGTCCACATTCTGATGGACATATTCAACTCCCCCTCCCCTCGCCTTGTAGAAATCCAAAGCCTTTTTGGGCACGATGATCAGCGTGGTATCCTGCAGCATCTTCTCGATGCCTTTTTCGCGGATGGCCTTGAACTGCGGATTCAAATCCTGCGCTTCTCCGGAATACCATTTTTCGGCGATCATCTCGCCCCCCATGCGCTGCAACGCCTCCACAAAGGCGTCCCGCATGGATTGTCCGTACGGATCGGCCGGATACAGGACGGCAAAACGCCTCAGCCCCAGGCCGTTAAACGCGTATTCCGCCAGTTTTTCGGCCTGCAGCCGTATCGGGCAGTTCATCTGGAAGATGTTGGAGCCGATGCCCGAGATGCCGGTTTCGGATGCAGTCGGCGCGAGAAGCGGCACGCCCCTCTCCTGGGCCACGCCTGCGATCGCAGCGGTGATATCGCTTTCCAGCTCGCCGATCAGGGCAACGACGGTTTCATCCGAACAGAGATCCTGCGCGGCCCTGACCGCCTGCAGCACACGCCCCTGGGAATCGCGCACTTCCAGTTTCACGTTCAGACCGTTCGATTCGAAGGACTCGACTGCATAAGAAATGCCCTGCAGGAGGTCCTTGCCCTGTTCCTGTAAAGGGCCGGTCAGCGGGAGGATCACGCCGATCCTGGCTGTGAGGCCTCCTTTCCGATCCAGGGACAGGAGCATTCTCTCCATTTGCGGCACGGAGGGATTTTTGGGATAATCCCGGATGAAGGATTCCATCGCGTTCCTGGCCTGCGGCAGGTCCTGCGCCGCGGCTGCTGCGCGCGCCCATTTGGGAACCAGCAGGGACCGGGATTTCTCTCCCCGGGCAAGCCTCGCCAGGTCCCGGAACGCTTCCAGCCTGACGGATGTGTCCAATACGCCGGAAGCAAGAGCGCCGGCCTTCTCGGCTAGCCTGGAGTCCCTGCTCTTGTCCATGACCTCAAAAAGAAGGTTGAGTGAAGCATTGGTCCTGCCCCGCTTGTATTCCACGCCCGCCAGACCGTAGCGCGCGTCATCCGCGTAGCTGCTTTTCGAATATTCCCGGATAATCTCCGAGAAGGCCTCTTCTGCCCTCTGGTTTTCGCCCATCTGAAACAGGGCCTTGCCCTGGATCAGCAGGGAAGCGGTGGTCAGGGCATGCTCCGGATGTTTTTTATCCAGGGATTCCAGGATGCGCAGGGACTCGGCGTAATTCCCGCGGTTGAAAGCCGAGACGCCCTGCTGGAACAGGCTGTCCACGGACTGCTGGGAAAAAGCCGCAAAGGCCATGAACAGCCATGCCAGCAAGGAAAGCGGCATTCTGTTTTTTTTGTGTTTCATCTTCCAGGTGTCCTTTCTATTCAACCGTGACGCTTTTGGCCAGATTGCGCGGCTGGTCCACATCGCATCCCTTGAGAACCGCCGTATGATAAGCCAGAAGCTGCAGCGGGATGACGGTCAGGATCGGAGACAGGCAGGTCCGGGCCTCCGGTATCTCGATGATCTCGTCGGACAGCGATTTGACGGCCTGGTCTCCCCTGTTCACCACGGAAATGATCCAGCCTCCGCGCGCGCGGACTTCCTGGATGTTGCTGATCACCTTCTCGTAGATCGGATCCTTGACCGCGATGAAAATGACGGGCATATGCTCGTCGATCAGGGCGATGGGGCCGTGTTTCATCTCCGCAGCCGGGTATCCCTCCGCGTGGATGTAGGAGATTTCCTTCATCTTCAACGCGCCCTCGAGGGCCACGGGATAATTGAATCCCCTGCCCAGATAAAGGGCGTTGCGATGCCTGACCATTTTTTCCGCGAGCCTCTTGATTTGTTTTTCGATCTTGAGAATCTCCCTGATTTTTTCAGGCAGCGCCTTGAGCTCCTGGACCAGGGACCGGCCGTCCTCAGCGGAAAGCTTGTTCATGCGGCCGAGCGCAAGCGCGATGAGGGCCAGGGTGATCACCTGTGAGGTGAAGGCCTTGGTGGAGGCGACGCCGATTTCAGGGCCGGCATGCAGATAAACGCCGGC
>JAFGTD010000322.1 GCA_016934295.1 Acidobacteriota bacterium
ACCAACAACCCGGCTACGATCGCGACCGGATGCAAGGAACAGTTCGACGACAAGGTATATTCCTACATCACTAAAATCAGGAATCGACGCTATTTGATGGCTGACGAGGAAAAAGGATTGGTATTTGGAATAGTCGCCTTTGACATGCCGGGGAAAAGAGAAAACTTCAAATACTTTCCGACCCCTTTCGATCAGCTGCCGACCCGGTTTTACAAACCCCGGTCCCTGCTGCTGGCCGAGCTGTTCAAAATTGTCGACGGACGGATTCTCTCCATTGAAGCCGTAATGGTCAATGCGCCGTTCGGGGCCACTTCCGGCTGGTAAATCAACGGTGTATTTCAATATTTCAATGTCGCCGCCCATTGAACTTTGGCATGCATCCGAATAAAGAACTCCAGCAGGACTGGAAACAATTCGGTGAAGAAAAATTTTCGTACGAAATTCTAGCGGAGCTGAAAGAAGACCTGAGCGTTTCCAGGACTCTCATTGCTTTGAAGCCATAAAAATTTCAGTGTTTCAACGGCACTTTTGCCCTCGACGTTCAAAGGCTTCTCGGGAAAAGATTGTAAATATGTTGGAAGTGAGTGTATTCTGGCCAATACCTCATGCAGATAATTTTTTGAAAACTGAAATGAACGGGCAGAATCTTCAATTGAAATCTGTTTAATCCAAGGAGGAAGACCATAGCTAAGATTGGTAAGGTCGCGTTTATTATCGGTTTGGTAATTGCCTTACTGGCGGGACTTCTGCTTCACTTCACGTGGATTATGTGGGTATTGGCGATACTCGGTTTGATTGTCGGCTTCCTGAACGTTTCCAAGGAAGAAGCGCGTTCTTTTCTTCTGGCTGCAATCGGATTGATACTTGCGGCGTCTTCGGTTCAGGTATTGCCTTTTGTCGGGGAGCTTATCACCCGGATCATGTCCAATCTTGTATCCTTCATCGCCCCTGCGATTCTTGTGGTGGCGCTTAAATCGCTTTTTGAAACCGCGAAAGACTGATTTTGCTGACCGTCCAGAAGGGCGACAGCCGGAAACCTGCCGCCCTTTTTCAGTGTGCCGAGCATGTTTTACATTGGGAAAATCAGGGTCGGACCAAGGTAAAGCACTGATATATAAGACGACAGCCTCCATTTTAGTCCCGAAAAAGTGCTTTAGCGGCAGAAAAGGATCCCCTTTCCCGCCGCCAAGGCAAGGAGGAGTTCACGTCCTTACATCGATATCTTTCAGTTGAGCGATACCTGAAGTTGCAGCCGGCCGTAAAACCTGAAAATTCTATTTTTTCCAGGCAACCTCGTGGAGGTAAAATTCGCATTCATAATTAATGGGAAAATGAAAGCTCTGCCGAGATTGCTCGGGCTTTAAGGAGAGCTGTTCGTGGCCCGATAGGTAGGTAGAATAAAAGCATTTTTTCAGAGAAGCCTCTCCATCCGCGAATTCTCAGGATTTCCGATAATCTATTTTTGTCAACTTTCAGGAATTCAAGTTGATTTTCAGAGGCATTTTAATGCAGGTTAGGAAAGGAAAAGCGAAAAATTTACACACATTTGCTTGTTTCAATCGGCTCGCCCATTGCAGGATCCGACTTTGGATTAGAAATAGGCAGGGTTGCCCAATACTGAACGGCGGAAGGGCACCCGCGAATTAAAGGGTTGCGCGGAACATATGGACGATACCCCTGCTTGCGTTGATCCGCTGGCTGAAAAACACCGGGTCGAGTTCGGAGATGCGTACGACCTCCTGAACTTCGTTTCTGAGGACGAAGCCCGCAGGGCGAAGGCTTTCAGAAATGAAATCCTGGTAGAGATCGCTTCCGAAATTAAATTCAGAAATAAACGCACCAAACCGGTTTACAGAGGCATTTCCCGCGGGTGCGAACTATGTGGAACCGGTTCCTGGTCCTGCCTGTTCGTTAACGGCAAATGCAACTGCCGGTGTTTCTATTGTCCTGCCGAACAACGCGTCGTCGGCCTTCCCACCACCAACACCCTGACTTTTCCCAAGGTTCAGGATTATGTGGATTATATCGGACAGTTTGATTTCAGGGGCGTCAGCATCAGCGGCGGGGAACCGCTTCTTACACTGGATACCACCCTGAAATTTATAACTGCCGTTAAAAGGAAGTTCGGCGACCGGACTTACCTCTGGATCTACACCAACGGGACGCTGGTCGATCGCGATGCCCTGGCGCGTCTCAGGGATGCGGGCATAAACGAAATCCGGTTTGACATCGGCGCCACGGAATATTCGTTGAAAAAGGCGCGGTTGGCGGTCGGCCTGATCGATCATGTCACGGTCGAAATTCCCGCGGTGCCGGAGGATTATGACGTCTTGAAGGGCAAGCTTCATGAAATGAGCGAAAGCGGCATCTCTTTTCTGAATCTGCACCAGCTCCGGCTGACGCCGTACAACCGATACAACCTGCTGGACCGAAACTACACCTACCTCCACGGCGAGCACCCGACCGTCCTGGAGTCGGAGCTGACGGCGCTGAAGCTTATGCGCCATGCAGCCGAAGATCGTATTCCGCTTGCCCTCAATTACTGTTCGTACGTCTATAAAAACCGTTTCCAGCGGGCGGCGGCACGACGTCGCTGCGGGCTGCTGATCCGGAGTCCTCACGAGGATGTTACGGAAAACGGATATATCCGCTCTCTTTATGTAGAAGGCCCGGCGGATGCCCTGGATTCCCTGGCGGAATCCCTGAGCCGGAGCGGGCACCCGGCCGGAAGCTGGCGCTCAGCAAAGGAAAAGGGTCGTTTCTTTTTCAGCTCAACTGGCGGACATGCAATGACCCTGGACAATCTCCGCCTGGGCGTTGCCTATTACGATTCCCGTCTGGTTCAGTCCATCTCATACAGGAACCCGTTCAAGGAAATCCGGCTGAACCGCAATCGCAGCATCTTCGCGGAAAGAACCCGCGCCTCGAATGATATGGAGATTCCCGAATGTCAGCGTGCCGTCTTTGAAGCCCTTGTGTTCGGCGAAGGGGAGCCGGTTCCGATTGCCGATATGGAAGGTCCCCTCGATCAAATTCTCCGGTATGAAACGGTTGAGCCGGATCTTCAGGACTATTCATAGGATATCTGAACTTATTCCGGCCGGGACGTTTATATTAATTGGAGTGGAAACCTGGACACTCATTGTTTCTTTTCAGAGAAGTAACGAGATGGCGAAATGAAGGATGGGGATAAATCCCTTGCGTAAACAAAAACCGCAGGGATTACCGCGAGGAAGCCGGCTGGATCACGGAGTGTTCCTAATACTGCTTGTATTTAATATAGCGATGGAAATCAGCTAAAGATTGTAAAGAGTGAGCTTGACGGGATAACTACTGGAGGGGGACCTGATTAAGACTTTAAAGGTTCAAAGACACGACGCGAAGCAGACAATCCTGCCAACCACTGTTTGCCGAGTTGATCAGCAAACTTCCGCAGATTGTCCAGCAGTCTTGCGGCAAGATGGAATTTGTCCTCAAAACAGGAAATGGTATCCGACCAGCTTTCTGGTTTGGCTCCGATACGCTCCAGGATTGGAGCAAGATCTGCATCAATAGCGCCACGTTTGTTGGAATGAAGAAGCCGCCCCGATTTGTCTACCAGGCTGAAATATTCTTCTTCCGACATTGGAAGAATGCCCAGGCTATCGTCTTTAGGGAAGATGAAGAATTTAGAAACTTCTTTACCCTTTGTTCAGGGATGTGAGAAATTCCGCGTTGTTGGACGATTTTTTTAGCTTATCCAGCAGCAGGTCCATCGCTTCGTCGATCGAAAGGGGATTGAGCACCTTCCGGAGAATCCAGATTTTGTTCAGGAGGGTGCTTTCAACAAGAAGCTCTTCCTTGCGGGTTCCGGAACGATTGATATCGATGGCGGGGAATATGCGCTTGTCGACGAGTTTCCTGTCGAGAATGATTTCCATATTGCCGGTGCCTTTGAACTCTTCGAATATGACATCATCCATGCGACTGCCGGTGTCGATCAGGGCTGTTGCCATGATCGTAAGGCTCCCGCCCTCTTCTATCTTGCGGGCGGCGCCGAAGAATCGCTTTGGTTTCTCCAGAGCATTGGCGTCCACGCCGCCGGAGAGTACTTTCCCGCTGGACGGTACAACGGTGTTGTAGGCACGAGCGAGCCGGGTGATGCTGTCCAGAAGAATGACGACATCCTTCTTGTGCTCTACCAGCCTCTTCGCCTTTTCCATGACGATTTCCGCGACCTGTACGTGTCTGGATGCGGGTTCGTCGAAAGTGGAGCTGATCACTTCCCCTTTCACCGAGCGTTCCATGTCCGTAACTTCTTCAGGCCGCTCGTCGATCAGCAGGACTATCAGATATATTTCCGGGTGATTCGCGCTGATAGAATTGGCGATGCTCTGCAGCAACATGGTTTTACCGGTCCTGGGTGGAGAGACGATCAATCCGCGCTGGCCTTTCCCTATAGGCGTAAAAATATCCATAACCCGGGCCGACAGATTGTCCTTGACGGTCTCAAGCCCGATTCTCTCGTGAGGATAAAGAGGCGTCAAATTGTCGTAAAAGATGCGATGGCGGGCTTCTTCGGGAGGTTCAAAATTGACGGCATCCACTTTTACCAGGGCAAGGTAGCGTTCTCCCTCGTTCGGCATGCGTATCTGGCCGGAAACGATATCGCCCGTTCGCAGGTCGAATTTCCGGATTTGAGAAGGAGAAATATAGATATCGTCCGGACCCGGCAGATAACTGTAATCGGGAGATCGGAGAAAGCCATACCCCTCTGGAAGAACTTCCAAAACCCCTTCAGAAAAGATCAGTCCGTGTTTTTCCGCCTGCGCCTGCAGAACGGCAAAAATAAGATCCTGCTTGCTCATCTTGCCTGCTTCGGCAATCTTGTATTTTTTGGCGATTTTGGCAAGTTCTTTGATGTTCAGGGATTGCAGTTCACTGATATGAAGCTGTTCCCCCTCTTTATCCAGAGCTTCCTGGATGGATATTTTTTTATCGCCTGAAGCGTTATTTGAACGGGTGTCCTTTTCTGCCATGATGCTCCCTATTTTTGATGAGATCTGAGTCGGTGCAATGTAAGAACTAGCGTGGACTACTAACAGCTGAGGATAATAACTTTACCCCTATTCCAAGGAAATTTCCAGCGCATTTTTTAACGCAAACTTCAGTTTGCACCGCATCGTCCCATAACCCTATCAGGCGATACGGCTTGACTTTAACGCAATTAAAACGGCCGTTAATTCAAAGTATTGAGTTTTCAGGGAACCTTCCCCTTGATTTTAGTGCCTGTGGTGCTTTTACCACGGGCTGCTAGAGGCTGAGATCCGATTTCGCTTTATCTATTACATCCTGCAGTCCATCCGGCTCATTGGGATATGTCGCTTTATACAGATCCTCAAGGTACTTGCTCGCTCTATCTGCATAGTCTTTTTTCAGCACGGAACACCTGGCGAAATATACGATGGCGGCCGGCTGGTCCTTGGTTTTCCATTTGCACATTCCGAGGTAGTAGTAGGGTTCATCCAGTCTGGAATTGAACGAAAGGACCGTTTGGAACAGCTTTTCGGCTTTTGCATAATCGTTTTTCGAATAGGCGTCCTTTGCCATTAAGGTATAGGCAAAGATCCTGGTTGTATTCCAATTGGCTTCCGTGATATTGGGCGGCACGCTGTTCCCGTACACATCCATTAATTTGGTGAAAAGCCGGGTTGCTTCTGCAATGTTCTGCTTTTGGAGGTAAATCTGTGCCAGTTGGAGAGCTGTAGCGTATCCCTGGGGCTGACTCATAGGAAACGCATCCAGCATCTTTTTCCCGTAAGCGATGATTTTGTCTTCATTTTTCAGTTTGTTGTAAATATCGAACAGTGTCTGTACGAGCGTTTTATCCGGGGCGATTGCATAAGCTTGTTCCGCCAGTTCCGCTGCTTTGGCAAAGTTGTTTGTTTGATAATAACCGGCGGCCATGGATGTCAGGATTAATTTCCTCGTGGGTATAAGGTGAGTCTTCCTGAATTCTTCCACGCCTACAGGAATTTCCGCGGCTTTGATTTCCTGATCGGTAGGAACGAGATCCCAGAGCGCTTCCTGCATCGAAATTTTCCTGGCGGCATCGTTGTTTGCAAGCTTGCTTATGCATGCAATGTAATCGGTCGCAACGTAGTTCAGGACTCTTGAGATGGGCCGTTCTTTAAGGAAGGCTACCAGTAGATCCGCCCGTTTCTGGGTATCGGTTTCTTTTCTGATGTCTTCGTATTTTTGATAATCTTTCTTGTACATGTAATCGGATAGCGGGGATATTCCGCCCTGGAAAGCGAAAGCATTTACCCCCAATAAAACTAACGTTACAGTAATTAAGCCGATTACCCTTTTAGCCTTTTTTTGAGTAGTACCAGTCATAACCATTACTCCCGGGATAAAAGTCATTATACCGATATGCTTGGGTGCCTGGTCGATTATCCTTCAATGCCGAGGATTCAGGCAAACCCAATTAGCGTATATTTAGGTTCTAATGGATTAGACCGTTCTGTCAAGCCAAAATAAAACAGTCGGCAGTCTGCAGTCGGCAGTCTGCAGTCAGTCATAAGTTTAAGACGATGGGCGACGGTTTTGGGTTCACCGGACAGGAGAAAGCCATCCTTTGATCTTCTTTATATTTTATTACCTGTAAAGATTTGCCCTGCATCGTCTTTGTTTACTGCCAACTGCTTACTCAGATGTTTTTTTAAGCAGCCACCGGTTTCCCGGGTACCAGCGCATCCTGCGGATTTCAAAGTTTCCGGATATCCGCCTGCCGTGAAACACAAAAACCAGATGTTTTGGTGATACGGCCGTTATGTCCACATCTCCGTTGTCCCATGCCCGGACTTTGCCCAGACCGAAGGCTTCTTCCTCGAAAGCCTGACAGTCTATGGAATCGACCGTGAAGCTTTCTCTTTCGATTGCCAGTCGCTTCTCTCCTCTGCGGCGAGGCGGTTCTCTGAGCAGGGACCACGAGCGCAGGACGCCGTTCTGTACAATTCGGAGATCGAAGTGCGTTCTGCCTGTTTTGTGCTGATGCACTACAAATTTGGAAAGCATAGAACGTATCAGGTGCTTGCTACCGCTGTTGAAATATGACAGTATTTTTACCTGAATGGCTATGAACATCCAAGTTGAATCTCAAAGCAATCGTCGTGTCGTCCGCATTAACGGCAAAATTACATTTGAGTATTGCCCGGTTCTCCAGAAGCGTCTCGATGCCGTTTCCGTCGAGGAGGGCGTGCGGGAAGTCGTTCTCGATTTCAGTCAGGTTCCTTTTATCGACAGTTCCGGGGTGGGCGAAGTTCTCCGTTTATTCAAGCGAATGAGAGAGGTGGACGGAGAAGTCGTTCTGATGAATCCCAATAAGAAACTGTATGATCTCTTCCTGATGTACCGTTTTGATCGGTTTATGAAGATTTGCAGTGAGACGGGTCCGGATAAGGAAGAGACATCCTGAATAAAGTAACTGCTTCATATGTAAATTCCCAAGGCGTGGTTGCCCTATGAATATTCTAAATATGAAAGTCCGGTTCAAGCTTACGTCAGGCGTCTTTTTAACAGCAGGTTTCTTTGTCGCTCCTTGTCTATGCCAGGAGCTTACGCCCGTGTATGAAGCCAAAATCGATACATTGATTGTATCGGCTTATCGAACGGCGGCGGAGGAGTTTCCCTGCAAGCCTAAAACGGGAGGGAAGCCCAGGATGATCCGCTGGCAGGACGTGGAAAAATGCCTGAACGACGCTGAAGAAAGGATCGACTGGGAAGAAATTACCCGACAGATTGAAGCTTTACGTGAGGAGGGAGGCTTTGCACGAGCGGATTTTTATGAGGCGGTTGAATCTTCCATGTCGGCTCATGCAATTCCATACGACCGCGTGTTCTCCGTGAAGAAAAAGGATGCATTGTTGCCGCTGTCCAATACCGTACTGAAATTCCTTCCGGACGAATCCCTGATCGACCTGCCGGTCTACAGCAAGCGGCTGAAGGAGAAGATCGGGACCTTTGCCGGTTCATTTACCTATGAAAGAAGCGGAGGATTGTCTGCAGCCAATACCTACCGGTTGTCCATGTTCCAGTACAAGGATTTAAGGGGAGACCTGCAGACGCCCGCAATCGGCGACCGGTTGCTGCTGGATTCTTTCGGCATTCCCTGGGAGGAGGCTTCCAAGCAGCCGGGTTTCCGCCTGACTGTCTATAAGCTGACCACTAAGTATTTCCGGTAACGAAACTTCGCAGGATCTATTTACTTTTCGATGTGGCGTACCAGTTGATCTGGCGCGCAATGCCCCGCAGGACGCCCACGTCCGATCTTTCCAGGCCGGCTTTTCCCAGCATTCTTCGCATGCGCATCATCATGTGCTTGGTGTTTTCCGAATGCAGGAAGCCTATTTCCAGCAGGGCTTTTTCAAGCTGCGCATACATGGCTTCAACCTGCTCGATGGAGGCCAGCTTCGGCACGTGGGTCGGTTCTCGGTCCAGGGATCCCAGCAGCAGCTCGTAGCAGACGATCATGACCGATTGCGCGAGATTGATGCTGTTGGCCCTGCGCTCCGTCGGGATCCGTATCAGGAGCTGGCACAGCCCCAGGTCGTGGTCGACCAGGCCGGTGTCTTCCGGGCCGAACAGGATCCCGACCTTCTGCTGTGCGGCATGGTCCAGGATCCTGGGAACAAGAGACCGGGGCGAGTAGGTTTGGGCCCGATACCCGCCGGTTTTGCCCGTCGTCCCCACAAGGAAACGGATGCCCCGCAACGCGCTGTCGAGCGAGCGGCAGGTTTTTGCGGAATCGAGAATCGGCTTGCCGCTTTTTGCCAGCCGGTAGGATTCCTCGTTAATGGAACACTTCGGCGCCGCGAGGATGAGCCGGCTCAAGCCCATGTTGAACATGGCCCGGGCGGCGGAACCGATATTCCCCGGGTACTTTGTGCCCAGAAGGATTATGGCGATATTGCTTTCGGACATGACGGTACTTTAAAGCAAAGGCATTTCCGCGGCCACTTATTTATTGGAGATCAAGGTTACGAGATGGAAATTCTTTGGCCTGAAGTCTCGGAATCGGTCATAATTTATGAGAATATTGGAATAAGGGAGGATCTAATCATTTCGGGAGGATTTCAAAGTGCGTTCCGTTTACATCACTGCCTTGGTTCTGATCATTATGGTCTGCAGTTCCTTAGTCCCCGTTCTACCGGCTTCACAGGCTGAATCGGAAGCCGAACCGACCCCGGAAGAGATTATCAGCAAGTTTACGGAAAAAGAGTCGGAATTTTTCGAGGCCTGGATGGGATACACATATACCCAGACGGCCATAATACGCGTTCTGTCCGTCGATGACGCCCCGGTCAAAAATGAGGCCATGATGCTTGTTTTCGAAGTTGTATTCAACGACGACGGGACCCGCGAGGTACAACTCGTGGAAAGAAAAGGCCGAGTGAAGAGTGTTGTATATACTCCGGAAGACGAAAAGATCATCACGGATCTTAATCCATTTGCATTAACTACGAAGGATCTTTCCCTGTATAACCTCAAGTACCAGGGAAAAGAGCGCGTCGATGAACTCGACTGCTATGTTTTTGAGGTGGACCCTGAAAGCATGAAGGACAACAGAATTTATTTTAAAGGGAAAATCTGGGTGGACGACCTGGATTTCCAGATCGTCCGTACAGTTGGAAAAGCGGTGCAAAGGGATCCAGGAGGTCAGCTGTATCCCGAATTTGAAACGCTGCGCCAGGTGATTGACGGCAAATACTGGTTTCCCGTCTGGACCCACGCTGACGAGACGCTCCGGTTCAAATTTCCCCCGAAGGATGCACGGATAGAGATGACCATCACATACGAGGGCTACAAGGAATTCGGATCCAAGACAAAGATCCGGTTCGAGAGCCAGGTCCCTTCAGACGATTCGGAGTAGCAGTTGTTTGCAGGCTTCAGCTTGAAAGGTGGACTTCGATCTCCCGGATGTCCCCGAAAGCCTCCACCATATATTTTTTAAGTTTGGCGATCAGTTTCTTTTCCGCAACGCGAACCGCTTCCCGCGATATGCCGTATCGATCGGCGATCTGCTGGAGAGTCTCGGGCTCATCGGCAATCAGTCTCTGGTTCAGGATCATGCGCTCACGCTCGTTAAGCGTATGGGCGAAGTCGGAAAACAGCTTCTCCAGGAGTTCGCGGAATTCCCCGTGGGCGATTTTATCGTCTACGCTCTGTTCCATGAGACGGAGCGTATCCATATAGGTAATGTCCCCGTCTTCGTTGTTCCCCAGCGGAGCGTCCAGGGAAATGTCCGGACCCGCCATGCCCTGCTCCACCGCCCTGACCTCTTTTTCATCGACTCCGAGGTTCTGGGCGATCAGCTTTGAAGTGGGCACAATCCCCTTGGCTTCCAGTTCCCTCTTTTCCTTGTTAAGGTTCATGAGGATCTTTCGCCGGGTATTGGTCGTCCCTATTTTGACCATTCGCGTGTTATCAAGAAGAAACTTAAGAATGAATGCCTTGATCCACCATGCCGCATAGGTGGGGAGCCGGGTGCCTCGATAGGGATCGAAACGCTTGACGGCCTGAATCAGGCCCAGGTTCCCTTCCTGGATAAGGTCCAGCAGATTGCGGTAGACCTTCTGGTAAATCATTGCGATTTTAACGACGAGCTTGAGATTTGAAGTTATCAGGCGATAGGCGGTCTCGCGGTCTTCCTTTTCAAAATACTCAACCGCGAGTTTGTGCTCTTCCTCACGGCTCAGCGGGTCGAACCTGCTGATTTCAGACAGGTAGCGTCGAAGGGGATCGTACCGCGTAATCTCGGTCGATGGGACGGGGTATACCAGGCTTTCCTGTTCCGGCCCGGATTCGGCCGGGATCGCCTGTCCCAGCTCCGGTTCCTCGTTATCCGTCAAATAATCGGATGCTGCCTTGTCGTCCTTCACGGATTTTCCCTTCCCGAAATGCTTATGAGAATCCTTTCCGGGATATCGATACCTTAGAATCTCTGAACTTGCGGCAAATGTAAAGGATTAGCCGTATTTCCCAGAAGGTTTAGGTTGCCTCGACGCAAGCGAAGCGACCGGAGCCCTCTGAGAAATATGTATGATAAGTTGCCCCCGGGCGCCCTATTTCTTTGGTGCCATCCCTCTGCCTACCATAAGCTCCAGGTCTTCCTGCAGGCTCTGCAGATCCTCTTCGTGTTCCACTTCCTGTTCGAGAATCGTCAGCGCCATATTATAAGTCACCATATCCTTGTCCTTTGTGGCATTCATAAGGTTTTGATAGGCGGATATGGCGCATTGCTCCCCCGCGATATTCTGTTCGAGCAGCGCGGATACATAGGGATCAGCCGGGGCGTCATAAGCGCATGGGCTGAGATCGAACCATTGTTGAGGATTCAGAACCGGATCGCCCCCCAGCTGAACAATACGTGTCGCAAGCAGTGTCGCGTGATTCAGTTCTTCTGTCGCATGGAGATTGAGCTCGGCTGCGACTGCATCTTTCATCGGGCCCTTGATGACCTTGGCTCCAAGCCAGTATTGGTAGTAGGCAAGCCATTCGCTGGCAAAAGCTCCGTTTAAAAGATCGAGTAGTTCATTTATATCCATTCCGACGATTTCTCTTCCTCTGGTGCCCATGCGGTCCTCCCAATATGAGTAATGGCAATTCCTGTGTATGCCGGAGGTTGTCTTCCCCCGGTCATGCAATAAATATGTCTGTTACGGGATAACTATACCATTCGTCCGGAATCTCTCCGGGAATAAAAATATTGCTTTGCCTTTCCGACGTCCTGCATGGCATCATGAAATCAGGTTTATCTCAGGACCTGTTGGAGCCCGGAATTGTTCATAATCCGTATATATGGATGACAATCAAAGGTCATGCTTGTGACTCTTGAAAAACAACGTAAAATTCATTTTTACAAGATGACAGGGGCCGGAAACGACTTCATTTTTATTGACAATCGAAACGGTGTGGTCGATTCGGACCATTGCCGGGATTTCGTACGTTCCGCGTGCCGCCGAAAGCTTTCGGTTGGAGCCGACGGGATGATGCTGATTGAAAGCGATCCTGAGGTCGATTTCAAATGGCGCTTCTTCAACTCCGACGGCAGCGAAGCCGAGATGTGCGGCAACGGCGCCCGATGCGCGGTCCGGTTTGCCTGTCTTGCCGGAATCGTGGATAAAACACAGATGTCTTTCCGTACGCGTGCAGGCGTCATCCGGGGGGAGATCCTCAACGGCGGGGTTAAAGTCCAGATGCCTTCCCCACGCGACCTGGAAACAGGCTTTTGTCTCGAGGCTGCCGGGCGTTCATTCAATCTGGATTCCATAAATACAGGTGTGCCGCATGCCGTTTGCTTCATGAGCGATGAAAATGAGTTAGGGCAGGCGGATGTCCAGGTTTGGGGACGCGGGCTTCGATTCCACCCACGCTTTCAGCCAGCCGGGTCCAATATTAATTTTGCCTGGGTAAAGGAAAATCATTTCATGGCAGTCCGTACTTACGAGCGCGGCGTGGAAGGAGAGACGCTGGCCTGCGGCACCGGTGTGACCGCATCGGTTCTGACCGCCGCCGCCGGGAATCGTGTGGCCAGCCCCGTCGAAGTGAAAACTCAGGGTGGGGAGTGCCTGACAATTCACTTCAAGTGGAACGGAGAACGGTTTGAGGAAGTTTTTATGGAAGGCGAAGCCAGGGTTGTTTACGAGGCCGATCTCTGGGAAATGCAGTAGGCAGTAGGCAGTAAGCAGTAAGCAGTGGGCAGTAGGCAGTAGGCAGTGGGCAGTGGGTTCCGCCACCGGCTGGCGCCTTTGCGTTAATTTTTTTATTTAAAGCTCGATTGAAGGAGTCAGTCCAGCAGTCTATGGTGGGATCACTAACGGATTAAAGATCCAGGGCAAATTTGATGGCTCTGGTTGTCTGCTTCATTTTTTCAATGGAAATGGCTGTAATCCGGGCGCCGATTTTGCCTTTGGCGACAGTTTGAATATGATCGCAGTTTATGGCACAGTCTCCGGCCATACTGTCTTCCCCGGACAAAGCGACCTCGCTGGGAATATTGCGAATCGTGGAAGTTACCGGGGCTACTGTGACTTCTCCGAGGTATTCCAGGATAGAATCTCTGGTTAGAATCAGTACGGGACGTTTTTTATCGGGCTTGGCGAACTTGTACCATCGAATCTCCCCGCGTTTCATTCGTCACCCCACGCTTGTTCTTCTTCCCACACGCCGAATTCGGTTCCTATAATTGGATTTCGTTCGTATCCTTTGCGGTGTTGCTGTTCGAGGCGTTCAATATGAACCTTCCGGAGTGCCTCTCGGAGTGCGTCTCTTGTGAAGGCCGAACGGGTTGTGTGCATCTTTTTAGCAGCACGATCCACGGATCGTACCAACTCTTCATCCAGCGTCATTTGAACTGTCTTCATTATCGTCCTCCGGGTATAATGTATATTATTATAGCTATGCTAATCCACATTCATCTTTTTTTCCATAAATAAATTACGGATAAGAAAAGTGACATTTGCAGGACGCTCGGCCAGGCGTCTCATGAAATAGGGATACCAGTGCGCACCATAGGGGATATAGATGCGGACATTATAGCCGTCTCGTGCAAGCAGCCGCTGCAGATCGCGCCGAATGCCGTATAGCATCTGAAATTCGAAAGACTCTTTCGGGATATTTTTGGATTGAACGAATTCTTTTGCAGCCTGAATTATGGAACCATCGTGCGTCGCAATTGCAGGATAGGTTCCGTTTTCGAGCAGCACCTTCATCAATTTAACATAATTTGCATCCGTTTCTTTTTTGCGGCGGAAGGCGACACCCTCCGGTTCCCGGTAGGCGCCTTTAACCAATCGAATGCGGATTCCTTTTTTTACCATTCGAACAGCATCCCATTCGCTGCGGTAGAGGTATGCCTGAATAACAGTTCCTACATTGCCCAGATTCCGGTAGGTTCGCTCCACGATTTCCAGGGTTCGATCCGTACAGGCACTGTCTTCCATATCCACCCGGACGAAATTCCCGAGATTCTTTGCGTGTTCGGCAATTTTAACGAGATTCTGTTCGCAGAAAAGCGGATCCAGGTTCAGCCCGATCTGGGTCAGCTTAATGGAAAGATTGCAGTCGGCGCGTTCCTTATCCATTCGATCCTGTGCTCGAATCAGTTCTTTGCAGGCAGTGAGCGCATCTTCCGGGGTAAGCGTGTTTTCTCCCAAAAAATCCAGCGTACCTTTTATTTTACGACGGTTTGCCTGCTTTACCACCCGGATGGCGTCCTCCAGTGTGTCTCCGGCAATGAAACGGGAAGCCGTGTTGCGAAAAAATTTAAAATGCAGAGCGAAATTCTTAAAGCCCTCCCTTCGGGCCAGGTAGAGAAAGAAGGCGCGCATCTGAATTTACCCTCCTTGTTTTAATTGTAACAATACCGGCTGTCCAATGCCTACTGCTCAATGTCCGCTGCCGACCGCCTATTGTATTGTTCACAGGGCGAACCCGAGTTTCGCCTGAGATGGATCCGGGATTTCCTGGAGTAAATGCGGAAACGAAAAGCTTAACCCGGACTATTCATGAAGCTTTTACTGCAGCGGCACAGACGGGCATGTCTACTGCGTTGCGCTTCCTCAGACTCCTCGACGTACTGTTAAAGTACGCCTGCGGGGTCTTCAGTCGCGCGCCTTGTATCCACGCCCGTCTGCACCGCTTCGC
>JAFGTD010000323.1 GCA_016934295.1 Acidobacteriota bacterium
CGGCGAACGCGACGTGCTGCTTGTCTCGGCCCGCATTGGTGAAAACCGTCATGAAAAGGCTTTCGCCGGTCAGCAATCTCTTGCCCGCCCCCAGAAGCTTTTCGACGACTCCCGAAGAAGCGCTGTCGGAAGAACCGTCCCCGAAAACGGTGGTCATCTCAATTGCAGGCGTCATGTACATCATCGCTCCGGCTTCGGCAACCGCGCTTTCCCCCGGATCCAGCTCCACTTCGACAAATTGAAGCTCCTCCCCGACGATTTTGAAGTCGATTTCATGCGCCGTCCGGCCGGGCGCCGCAGGAATGGGCAAGGGAAGAGGCTTCTCTTCGAAATACGGATGGAGTGACTCCACCTCACCTGCTTTAGCCCAGTTCTCCATGCCCTGGGTGAAAACATACGTGCCGGGCTGGAGGTTGCCTGTACGGATGCTGGATATCATTTCCTCGGTGCCGATCGGTCCGACCTGGTGGCCCCCGATCGACATGTACCATTGCTGTGAATCGGACATGAAGCGCCTCCTTTAAAATTTGGGTAGCGGCATTTTACTGCTGGGAAGTGTCTTCAGACTTCTTGTTTTTATAAGGATTCCGGGAGAAAAAGGAACGCAGGTTCAATTTGGCGGCTCCCTTTTCGGCGGATTCCCGGATAATCCGGAGCCATCGACGGGCCCACGCATATTCGGTGGCCAGGATGGCCAGGCCGATCGGAATCACAACAACGGCGGGCCCCGGCAGTACAAGCAGCGCGATGCCGAAAAGAATGACGGTGCTGCCAACGATAAATACGGCAATTTGACGAGCTTTTTTGAGCATCAGTATCTCTATTTAACTTTCATATCCAACAAGGGCAGGAAGCGAATTCAATGTTTGTCATATACATCAATACAGTAATACAATTTTGAAAGTTGCAAAAAATTACTTCCGCATTCCCGAGAATCCCGATTTCCCCGGTTCCCGGCTTTCAATTTACATTTCGGATGCTGAACCTACATGTCTTACAATGTTTCGCTGCTTTGCTTACGCGAAACTCCGTAAGGAATGCAGTTTAAGGGTGCCTCTATATCGGAAACGGTTCATGCCGGGGCTATTTTTTCAATTTCATCCATAATCCTGTTCATTCGAATGAGGGTTGCCTCAAGCGGTTGAGACGTTGTCATATCCACTCCTACCTTTTTCAACAGTTCAATCGGATAGTCGCAGCCCCCGGATGCCAGCAGATTCAGGTATGCGGCCCTGGCGTCGCCGTCCCCGGACAGGACACGTTCCGACAATGCCGCGGAAGCGGTGTACGACGTGGCGTATTGATAGACGTAGAAATTGTAGTAAAAATGGGGAATATAGGCCCATTCCGACTTGATTTCATCATCCACAATACAGATCCTCTGTTCATGGCCATAATATTTTCGTGCGATTGTCTCGTAAAAAGAATCCAGGAGATCTCCGGTCAGAGCGGTTCCTGTCTCCACCGCCTCATGGATTTTCAGTTCGAATTCGGCAAATTGCGCCTGCCTGTAAACGGTAGCCCGTGCATTGTCCAGGTAGTTGCACAACAGGGAGAGCCGTACCTCTTCACGTTTTTCAATCTCCAGCATGTAGTGCAGAAGCAGGGCTTCGTTGAACGTTGAAGCGACCTCCGCCACAAAAATGGAGTAGTTGGACAGTGCGTAAGGTTGGGTCCTGTTGGTCAGGAAGCTGTGCATCGTATGTCCCAGTTCATGGGTGAGGGTGCTCACATCGTCGTACTTCCCGTTGTAGTTCAGGAGCATATAGGGGTGCGCGTCATAGACGGATCCATTGGAATAGGCGCCCGATCGTTTCCCGTCGTTGTGGTACACGTCGATCCATCGATTCGAGAGCGCCTCGCGCGCGGTTTCCAGGTAGTCGGTTCCAAGCGGCTCCAGGGATGCCAGCACATGATCGACGGCTTCTTCATAGGCATAGTTTAAATCGATCTCTTTGACGACCGGTGCGTACAGGTCGTAATAGTGCAGATCATCCAGTCCCAGCAATCTTTTGCGGATACCCAGATACCGGTGAAGCGTTTCGAGATTTGCGTGAACTCCGGCAATGAGGTTTTTGTAGACGTCAACGGGAATGTTATGGACGTCAAGAGCGCGCTCCAGGCACGATCCGTAGTCGCGGGCCCGGGTGAAAAAGAGGTTTTTCCTTACCTCAGCCGAAAGCTGCGCCCCGAAAGTCCTGCGGAATTCATGGATTTTCCCCAGATATGCGGCAAACACCTTCCTGCGGTCGTCACGGACGGGAGACCGCCGATGCAGACTGAAAGCGGCAGGATCGAGGCGTACGGATGTCCCGTCCTGCAGGTCGACTTCAGGATAGGGGAAATCGGCGTTGGAGAAAATATTGTTGATGCTTACGGGAGAATCCGCCATCAAATTGGCTTCGGCAATAATTTTTTCCTCTCCTTCGGTTCCCGTATGGTCCTTCTTCCTGAGAATGTCATCAAGGATGTGGCGGTATATTTCAAGCCCGGATTCCTGATTCAGAAAACGACTGATTGTTTCAGCATCGATTTTCAGGATTTCCGGTTCAATGAAGGAGTACAGGGCGGTAAAGTCCGATCCGATCTGCCCCATTTCCTGATCCATTGCGAGGTATTCCGCGTTCCGGGTGTCCATGTCCGACCGCATACCGGCGTAACACGCGAGACGGACATATTCCTTTCTGAGTGAATAAACAAGATCGAGGCACGCTTGAAGCTTTTCCGGGCCTCCAGAAAGCTTTCCCTTAAAGCCGGAAATTTGAGGCATATCCGACAGCAGTTTCTTTTTCGCCTCCTGCCATGCGGTGTCGTCCGGATAGATATCGCCGAGGTCCCATTTGTACTTGTCGGGTATTTTCGATCGTTCCCGTTCTTTCACATACATATCTTGCATTTCTAATGCTCCCTGTCGACTTCCGTTACCGGCTTCGCGACGGTCTAACCGTATCGCTCATTTACATATCTCAGGAAGATCCATCCCGGTCAAGTATAAAGCTGGCGGGAAATACCCGTCGGTTGCACCTCCACTGTCGGATTGTTATGATCGTTGTGTGGTTCAACTATATGTTTGCGTTGTGTTTTGCGTGCTTATGCGGCTGAATGCATCCATCCCCCATAAATGTTTAATTTTTAAGGTGCGAGCCCGTTGGATAGGTTGCTATGAATGTATTCGATAATTTCCATGTTTATCTGTGGCGGGGAAATGACAATAACTGCAATACCTGCCTGCTGGCCAATGCGCTGAATGAGGGAAAGCACCTGATCGTCGATCCGGGGCACGTCCTGACGCCGTCCTATCGGGAGCCGGGCCTTGAAAGGCTGGCGCAGGAAATGAGGGGGGACGGCGTGGATTATTCCTCGATCGGCCTTGTGGTCCTGACCCATGGGCATCCCGATCACTGTGAGGCGGCTGTCTCCATTCAAAAAGAAACCCGCGCTTTAATCGCCATGCACCAGGCGGACGAGGAAATGTTTCAAATGCTGGGCGGCAGGGTGGATATTTATCTCCAGGACGGGATGCTGGAGCTGGCAGCCGGAAAGCAATCCGGTCTTCAAATATTGCATTCCCCCGGGCATTCGCCGGGCCATGTCGCAATATACTGGCCCTATCGAAAAGTGCTCATTGCGGGGGATTGCATTTTTTACCGGAGCACCGGCAGGACCGATTTCCCGGGCGGCAGCTCCGACATGTTGCGGGATAGTATCGAGAGACTGTCTCGACTGGATATTGAATATATTCTGTGCGGGCATCCTTACGGTCATCCGGGATTCATCCAGGGCAGGGACGATGTCCGGGAGAATTTTGAACTTATAAAAGACTATTTATAGGCAATATCGTATGGATCATGAGAAGGAAACGGAAGAAGAGAGAGTGAAAAGCGCGCTTGAAATAGCCATGGAGAGGATTTCCGGCCTGCCGGAACTGACTCCCGAGGAAATAGCCGAGCAGAAGGAGAGGGAGTATCGCCCTGTCGGCGAAGCGCTGGCCAATAAGTACATGCAGGAGATACTGGACGAAAATGATCTTCTGTCCGGGTTCAATGACCATCAGGGTGTAGCGGGGACTATCGTTCGCCGGGCTTTGGTAGCGCACCTTTGCCGTTCGATACAGCTCGATGATTTCCAGGCGACGGTCAGGGCCATGAACGGGTTGTGCCAGCTGGCCGGGGATGCGGAAGGCATTCGGGAAAAGGCGAATACAGCCTGGACCCGGATTCTCGACGATTTTGAGAATCGAAAGAATAAAACACTTCAGGAAAATGAAGCCTCCGAGAGGGAGAGACTGAATGTTCTCGGCATTTCCGGATCCGCCGTGCGCCCCAACCTTAAAGACAACGAATCCTTGAAGAAGAAACTGGATGAACTGCACGCATCCTTCGAGCCCGGATTGGAAGGACTCCGGGCCGTATTTCTGCAGCAGCTTCAACCCGAATAGAGAGAAATGGCAAAAGTACCTACCGCTGGTGGGGATATAGACGCATCCGTGCTCGGTGCGACGCTGATGCACGAGCATATCTTTGTGCTTTCCACGGAGATCAATCAAAACTATCCCGAAACCTGGGGAGATGAGGACAGCCGCGTGCAGGATGCCGTCCGGCGGCTTCAGGCGTTAAAATCGAGCGGCATCGATTCTCTGGTCGATATGACGGTTTTGGGCCTGAGGCGATACATTCCCCGGATTCAGCGTATTGCGGCTCAGGTCGATCTCAATATCCTCGTGGCGACCGGGATTTATATCTGCGATGATCTTCCCGCTTTTTTCCAGTTCCGAAATTCATATAACCCATCCGATCCTCCGGAGATCATGAGAGATATGTTTGTCAAAGATATCCAGGAGGGCATCGCGGACACCGGAGTCCGCGCAGCCGTCCTGAAGTGCGCGACCGACGTCCGGGGGATGACTCCCGCGGCGGAACTATGTTTCAGAGCGGCAGCACAGGCGCATCGGATTACTGCAGCGCCCATTTCAACGCATTCACATGCCGGGACGCGGGGCGGACTGGAGCAGCAACGTGTTTTCAAAGAGGAAGGCGTCGATTTATCCCGTGTGATTATTGGGCACTCAGGGGATACGACGGACCTGGGCTATCTGGAAGAGTTGATTCGGAATGGTTCGTATCTCGGGATGGACCGGTTCGGCATCGATCCCCTCCTGTCTTTCGAGAAGCGTGTGGATACGGTTGCCCGTTTGTGTGCAAAGGGGTATGCCGACAGAATGGTTTTGTCCCACGACGCGGCCTGCTATATGGACTGGTTTCCGGAGGATGGTCCAATGAGCCGCCTTCCGAACTGGCACTTTCTACACATCAGCAGCGACGTGTTACCTGCATTGAAAGCGCGCGGCGTGACCGACAGCCAGATCCGTACAATGATGGTCGAAAATCCCCGCCACATCTTTGGCTCCTGATAAGTGTTGTTATGAGTATACGTTCAATCGCATCCGGATAGATCCGGATCCTCTTTCCAGGCCGTGGGATCGGCAAGCTTCATATTTTTGTAGGCCATGGAGGACTCCATGGAAAAAACTTGCCCCATCTCTTTTCTTTGATCCCTCTCTATACTTACGGATGGGTGGTCTGAATTGCGAGCGGGACTTACTAATGTGCCGCCATACGGTTTTCTGTACAATCCCCTCATTTTATCCTGTGCGCGTGTATAAAGGGCCTGCCAGTAGAAGTATTCGGAATAATATCGTACTCCGTATCCGGAGTGGCGCAACCAGCCCTGCGATTCGGGTACCCAATACCTGTAGCCGCGGGCGCCCGGAGCGATAAACAGGACGAAGGACCTTTGCGCCGCCCAGCGGTGCAGCGGATTGCAGATATCCATTTTGAATTTTTCCGGCTTGGACATGACGGCAAGATGAACCATCCTGCCGTTTTGTACCTTAACCTTCCTGTTTTTCCATACAACTTTTGCTTCTCCGCTGTGGACCCTAAGCTCGCCGGAACCGTGGTCGATCCGGTATAGACCTTCTTTTTCTATTGCAACAACGCTTTCCGAAATCCTTACCCCGATACGATTGCCCGACGGCGCCCCCAATACTTCAATCAGGCAGGCGCCCTGTTCCAGCGTCATTTCCATGTCGTTGAACGAGGTCCCAGTGATCCGCAACGAACTGTTTTCTCCTATTCTGAAATAGGTATAAAAAGGCAGAAGGAGTTCCACCTTTCCCTTTTTGGTGTCCAGACGCTGGTCATTTTCCACTTGTATGCGAATGCCGTCATGAAACTCAACCGGGTTGGCATCGAGCAACACCTCTCCTTCAATGAATTGAAGGAGGGCGGCCTTTATATTCACGATTTGCTGAGCCTTCACCACGCAAAATGCCGGCATTATCAGGATGACTGCAGTTAGTGTTGCGAGGCTCCTGAGCATAGGAAGCATTCTCCATGGAAAATATGTCGGTCCTGACAAGTCGGTGATACGTTGATTATTTCATTAGTGCCGGATCTTTCTTTAAATATGACGACACTTTTCTTCCAGGAGGTCATGAATAATGAGGGATAGTGCGGACAATGCGCGAAATTTCAGTTCCGGCTCCCCCCGGTTCGGACAGCCACCATCATAATCTCGACCATCCCGTCGGCCGGAATGCGGGATACCTCAAGCACGGCACGGGCCGGGAAATGCTCCTCGAAATATTCCCTGTAGATGGCGTTGAATGCCGGGTATTGATCCATATCCGTCAAAAATACCTGGCATTGCACCACGTCCTTTAAGGAAAAACCGGCCGATTCCAGAATTGCCTTTAGATTTTCCAGGGCTTGCCGTGCCTGGGCTTCAAATCCCGTATCTGCCAATTTATTCGTGGCAGGATCCAGGCCCAGCTGGCCGGAAAGATAGAGCATGTTTCCCACACGAACGGCCTGAGAGTAAGGTCCGATGGCGGCCGGTGCGTTCGGGCAGGATACAATCTCGGAAAGCTCATATTGGCGGGAACAACCCATGGAAATAACCATCAGTAGAACAGCGGGGAAAATCCTTTTCATCCTGATCCTCCTGTTTCCAGGCTTGATTCGCTCGGAAATCCGGATTTGTCTGTTGAATGGCGCCGACGTCCGGTGATATACATACGTGATAATACAATCAACCGCTCAATACGAATATTACAGAAAGATGCTGCAATCAACAGATCATATTTTTATTATGAATCCATCAAGCGCCACGCGGTGATTGCAAAGGAGAAAATATGATGCAAGCGTCCTATGAAAGACAAACGGGAAACATGGACAGAAGAAATTTCCTGAAACTCACGGGAGTTACAGCAGCAGGAGGCGCCCTGTCCATGTCGTGTCAGTCGAAACCAGAAAAGCTCCCGTCCATAGACTCCAGCCTTCCGGATAAGGAGTTCTGGAAAACCGTTCAGGACCAGTTCGTTCTGGATCCGGACCAGGTATATATGAACATCGGAACCACAGGGGCCATGCCCCAAAGGGTGCTGGATAATTTTAACCGATACAATCACGTCATCGCCCGGCATCCCACGGGTTTTATGGATGAACTGGGCTGGGAGTTTGGAATTCCCGGACAGCGGGAAAAGCTTGGTAAACAATTCGGCTGCAATTTGGATGAAATCAGCATCTCGCGAAACACGACGGATGCTCTGAATACCGTCCTTTTCGGCCTGCCGTTTGAAAAGGGTGATGAGATCCTGTTAACCCATCACGAACACGTGTCCGCCCTCTCCCCGCTCGATGTTCTCAAGGACCGTCTTGGAGTGGTGCTGACTGAGGTTGAAATCCCGGTAGTGGATCTTGAGAATCCCGATCAGGTTGTGGAGGCCTTTAAGAAAAAAATTGCAGACCGAACAAGGGCCATGGTTTTCTCCCATATTCCCTACAAAACCGGCGTGCGTCTTCCAGCCAAAACCCTTTGCGGGCTGGCAAGGGAAAACGGGCTGATCTCCATCGTCGACGGCGCCCACTGCCCGGGTATGATCGAGCTGGATTTTCACGACATGGGCTGCGATTTCTATGCCGCATCCGGCCACAAGTGGCAATGCGGTCCGGGCGCGACAGGCATCCTGTATGTGCGCAACCACGGCGACGACCTCCCGGAACTCTGGCCCCAGAACAGTTGTTTGTATTCCATGATTGCGCAACCCGTGGCCAACGATCGATCGCGGATTGAAGATATCTCCGGCCTGTTTGTGCTTCGCGGCCAGGAAAATTATCCCGCCCTCCAGGCCCTGATCGATGCCTGCGACCTGTGGGAAGAGATCGGCCGGGATCGAATCGAAATTTACGACTGCAGCCTGAGCTCTTATCTCAAAAAGAGAATCCATACAGTTTTTGGAGATTCAGCAGTGCTGTTCTCCCCGGACATTCCCGAGTTCACATCCGGACTTACCTCGTTCAATCCTTTCCAGGACACGGGGGACCGGAAGAAGATCGAGGGATTTGTCGAACGTCTGGCGAAAGAGGGGTATGTGATCCGGTTTACCGAGCTGCGGCTGCATGTGGAAGATCCGAAACCGACTTTCGCCCTGCGAATCTCCACCCACCTTTTCCACGACCGGGCCCGGGTCGACGGCCTGGTGGAAGCCATGCATGTACTTTATCGGGATATGCTTTAAATAAGGTGTAGACGCGGCTATTGTTCGCGACTTTTTTAGGAAGTCCAATTAAAGAATGCCCGCACCTTCTGCCGGGAATTTTTCCCCTTTCCTGAATTATCGCGACCATGGATTTTATGTTAAAATCCCGGTAATATTTTTGATAAATAAACAATATATCAGCATCCAAATTATTAGCAGGTCGGACAGGGGAAGGATTCTGAAGAAACATCCGTTTATCCTGCCTGTCTGTCCACAGGATGAAAGGGAAGAGCACCCTGCCTACAACCAATCCAGGCATCCTTTAATTGGGGGTAAATTTGAAGATCTCAAGTTGCCCGATTCATGGAAGCAGTTTTCGAGCGTGTGTGTTGACGGTATGCTTTGGCCTCAGCCTGATGGTTTTTTCGAATGGCCAAGAGAAATCCGTTCCTCCGAATAATAGCGTTGAACAAACCGGTAGTGCTGAAAGCGATTTCAGGGTTCGCATAGGAGTTGAGGAGGTGCGTCTGGATGTGGTGGTCCTGGATAAAAAGGGCCGCCAGGCCACCGACCTGACCGCGGAGGATTTCGAAATCCGCCAGGACGGCAGACGGCAGAAGATCACCTCCTGCACATACATCAATGAGTACAGGCCCGGAGCGGACGCAACCGACAGTTCGGGAAAAGAACCTGGCGCAATTCCTTCGGTTCCTCCGCCTCTGCCGGAGCGGCAAGACATCCGGCGGATGATCGCTTTTGTCGTAGACGACCTCTCAATGAGTTTCCAGCAGGTCCATTTCGCGCGCACGGCCCTGAAGAAGTTCGTGAAAGAACAGATGCAGCCGGGGGATGTGGCCGCCATTGTGAAGACCGCGCAGGGGAGCGCCGCGTACCAATTGTTCAGTCACGATAAACAATACCTCCTCAAGGCGATCGATAATATCCGATGGTATCTGAATACATCTTTTATTGAGTATGCCGCAACCAACTATATGGCAATCGACTATTTTATCGAAGCCATGCAGGGTATGCCCGGACGCAAAGCCCTGATCGTAATGACGCCTATGATGAGAAGGAACCATCCGCTCAGACTGGATGTTCAGGACTGGAAACCGGACAGTGTCCCCATAAGGTCCATGGGGTCCGCATTGAATCTGCTTGCCGACAGGGCTCTGCGCGCAGGGGTCGTGGTCCATACCATGGATGTAACGGGGGTGCTTCCTCCCGATTTTATTGACGTGACAAATAGCGGCATAAACGATCCGGAGGATGATATTTTCATGGAAGCCGGCAGTGTGGATGATCCCTGGGAATGGGACCAGACGGTTCTTACAAGCAGGATAAACAACAGCTTGCCGTCATCGATGATATCTGAAAAAACCGGAGGCCTGACCGTGGAGGGCACGAACTGGTTTTTCGGAGGCTTAGGCCCTGTGCATGAAGCGCTCAAGGGGTATTACATCCTCACTTATATTCCTCCGGGGAATACATTCAGATCCATTCGCAGGGGTGTGCCGTATCACAGAATCAGTGTAAAAGTGAAACGCCCCGGCTTGGAGGTGTACACCCGGGACGGATTCTTCGGTACTGAAAGACCCGTCGATCCGGCTACCGACCGACCGCCGACCGTGCGGGATGCGATCTATTCCCCCTTCCGGAACCGTGGCCTGGGCGTGAACCTGGCCTCGGGCTATGTAGACGATCCTGAAAAGGGATACATGCTGCGCCATCACGTGCATCTTGACGGAAAGGATCTGAGCATTGTCGAGGGGAAGGACGGGATCCATTACATTTATGCAGATGTCGCCTGCAGGACATACAGCATGGATAACTACGTCCAGGATCCCGGCAATTTGAAATACGAATTTATCATCAAAGATGAAAATATTTCCTGGATCCGGAAACACGGACTGAGGTTTTCCGTGGACCTTCCGGTTGAAAAGCCGGGTGCCTATTATGTCCGAACGGCCGTCATGGACCAGATCAGCGGAAAGGCAGGGTCGGCGTATCAGTACATAGAAATTCCCAACCTGAAGAAAAAACGGCTGTCGCTCTCCAATATCTTCATTATAAACAGGAACGAGGATGCGCCCTGGTCCCCTCCCCGGACACCGGAGGAATTCATCAACCTTCTCTATCCCGACATGCACCGGGACCCGCGTAAAAGTCCGGCGCTGAGAAGTTTCCTGCCCGGAGAAAATTTCGATTACGGTGTCTCGGTCTACAACGCGAAAAACAAGAAAAAGGAAAATCCCAGTTTGAGATCGTGGTCCGTGCTGTATGGAAACGGTAATGTACTATACAAAAGCGAATCGGAAGTCGTAGACCTCGAGGGAGTGACCGATTCTAAAAGAATACCGATCCGCAAAATGCTGGCATTGGGAGATTCGGTTGAGCCGGGAGACTATATCCTGACCCTTCAGGTTAAGGACGAACGGGCAAAGGAGAAGCACAGCCTGGCGATCCAGGCGCTGGACTTTAAAATTCTGTCTGAAGCTGATCTTCATGGCGCAGAAAAGGATAAAACAGAAGAGCGGAAGGAATTAGCCCTGCCGGCGGAAATCCTGGCGCAATATGTGGGCACTTATCGCGTGAATTCGGAAACGAATGGAATGGTCACACTGGAAGGCGGGCGATTGTATACCCAAATTACGGGGGAGCACAAGCTTCCGCTATACCCGGAATCGGAGACAGTGTTTTTCCACAAGGCCGTTGCCGGCAACGAGAATGAATTCCTGAAGGACGGCACCGGCGCCGTGACCCATATGATTGTCCGCAGAGGGGAAAAGGAATTGAAGGCGCTCCGGGTAAGCGACTCCGTCGTCGAGCGGAAAGAAATATCGCTGCGGCCTGAAGTCCTGGAGCGATATGTGGGAATATACGATCTGGGCCGCGGGCAGAGAATCATTATCTCCCTGGAAAACGGTCACTTATACTCGCGCATTCCCGGGGATCCGATGCGGCGGCTGTGCCCGGAAACGGAGACGAAGTTCTTTTACGAAGCGGTGGCGAACGCGGAAAACGAATTTATCGAAAACGACAAAGGGAAGGTGACGCACATGATTCTTCGCCGGGATAGGGATGAAAGGAAGGTGCGTCGGATAAGCAAAAAGGTACGGTAACCCTGCCGCATACAAATCGGAGACATAATACTTATTTAAGCCAAGCCGTTACTCTGCACACGCATATCTGCTTAAATAAGTATTATGTCCCCGCTCCAAATATATTGGAAACTGGATAAAGACTGTCAAGTGCGGCGGAATCTTTTTATTGACTTGGAGTTGTATTTAGGTCTGAATGGTTTGCCTCGATAAATAAATTATGGGTCTTCCGGTAAATCTGTGGGTACAAAAGTGTAACTGAAAATACCATCCTGATGGAAATGACGCATCTATGGAAATCCGAAAAA
>JAFGTD010000324.1 GCA_016934295.1 Acidobacteriota bacterium
CTGTCCAAACCTGCAATCTTCGCGATAATAAATTTCGCATTGCATGCATAGATCATCTTTTGGCTTGTCGGATCGCTGGCTGGCAATTCCACAAGCCAGGTTATCCAGAAGTTCGGCAGTGTGCCGAAGTACATCGGGTGAATATTGTGAAAAAATCTCTATGGCTTTTTGGTTCCTTGCTTCCTCGTACGTTTTCAGTAGACGACGGCCCGATTCGGTCAGGGATAAATTGCTGGAGCGCCTGTCTCTTTGAGTATCGTTTCGCCGAAGCAACCTGCGACGTACGAGCTTTTCCACAGTCTTGCTTGCTGCCGGACTGCTTACTCCAAGGAAGAGAGCCGCTTCACCGATCGTCACCGAGTCGGCATGGGTAACCAGATAGAGTAACTTGAGTTGGGTAAGGGTCAATTTGGTGCCAGCGACCCCCTCTAAAACCGCTCCTTCGATCACATCGCGTACAGCCTTGGCAAAGACGCGTGCCGCGCTGAGGAATTCATATATCCCATTAGGGGTGATGGAACTGCTCATCGGGTAGTCCTTACCAGGGTCGTAAAGTCGGATACCATCGAAAGCGCTAGGGTGGCTGCTGATGTAACCAGGGAAATCATAAACTTGATTAATACTTAATGCAAGATAAAATTTACCTGCCTACATTAATTTTCAGGCGGCGTAATCGCTCTGATTTCACGCGTAAATTACGGCTTTTTTAGTTGCTGCTGAAGGGGGGTGTTGTCCCGCGAAATAGAATATGAAATCGAGAACTTTGCAGGACCAGCAGTTCGTATCAGTATCTGAAAAATCTCAGCAAGTGCATCATTATTAATAATTTAACGGTGCCTATACGACTTCCGCCGTACGATTTTTACGGTATTCCGCTTTGGAAACGGAATACTTTTTTTCGATCTGGTTGCGGAAAACGAGGCCGGAGTTATAGGCGCAGAAAGGGTAGAGACGCCCGTCAGGCGCGGAGTAGTGGATGACGCAGCGTTTCACGCGTTCCACGTCGTAGTTGTAAGAATCCATGAAATGCATGCCCGCCACCATGAGCGTCTTATAGGTGTAAGTGCCGTCATTTTTGCCCCGGCCGGCTCTCTTGTCGAGCAGTCCTTCGATGGTCTGCCCCAGCTTCTTCAGGGTCAGCCCTTCAGGAGCCTTGCTTTCGTCAAAATGCTTGTTCGCGCTGGAGAAGAGGTTGAATTTGCTGAGGTTGTTGAACAAGGTCTTGAAAGTCGTTTTGTTTTTAAGTTTTTCCGCCTGTTTCTGAATGTCGTCGAACAGCCCTTTGATGTCCAGGAAGCGGGTGACCGGCGTCGGCTTCCTGTTCTGATCCACAAAGAAATAGGTTCCCAAGCCGCAGAGAGGGTGGCATGAAACCATGACGTTGGGTTCGTTCCTCAATGCCTGGATCAACTCGGTAATCGGAGTCGTGCAGGACAGTGGAAACCAGTCCTCCTTGGTCGTGTAACCGAGTTTGTTGACTCCGCTTGCCAGATCGGCCAGTGTAAAGCGCATTTTTTCACGCTCGGCGTTGTCAATGCGGCCGGTAATCGCTACGGGCTGGAAGCTGATGCCGGAACAGACGTCGATAGTATCGAGCGCAAACTGTACTATCTTTGGAACCTGATCGTCGTTCACGCCGCCGACAATGGTCGGGACGTACACGATCTTCATCCCGGCCTTACGGACATTTTCGATGGCCTTCATCTTGATGTCGAAGAGTCCCTTGCGCCCACGGATTTTTTCGTCCAGAGCCGGATCGACGCCGTCGAACTGAAGATAAAGAGTGTGGAGTCCGGCCTCATGGGACTTTTCCGAGAATTCGTCCTCGGCGAACTTCAGGCCGTTGGTCGCGCACTGCACCTGGGAAAATCCCATCTCGTTCGCTTTCTTCAGAATCCGGAACCAGTCGGGGTGCAGTGTCGGTTCGCCGCCGGCGAATTGAACCACACGGCCGGCGACGGGACGGGAATTTCGGAGTGTCTGCAGCATATCGACGACCTGCTCGTAGGACGGTTCGAAGATGTAGTCCTGGACGTTGGCATTGGCGAAACATATCGGGCAGGAAAGGTTGCACCGATTGGTCAGGTCTATGTTGGCCAGTACGGTATGGCTGACATGCAGGTTGCACATGCCGCAATCGTCCGGGCAGGACTTGGCGTCCGGGACAGCCGGATTGGATACGCCGCATCCCACATCACGGTTCCAGGCCATGATGTGGTGATAAAGTTCAGCGTCCGAGAAGATGACATCCTTGATAAAGCCGTGTTCCGGACATGTTTTCTCCATAACGATCTTACCGTCTTTTTCCAGTACCCGGGCTTCCAATTTCGCCGAACATTCCGGACAGAGCGATATTGTGGCGTAAGGTAATCCGGTCGGCAAAGGATTTATGGAAGCTCCAGTCAGCGTTGTTCTTCCGGACGGAATTTTGTCAATCATGAATCATCTCCTCGCGTATCCCAGCGTATAAACGCATACTCTGAGTTGTTTCGAACTTGTCGGTTTCCTCTTCTGATAATCGGGTTCTCTATATATTGCAAACCCGCCTCCGTGTCATTCAAACGCCCCGATCATCAAAACCGGAATTTTACAGCAAAATGAGGCAGGGCATATAATAATTTGAGTGAACTGCTTATAGTAGCACTACATGGACCATATGAAAATATCCCGGTCGATAAACAGTTAAAAGCGGATGAATAAGAGTCAGTGCAAAAATTCCGCACCCTATTATCCAAACCCGCAGTAAGATCGCAAATAAAATCTGCTCAGGATCTGAAGGTCGGGATTATTTCCAAAATCACATTTTTGCTTCCCGGGGAACCAGTTTCAGGAATTTCACCCCCCAGAGAAACAGCAGTCCTACAAGACCGAATATGCCCAATGCCTGGGCAAGCTCCACAAAACTCGCGGAATATCCGACAACGCCCTCGGGGGCTATGCCGCTTTCCGCGACGATTTCCCATCCGGGCAAGGGATCGGGCGGAAACATGAGTCCGGGCAGAACCAGGAGCCAGCGTTGGCATAAAACGCCGAATATAACCAGAGCGGATGCGAGTACGATCCTGGGAGTCTGCGCATTCTTTCGGAGCAGAATATAGACGGGAGCGATCCCGCCAATCAGGATACCTCCCACCCAGAAAAGCATGCTGTGAAAGCCGCCGAAAAGAAAAAAAAGCGCGGCATGCAGCGATTCGCAGTTGGAAAGGCGGAATACGTTTTCAATTGCGACAAGGCACAGGGAGACGATGACGACAATTCCCAGGATGCGGCCGGTCCGGTGAAGAGGCCTGTCATCCGGTTCCCTTTGGGTGAGTTTGAATACGGCAACGGTTACGAGTATGAATGCTGCAATTCCGGAAGCCGCGGCGGCCGCTATAAAAATGGGAGGGGCAAGCAGGGCCCCGTACAATTCTCTGGGATAAAGTCCGTATATGTAACCGGTGGCGCTGTACAGAACAACGGCCCAGAGAACTCCGATCAGGGAAATGATTTTCGCCAGCTTTTCTTTGCCGGTCAGAAGCGCGTACAGGAAAATGCAGCAGAGAAGACAGAGAGTGAAATTAAGAATTCGGCTGATTGAAAACAGGGATGTGGAATTGAAATGGGTGAAGGACCGGATCAGGGCGTGGCCTATGCGGCCCTGATCGGCAATCACGGACAGGAAGGCGGCGATCGAAAACAGCAGGGCCAGGAAAACGGCAATGCGTGAAAAGGATCTGTATGCCGTGTTTCGGATGGATTCACAAAGGGCGGCAATGATCATGCATCCAACCGACATGCCGATGTAAAAACCGGCCAGTACAACCTGGATGCCCCACGGGATCCTGTTTGTCAGCCCGGAGAGGAACATGCCGTGGGTATGCATCAGGCCGGCGGCATATACACCCCCAAGGACCAGGAACGCCAGCAGGCTGCTCCACAGATAGAACATGATGGATCCGCCTTCAACCTTTTCGAACTTGACTTCCATCCCTTCCCCTCGGATCGATGCGTCTACAGACCGATATAGTAGACATTGGGCTCCGTGCCCAGGTCCTCTCTGAGACGCTTGACGGAATTTTCCCGGATAAGCGCGGCCACATCGCTGTCCGGATCGTTCAGATCCCCGAACACCAGGGCTTTTTGGTCGATACGACCGCAGATTTCAACGCAGGCGGGGATCCCGCCATCGGCCAGCCGCTCCGCGCAGAAATTGCACGATTCCGCCACCCCGATGGATCTTTGGGCAATATCCGGATTGAAGGATTGTCTGTTAGGCTTAAAATTAAAATACCTGGCGTTGTATGGGCACGCGATCATGCATTCCCTGCAGCCGATGCATCGGTCGGGATCGCAGATCACAATGCCGTCTTCACGCTTGTAGGTGGCTCCAACCGGGCAGGCGTCTTCGCAGGGCGGATGCTCGCAGTGGTTGCACAGCAGGGGAACGGGCTTAGTTTCCGCCAGAATCTTCCTGTCCCGCATTTTGACTTTCCGGATTCGGTGGACGTCCCATCGGCTATCCCCGTGGTAGGCCACATTGTTTTCTCTTCTGCAGGCATCGAGGCAGGCGTTACAGTCCGGCAGGCATTTATTAATGTCAATCACCATGCCCCATTTTTTCCCGGCCGGCAGCGCCGGTTGATCCGACGTGCCGGATTTACAGGACGTCAAAAGCGGCAGTCCGCCGGCACAGGCGGAAAGTGCCGCCGCGGTTTTAAGGAATTTCCTTCTGTCCATCTTTTCCTCATATTGGTCTTTACCGGATTCATATCATGTATCGCGCTGTATTTTCACCCGTTGTACCAATGGAATGCAACAGGCCTATTGCAGCGTTCTTAATCCATTACGGATTGCGGCCCCTGTTGAGCAAGCTACGAATGGACAGAAACGGGGGCTTGAAGTTGTGATGCAGGGTACTTTCAGGAAAAATGCCCTGTATATTCTACTTCACTGAAGCGCAGGCATCGCTATTTTCCTTTACGGAAGCCCCGAAAAACATTCCACTTCTATAGGAAGATTAAAGTTGGGAAACGTTCCAAAGTTGAACTCTCGACGGATTAATCCGGTTGCACTCCGGCGGTGTTACTGCGCAGCGTCCTGTCCGGATTCCGTTATTGTCAGATCAGGTGCCCGGTTGCAGGATTTTCTGGTTCCGCCCTGAGTGCTCGGTATAGACCAGGGCGACTGTCCTGTAAAGAACATGGGCCAGCTTGGAATAGGGCAGGTAGACCAGAAGATCGAATACGGCAACCAGGTGGACGAAATAAACGGAATAGGCCGCGTACATCAGCCCCTTTCCCCCGCCCGGTTCGGCCGCGTAGCGGAAGATTTCGGTCAGCAGGCCTGTCACTCCGACGACCAGCAGCAGAACCAGGAAGAGCCAGTCGAAGGAGGAACTGGATGGAGCGTCATCAGCCCCGCTTCGACGCTTCAGGATGGCCAGCACACAACCGATAACCAGAGCAATTCCACCGAGATTGGCCAATATCTTCCAGGGGCTCCAGATTGCGAAGGGATAAATCAGGTCCTGATCGTGGCCCGGAATCATCGGATTGATGATGTAGAGGGCGACGACGGCCCAGATAGTAACCACGAACAGCGCCGCAAAACCGTAGAACGCCCCAAGGTGGGCGGTCCTGCGCGAGGCCTGGCTGGTGCACATGCCGAATCGGTCGTGGACCAGGATAGACTTGATGGTCCGAATCCAGCTGCTTATTATGCCGGTTGAAGGCGCCTCGAGGCCGGCGGTCCGGTCGGCCGCCTTCATTGCCTGCCAGAACCGGACGACTCCTACGATGCCCCCGATCATCGCCAGGCCCCAGAAAAAAGTGTAAAAGCCGATCAACAGCCAGTGAGGGAAGAGATTCGCGTAGAAACCTTCGTGATCAAGATACGTCAGTACTACCTCGCCCATGTTCCACACGGGATCTTTCAGAAATAGCGCCAGCGCAAGCAGGATGACAGGAAGCAGCAACAACAGCACGAGATTCCTCTGTCCAATCCACCGGCCGAGGGCGCCGGGAACCGCGTAGTGCTTGACCGCCTCCTGGCGAACGGCATTCAGCAGATCGCCGGGTTTGGCGCCCCGCGGGCACTGGGTCGAGCAGTCGTTGCACTGGTGACAGTACCAGACGTCCGGGTCGGCGAGCAGGCGATCCTTCAGCCCCCACTGGGCCCAGATCATTTCCTTGCGCGGGAAAGGAGCCCGATCCGGTGATACGGCGCAGGCTACCGAACAGGTGCCGCACTGCATACACGTCTTGAATGTGTTGCCGTTATCTTTACTCAGGCTTCGTATGAAATCCACATCCGGTTCAATAGGAATCGGAGGCGTGTTTTTGGAAGGAGTAGAGGCTTGTTGCGAGCTCTCCTGTCTTTCTGACATCGGTTCTCCTGTAGACACTTCTCCCTTGCAAGGAAGACAATTCTCCTTAGAGCTCGCGAAAATGCAGGTTAAAGGAGGGGCCTCCCGATTTCAAGTGATTTGTTTTAACGACCGTTTCCCGTTTCCCGTTCCCTGTTGCAAGAAAACCGAAGGTATGATGGTATACTGCGTTTATAGAATACCTAAAGGAAAGACCCGCTTTGAGCATGCTTAGGATACTTTTCTTTTGTACAGGAAACGGCGGTCGCAGCCTGATGGCCGCAGCCTTCGCCCGGAAACTTGCTCCGGCCGATCTTGAAATCGTCTGTGCCGGAGACGTTCCCCCGGATCCGCATCCCCTGGCCGGCCGGGTCATGCAGGAGATCGGTGAAAGCCTGGCCGACTCCCGTGTAAAGGCCCTAAAAAACATTCAGTACGAGCCCTTTGATGTCGTGGTGACCCTGTGCAACCAAGCGAATGAAATATGCCCGACTTTCCCCGGAAGCCCCGCCAGGATCCACTGGCCGTTGGTGGATCCGTCTAAAGCAGATTCGGACGCAGAACGGGCTTACAATGCATTCAAAACCGTCCGGGATGAAATCCGGCAGCGTGTCGAGAGCCTTTTTCAGCATGATTTTCTCAGGGCCATGCAGCAGCTGCGTCGAACGCTTGGATCCATCCTGGACAACCTGACGGACGGCGTGCTGGCGCACGATTTCGAACGGAGAATCTTTTTCTTCAACCAGGCCGCCCAGAAAATCACAGGAATGGATTTCAGCGAAGTTGTGGGCCGGGACTGCCATGAAGTTTTCCAGCCCAGATTTTGCGGCGGGAGCTGTTCCTTCTGCGAGTATCCGCAGAATCCCGCGGAATCCAAACTGAGGTATCACCGGACTTTCCTAACCAGGGAAGGAGAACGGAGGGATCTGGAGATGTCCGTCGTCACCATAAAGACTCCCCGGAACGAACAGATGGGGGCCCTGGTCATATTCAGAGATGTGACCGAGATCGTACATCTGCGCAACAGGCTGGAGAGCAGCAGGGGATTCTGCGGTATGGTGGGGCGGCATGCATCCATGCAGGAAGTGTTTGATTCGATCCGCGAACTTGCCGACATTAACCTGCCGATACTGATTCAGGGAGAAAGCGGTACCGGCAAGGAAATGGTGGCGACGGCACTCCATCAGCTCAGTAAAAGATCCGCCGGTCCGTTTGTACCGGTTAACTGCGGAGCTTTGCCCGAGGGCACGCTGGAGAGTGAGTTGTTCGGGCATGTCAAGGGCGCGTTTACCGGAGCGATTCACGACCGTAAAGGAAGATTTGCCCTGGCTGAAGGGGGAACGATTTTTCTGGATGAGATCGGCGAAATCACACCGGCAACCCAGGTGAAGCTTCTCCGCGTCATACAGGAAAAGACCTATATGCCGGTCGGCGGAGAAAAAAGCGTCCGGGCGGACGTACGTGTCATATGCGCTACCAATCAGGACCTGAAGCTGCTGACGCGCCAGGGGCGGTTCCGGACGGATCTTTATTACCGTTTGGCGGTTATGCCCATTCACCTGCCGCCTTTAAGGGCCCGGGGAAACGATATTTCCCTGCTGGCGGACTTTTTCATCGATAAATTCTCCTCGGATACCGGTAAAAGCGTGAAGGAGATGGCCCCGGATTTGCTCGAATTGTTGATGCATTACAACTGGCCGGGTAACGTCCGCGAACTGGGCAATGCTGTTCAGTATGCTATGGTTAAGTGCCGCGCCGGTACGCTCGAAACAGAACACCTGCCCCCTGAAATTCGGGAATATTCTCTCAAAGCTGTAGTTTCCAAAGCAGGCCGACCGCCCAAATTAGACCTGGAAACAGTCCGGGATGCGCTGCAGACAACACGGGGGAATCGCGCCGAAGCCGCCAGGCTCCTCGGCGTCAGCAGAACGACTCTATACCGCTTTCTCGAAAATCACGAAGTGTTGCATAATACAGATATGTAACTAAATAATTTTGTTACATATTTTTTCGTGACACAGTTAATATAATATCTTATTTATCAATATCTTACCAAAATAAAATACAATCCGCCCATTCCAATATGTCCCGAAATCCCCTATATATTTCTGCACAGGGACAAATGCGCAACTAATGGCTACTATCTCTTAACTAATTGATAATTAACAATATAGAACATTTATTGCTCCGGTTGTTTCTTTTGGCATGCTTTATGCGTTGGAATATATCGAAATCCGAGAAAATAAAAATAGGAATCATTTTGCCCAAGCCCTGTAACAAAAACATCATCAAGGTACTGCGCTTATCCCGCGACATGATGCTGCTCGCCGACAAGGGAGACGAATACCGGCGGGACCGGAGTTGTGGCGTACTGTACGGAACGCTCCGGGATTCCGCATACAAGCTTCGCAGCCTGGCGGAACAGGAGATCGACATCCATAAAGACACAGGGCTATGGGACGTGGATGAAAACACCACAGGCTGAATGCCTTTTTAGGAGTCAGGAAATGCCCGAACAGAAGAAGATTCAGAACTGCGAACTCCGGCTCATCCAACAGGATATTACCGACTTCGAGGTGGAGGCGTTCGTCTTCTATGCGCAACCGAATCTCGAGTTGGGAGCGGGATTCGGCAGCGCCATTACAAGAAGAGGCGGACAATCCATTGAAAGCGAGTTGAAAGAAATCGGTTCTCTTTCAGTGACCGAAGCTGCCGTTACAGGCGGTGGAAACTTAAAGGCCAAGTATATCGTTCATGCCGTAGGGCCGGCTTTCCAGGAAGAGCAGATCGAGGAAAAGCTGCATACGACGATCCTGACAGCCCTTAAAAAGGCGGAAGAAAAAGAAATCCGGCAAATTGCCTTCCCTCCGATGGGGGCCGGTTTTTATGGAATTCCTCTTGACGCAAGCAGGGAGGTAATGATGCGCGCCTTTGAGGAATACCTTTCTCAAGGCGGCAAAATGGAAGAGATCGTTATTTGTGCCAACGATGCACGGGAATACCGAGCGTTCCAGAGTGCATTTTAATCAACCGTAATATGCCCGGGCATAATTAATTAAGTGGATCATTTTTCTAACGGACTGGATGCAAATGAGCGAATTACTGCATTTTTCAGAAAACGAGCTTCAGGAATACGCGCTTCTGATCATGGCCTGCGTGTACACCCTCCGTATTATCTGGCTACTCCATTTCAAAGCGGGACGCGAAAGGCAGGCGCCGACGGGACAATTCCGAACGAATACGAATAAAGGAATAGTCTATTCCTGGATGAATATAGCCATGCCGTGGGCAATGGAAAGCACCCGGAAAAAGGCCTTCTTTTATGCACAGTTCGTTGTTTTTCACCTGGGAGTGGTCTTCGCCATCGGACTGTCTTTTATCATTCCCTATGCACCCGGATTGCTGGAATCCGGAATTCTGACAGCCATACTTCAGGCAGTCATCGGACTGGCTTTTCTCGTTTCGCTTGTCCGCCTGTATCGCCGTATAACCGATAAGTACATCAGAGCCATCAGTTCACCGGACGATTATTTCTCGCTCTTTCTGCTTGCAGTATGGTTCTTTTTCGCCGTATTCGCCGCTCCGAACAAACCGGAGCAGGGAGAGGCGGTCCTGCTGACTTTTTTCATCCTGACCGCTTTTTTTCTTATCTATGTTCCTTTCAGCAAGATTTCCCACTACCTGTACTATCCGTTCACGCGCTACTACTTCGGAAAAACGATGGGATATCGCGGGGTCTATCCGCTGGCTAAATCAAAACACTGATCGGGAGTATGCCTAACGCGGCACGACCGGCCGGATGCCGGCGACTGCCGGAATTATTTAGAAACCGTCTGAGTAAAAGAAATATGAAATTGTAAAGGGGAGAATGACGTGAGTGACAACCGGGCGACCCAATCCCACAAGGCTAAAAAGTTAATCGAGAGGATGTCCAAAAAACTCAACCGCCAGATGGTAGGATCGATGGCGGCCTGCGTGCATTGCGGCATGTGCACCGAAGCATGCCATTACGTGCTGACGAACCCGGACGATCCCACCTATGCCCCCGCATACAAGGCGGACCGAATCCGCAAAATCTTCAAACGGCATTTCGACTGGACCGGCCGCGTATTGCCCTGGTGGGTAGGAGCCAAGAGCATCAAAACGGATGCGGAGCTCGAAGAGCTCAAGGATATTGTTTTCGGCAAGTGCACGAACTGCCGCCGATGCTCCATCAATTGCCCGATGGGAGTCGATTACGCCACGTTCAACCGCATGGCCCGCGGGCTGCTGGTTTCGGTCGGGGTGATGCCGGAAGGCGTGGCCGTTGTCAGTAAGGATCAGTGGGAAATAGGAAATCAGATGGGAGTGCTGAAGGAAGAATATATCGATACCCTGGAATGGATGTCCGAGGAGTTAAGCGACGAAATGGACGATCCTGAAGCCATAATCCCGATCGACAAAATGGACGCGGACGTCGTTTACTCCATCAATCCCCGTGAGGTGAAATACGATCCCCGCACCATCGCCGACGCCGCAAAAATATTCTTTCTCGCCGGTGAAAACTGGACGATGCCCAGTGAAGGCTGGGATATGACCAACTTCGGCCTTTTTTCCGGGGATGACGATCTGGGAGGCGCCGTTGCGCTTCGACTGTATGAAAAAGTATCGGAATTGCACGGCAAAAAGCTGGTGATCTCCGAATGCGGCCACGGATACCGTTCCACCCGTTGCGAAGGCCCGAACTGGTCCGCCCACAGCGTGCCTTTCGAGATGGAAAGCTCTGTTCTTACGATGTTGCGCTATATAAAAGAAGGTCGCATCGAGGTAGACAAGACGAAGAACAATGTTCCGGTTACATTCCATGATTCCTGCAACAACGCCAGAAGCTGCGGTCTGTTTGAAGAACCCAGGGAGTTGCTGAACCTCGTGGTGACGGATTTCCGGGAAATGGTTCCGAACCGCTCTGAGAATTATTGCTGTACAGGCGGAGGCGGGGCTATGTCCATGACCGAATATACGCCGCAGCGCCTGAAATCAGCTAAAATAAAAGCGGATCAATTGAAAGCCACAGGGGCCAAAATAGTTGTGACATCCTGCCATAACTGCGTGGACGGCCTGGCGGACCTGATCCGCCATTACAAGCTGGGGATGGAAGTCACCCAGCTGGTTAATCTTGTAGCCAATGCCGTTATCGTTCCAGAAAAGATTGCCGTTGAAGAAGCGGCCACGGCGGAAAAGCCGAAGGAAGTCGCCGTGGAGCACAGCCTAGAGAAATTCAAGATCCTGGTGGTGGATGATGAGGATGATATCCGGCTGTACTACACCGTATTACTTGAAGACAACGGCGCAACGGTAATCCAGGCCTCGGACGGCGAGGAGGCTTTAAAGCTCGCCAAATCCGAAAAGCCCGACCTGATTACGCTGGACCTGAACATGCCCGGCAAAGACGGCGGGGAAGTCTTCGAGCAATTGCGGAAGGACCCGGGAACGGCTCAAATAAAGGTGTGTATCATAACCGGGAGACCGGAACTTCGACGCCTCATTTATAACCGGCCTGTACCGCAGCCGGAAGGATTCCTGGATAAACCGGTTGACGACAGCAGGCTTCTGTACGACATCCGGAAAATCCTGGAAGTGGGATAACAGAGGAATCTATGTCTGACACCGCTGGAGGAACCGTGGAGCTTCCTTACCGCCAATACTTCGAGGCCATGCCCTGTTACGTCACGGTGCAGGATCGCGATTTTAAGGTCATGACGGCGAATACGCGCTTTGTTAAGGACTTCGGCAACTTTACGGGACGCTACTGTTATCAGGTTTATAAACAGCGCCCTGAAAAGTGCGAGGTCTGTCCCGTTGAAAGAACCCTGCGGGACGGTCGGAGCCACCGGAGTGAAGAGACGATACGGTGTCTGGACGGCCGGGAAGTGTCCGTTATCGTTTACACGGAGCCGATTCTCGACGCCGACGGCGAGATCACGGCCGTGATGGAAATGTCCACGGACATCACCGACATCAAGCACCTGCAGGATCAGCTGCATGAAAGCCAGTCCAAGTACCGTTCCCTGTTTGAAGAAGTCCCCTGCTATATATCCATTCAGGATGAGGACCTGAACATTATCGATGCCAACCGGCTTCATCGGAAGGATTTCGGTACATTTCTGGGCTGCAAGTGCTATGAGGTATACAAGCACCGGACCGAAGAGTGCTATCCATGCAGTGTCCGCCAGACGTTTGCCGACGGGCAGATGCGCATTAAAGAAGGAGTCGTGACTTCCATCAAGGGGGAAGCGATCAACGTTCTTATGCATACGGCCCCCATCTACGACAGTTCGGGCAAAATCAAATATGTTATGGAAATGAGCGCCAATATTTCTCAGGTCCGGCAGCTCCAGTCCCAGCTTGCTTCGATAGGACTTCTGATCAGTTCGATATCCCACGGGATCAAGGGATTGCTCAACAGCCTGAATGGAGGCATATACCTGGTCAACAAAGGCCTCGCCAATGACAACCGTACGCGACTGCAGCAGGGATGGGAGATCGTTCTCCGAAACGTTTCCCGTATCCGAAGCATGGTCCTGGATATTCTTTATTATGCAAAAGACCGGGAACCCGATTATATGGATATTACCTGCGTTTCCATGGTGGACGAAGTCGGGGAGTTGCTGCGGGAAAAGGCGAAGGAGCTGAATGTAGAGCTTGTTAATAAAACCGACGACCGGGCCTGTACTTTCGAAGCCGATTCCAAAGCGGTTCTTTCCATGCTTGTTAATCTGACTGAAAATTCACTGGATGCCTGCCGTCTCGATTCCCGCAAAAAAGAGCACCGGGTGGCCATAAACGCGACAGGCGATGAAGATCAGGTATGTTTCACCATTGAAGACAACGGGACCGGAATGGACCGGGAAACCCGGGAGAACGCTTTTACCCTGTTTTTTTCATCCAAAGGGAGCGAAGGAACCGGGCTCGGTCTATTCATTGCCAATAAGATCGTGACGGCTCATGGCGGTAAAATTACGCTGAAGTCGCAGCGGGGAGTCGGCACGACGTTTTCGGTTTATTTACCCCGGGTTCGGCCGGAAAATAGTACTACGGAAACCGTGGAAACTGCTGGAGATACAGGGGACTGGTCGGTATAAAGGACGGGAAGCCCTGTTGAAGAAAAACCGGGATCGGCATGCCGATCTTAACGAATGAATCGCCTTACAGCTCCCATACCCTGAGGAGACACAAAAATGGCAGACAAAAAGACCATACTCATCATAGACGACGAGCCGGATACGGTGACCTACTTTTCAAATTTGCTGCAGGATGAGGGATTTGAAACCGTGGTTGCGGAAAACGGGGATGAAGCTTTAAAAAAGGTGGCGGAATCGAAGCCGGATCTAATCACCCTGGATATTACAATGCCGGAGACATCCGGAGTCCGATGTTATCGTGTCCTTAGGGAAAACGATGCATACAAAGACATTCCGGTGATCATGGTTACGGGGGTTTCTGAAAAATTCCAGGATTTTATCTCTTCACGCAAGCAGGTTCCGCCTCCTGACGGTTATCTTCCAAAACCTGTAGATGAAAAAGAACTTATAGATCTAGTCCGTAAGCTGATTGCCTGAATTTCAAATCAGCACTCCCGTTTTGCGTTTTTAAAAGTTCCGAAAGTCTTCGGGAATCCTTTATTTTGAATCGGTGTGCGCTTTTTGATTCCCTCCTGACGCGCCAAAAAAATTCCACAATAAGGCATGCAATGTGATATAAATGTGCGTTGGTTAATATTTAATCTGCTTAAGAAATAAAGCAGAGGTTCCGAGACACGATGCAACGGCGGCAAATCCCCGAATTCCACGAAACTCGATGCGTCGACATTAACAGGATTCTTTGGGAAAAACGTGCCCCGCAGCGTATGTCAGTTTTAAAAATGTCTATTTGTCGATCTTCTAAAAATATGCACAACATTAAGCTATCCCGGCTTAGTGCGAACATGACATTGGTCGGAGGATTATAGGATGGGAAATGTAGCTATTGAGACGCTGGCGGAAGATATGTTTCAGCTTGTCACCGAATGTGCCGGTAAAAAGAATCTCAAGGCCGGTGACCTCACAAAAGCGATGATTGCCAAGCACGGTGAAGATGGCTGCGATAAGGCTGATTGCAAAAAAGCCATCAGAATGCTTATGGAAAACGGCCGCTGCGTTTACAGCTATATGGGCGGATCGTATATTGTGCTTCCCCCGAAAGAAGAGTAAGCAGCCTGGTATTATTTCAAGCGGTCCGGGTATCGGGCCGGAACGGATTCCGGGTTTCTGTATCCGCACAGCCCCCCCCTGAACCGGAAAAGCAGGCCTCACGTTTCGTTCGGAGTTGTCGAAACCTGAAGTTGCCGCTGTTCTGAAAAATTATAACAATTCTCTCGAGGATACGGTCGATTCTAGCTGAACGGTTATACGGCCGAAGAAGCTTGAAAGAGGCGTAACCCTTTTATCCTTCGAGTTTTAAGCTTACGGGCCCTGGCATTTTATAGTTTTTCCAGGGCCCGAAGCATGATTGCAGGGATATGATGAATATACTCCTATATGTAATCTCTTACTTCTCTCTCCTGGTTTTTCTAATAGCCTGTGTGGTCCGCGCCTTCTCTTACGCCCGAACCCCTATTCATCTTCGCTGGGAATTGTACCCCGTGCCTCACGAAGAACCGAAAAGGGTCGGTTACGGAGGGTCCTATTATGAAGAAGCGGAGTGGTGGAACAGGCCGAGCCCGCGAAATTTTTTGGGAGAGTTGAAATCCATGGCGGCCGAGATCCTGTTTCTCAAGGCTCTCTGGGAGTTTAACCGTAAGCTCTGGTACCGCTCTTTTCCGTTTCATTTCGGTCTGTATATTCTGATTTTTACCGTATTTATAATATTGCTTTATGGATCGCTCTCTCTCATTTTCCCTGACCTGATGACGGGGAATGTGGGAGCGGGGCTTCAGTTCCTTTATCAGGTCACCGGAGCGGCCGGAATAGCGCTGAGTATCTGGGGGGCCCTTGGACTGCTGGCCCTGCGCATGACCGATTCCCGGATGAAAATCTACACGACTCCGGGCGATATTTTTAATCTCCTTTTTTTCATTATTGCTTTTGGTACGCTGGCCGCGGGCTGTCTTGCAGGCGTGGGGCCTTCATCCGGCATGCTGGCGTTTTCCCGGGGGCTTTTAAGCTTCGATACAGGCTTTGAAACTTCAGGCCTGTTGGCGACAGGCCTGATCCTTACGGGATTGCTGGTTGCTTATATCCCATTGACGCATATGTCCCACTTTATTGCCAAGTACTTTACGTATCACAATATACGCTGGGATGATGCGGCGAACAGGCGAGGGAGCAAAATCGAAGCAAAACTTGCCGAATGCCTGGCATTCAGGCCTACCTGGTCGGCGACTCATATAGGAGCCGACGGCAAAAAAACATGGGCGGATATTGCCTCAAGCATTCCTGCGCAGGAGCCGAAGAAATGAAGAAAGACATTCGTTTAGAAGATTTATCAAAACGGGAAAAAGAGCCCCTGGTTCATTTGGAAAAAAAGGATCTCATGCCGCTGCCGTATCCTTTTGAGGATCCGGAGCAGGAACCTTCATTTGCCGAACTGTCCGAGCAGATCCGGGAAAAGTATGAATGCGGACTGGATGATACGTGCGCTGTCAATGTTCCAAAGCCGGGAACTAAAGAGGAAGAGGATGCTCTGGTAGCGAAATTTCTTTCCGGCCTGGAAAAGCTTTTCACGAAGGAAAATAACTGGACATTCCTCCAGCCGCTCCTTCTTTCGATGGAGCATTGCGCGAAGTGCCAGACATGTTCGGAGGCCTGTCACATTTATGAAGCGAGCGGGAAAAACGAACTCTACCGGCCGACCTTCCGTTCCGAAGTGATGCGCCGTCTTTATTTCAAGCATGTCAAACATGGAGGGCTTCTCTCCGCCTGGCAGCACGGGGATATTGAAATCAACTGGCCTCTCATAGCACGCCTGATTGAACTCTCCTACCGCTGCAATCTCTGCCGTCGCTGCGCCCAGACATGCCCGATCGGAGCCGATAACGGGCTGGTTGCGCATGAATTGAGAAAAATCTTCAGCCAGGAAATGGGTATTGCCGCAAAAGAACTGCACGAAACCGGTTCGATGCTTCAGCTAAAAGTCGGATCCTCTACCGGGATGAATGCCGTGGTGGTTAAAGACAATATCGAGTTCATCGATGAGGATATGGAGGAAAAGATCGGAATCAAGGTGGAGACTCCATGGGATGTTGAAGGTGCCGATGTTCTTCTGATCCACAATGCCGGGGAAATTCTGGCCTGGCCGGAAAATCCCGGGGCTTTTGCCGTAATTCTGAACGCTGCCGGAATCAAATGGACCCTGTCTTCGGAAGTTGCCGGGTACGATTCCATCAATTACGGGGTCTGGTACGATGATGCCCAGTTCGCCCGCGTTGCGGTCAAGCATGCGGAAGCGGCCAAAAAGCTTGGAGTTAAAAAGATCGTTCTGGGTGAATGCGGCCATGCGCACAAGGCGCTGACGGTCATAGCGGATCGCGTGTTGACCGGAGATTTGAATATTCCGCGGGAAAGCTCGATGACGCTCATTCGCGACATTGTTATGAATGACCGTATCAAGCTGGATCCCGGCCGCAACGATTTCCCGGTTACCCTCCACGATCCCTGCAATATGGTACGTTTGATGGGTGTCGTTGAACCCCAGCGCGAGGTTATCCGTAAAATCTGCCCCCAATTCAGAGAGATGACGCCGCACGGAGTTGACAATTACTGCTGTGGCGGGGGAAGCGGATTCGCCATCATGAGCGGCAACAATTTTCCGGACTGGCGCTTCCAGGTGGCTGGAAGAAAAAAAATGGAGCAGATACTGAATGCTTTCAGCGACTGTATGGATCCTTCAATTCCGAAATATCTCTGCGCTCCCTGCAGCAACTGCAAGGGGCAGTTCCGGGATCTTCTGGCATACTACGATATGTGGAACAAGCACAAGATCAATTACGGGGGCCTCGTAGAGCTGATCGTCAACGCCATGGTTGACGTGAAACCGGGATTTATTGAATGGGAATGGCATTAATCCGCGGGTTGAACAAACCCGTAATCCTATTGATTGCAAGCTGAGCGTCTGTTCGCGCGCCCAACTTGGTTGAAATAGATATATAATTCCGTCGGTCCACTGAAAAAAAGGTTTATCAAGTCTATGGTAGACAGTTCCATACAGATGCCGGCGGGGACCGTATTCCTTGTCGGAGCGGGGCCGGGCCATCCCGGCCTGATAACCCGATGGGGGTATGATCTCCTGCAGCAATGCGACGCCGTCGCTTATGATGCCCTGATTCCCATGGAACTGATTTCCGGCCTGCCCGAAAGAGTCGAAAAATACTACGTGGGCAAACGGGCGGGAAAGCATTCCCTGCCGCAACCCCAGATAAATGAACTGCTGGTGACGCTTGCGAGGCGCGGACTGCGTGTGGTTCGATTAAAAGGCGGGGATCCCTTCGTTTTCGGCAGGATCGGGGAGGAAGCCACGTATCTTTCAGCAGCCGGCGTTCCTGTTGTTATGGTTCCCGGCGTGACGGCCGCGTCCGCAGCAGCGGCCATGTCCGGTTTTTCCCTGA
>JAFGTD010000025.1 GCA_016934295.1 Acidobacteriota bacterium
AAGGTCCCAGATCCGCAATCGCGAAATGGCTCGACAGGTGCTGCGGGCGCGGCTTTACGAACGGGAATTGAGTAAAAAGCGGGAGGAGCTCCAGGCGGTGGAAGATGCCAAGCTCGAGATCGGTTGGGGCAGCCAGATAAGGTCCTATGTCCTGCATCCGTACCGGATGGTCAAGGATCACCGGACCAAATTTGAATCGCCCAACACGGATCGTGTCCTGGATGGAGACATAGAGGAATTTATATACAGGTATCTCGTTCACCGCGGAGTGCAGGACAGGGATTCCTGAAGATTGGGTATTGCATGAAATCCGTAAGCGTTAATTTTCAATCTTCAATCACATAACAAGGGAGCGTATTGTGGTTTCGGATAAGAAGGGGATTCGGGATCCCGCAGACGTTTCGGATTTGAAGGAACGGCAGAAACAGGTGCGCTACGACGGCCGTCCACGGTTTTACGGAGCGCTGCTTCTTTTTGTGGTCATTGTCGGGCTGCCTATTGTGGCGGTGCCTTCTCTCAGGGACCGCCTGGCGACACGCGTAGCGGCAATAAAGACGGCGATCAGCGGAAATATCGATCCCGCCACCGTGGAAATCGGCGAAGAAACGGCGCCGTTTCCCGAAGAATACGAAAGATTTTCGGCTTCCTTCCCCGGTCCCGATCAATCCCTCCCTATGGATAAGATATTCACAGCCCGGACGGATGAACCTGATCCGCACGCTTATTCTCCCCCGGCTTTGATCACGCCCGAACCCGCCAGTACCGGCAAGCCTGTCCCTGTCGCCGTGCCCGAGAAAGAAGCATCCGAGCCTGATGCCGCGGAAACCGATACGGATGACGGGCTTGGCTACAACCAGGGAGAAGTTGAGCAGGATGCCTACGCGATGCTTTTAGAATCCTACCCGCAGGTGAAGGAAATGGTCGAAGGCGGCGACCCGGCTCTTCGTTTTATGTCATGGGGCGCCGTCAAACGGGGAGAGGATCTTTATTGGGTGCGTTTGGTATTTCAAACCGATGCGGATGTCGAGGTTGAATATATCTGGCGGGTGGAGATGGAATCGAACAGGGTGCTGCCGTTAAGTCATAATGCCCGATCCATTCTATGATTTGCGTAGTACCGGCTTAAATGTTCAAACTTTAAACGTTCAAACGTTAGACGTTCAACGTTCAACGTTAGAACATTTGATGACGTAACTAATAAAAAATAGACAGGGAATAACGCACTACCTACGGGAGTTCTCTTGCATCATACCTCCATTCGATATATCCGGCGGCTGTTGGTCGGAATCATGATCCTGGTTTTCTTTGCTGTCCTGGGCAATTACCTGTATTCGCGATTCGGGCGGAATCATTCCGAAACGCAGGATCTAGAAATTCTCGGTTCGGAGATGCTGCAATCCGTCGAAAGTTTCGAGTATTCCGATAGCCGGGAGGGGATACTTCGGTTCAAAATCCGGGCCGTCCGACTTCTTGAAGAAAGTCCCGGCAAAGTCTTCTACCTTCAGGAAATTGAAGCCTTCGATTTCAATCCGGATGAAAGCGTACGCAATAAAATCCGCAGCCGATATGCGCAATACGACAGTAAGAATCGCACCGTCGATTTTATCGAGGATGTTCGGTTTTTTTTGGGCCGGGATATGGAACTGAGGACCGAAACCCTGCATTACGACATGAATACCGATATCGGAACCACCAAAGATCCGGTGCAATTCTATTCGGATGAAATTAACGGAAAGGCCGTAGGCCTCCGTTACCGGTTGAATAAGAAGTTGCTCGAACTGCAAAGCGATGTGGATTTTCTGCTCTCCCCGGGAAAGGCGCCTCGCGATGAATCCTCCGAGGTCGAGGAAATTAAAGCCCTGTCCGATAAGGCTGTCTGTTTTGAAAACGGGAGCAGAATTGAATTCCAGGGAAACGCCCGCCTGAGGTCCGATTCCTTTTTTCTTAAAGGCGATACGATTCAAGCGGTGGTGGATGAAGCCCTGAAGGAAATCACATCATTGACTTCAGTCGGGAATGCATCGTACCGGTCCGAAACTTCTGATGAATCCCGGATCCTGCGCGGCGACCGGATGTTTTTTGCCGTCCATGCCGGGAGTAAAAGTCTCGAAAAAATACAGGTCCGCGGCAATTCCGTATTCAACTCCCTTGCTCCGTTTGAAGAGAGGCGCCTGCAGGGCGCTTCCATAGATCTGTTTTTCGATCCCGAGAAGGATACACTGCAGAGGATAAACAGCAGGGACGGAGTTCGATTACGAATGAAGCATGGTGCGGAGGAAACCCTTGTCTCGGGAGAACGGTTTGGTGCCGTTTTTAATACTGAAACACGGGGATTGAAAAATATCGATGTCCGCGATCGGGCGAGAATTTTAATGACGGGCGCTCCCGACTCGGCGGGCAACGAGATCCGGGCGGAACGGATAGGCATAGGGTTTCGCGAGCGGTCGGGACAGGTTCTCCTCGAGAGACTCCGCGCTCAGGGTTCCGCGCAATGGACCACCCTGCCTGCAGGGCAAAACGGCGCGGCAGGTGCTTCGTCCTCCGGGAGGTTGAATGCCGCTGTCATTGAAATGTTCTATGCCGAGGAAGGGGGATTTCTAGACAGGATAAATACTTCCGGAGATGTTGTTATGACGGAAACAGCCGCCATTCCGGAGAAGACGCCCCATGTGCGAAGGATATCGGCGGATCGAGCCCGATTCGGATTTTACCCGGAAGACAATAAACCAAAGGATATGGTAGCGGAAGGGAATGTGCGGGTTGTCTACGAAGGCGGATCGTCACCGGATAATCCGGAGAAACCTGAAAAATTCCGCACGGCGAGCGACAGCTTGAAGGCGGAATTCGCTCAAGATTCGGATGGGATCATCCTTGCCTCTGCGTCACAGTGGGGGAATTTTATATTAGAAGATGAGTCGGAGTCGGCGACCGCCGGAAGATGTGATTATGATGCTCAGAATGAGAAAATGATATTAAGCGATTCCCCGAAAATATATTTTGAAGCGGGGTACGTGACAGGGCATACCGCAGTATACAATTTAAATCAGGGAGTCATGCAAATCCGTCGTAACGTTCGATGGATACTTTCAGATATGCAAGAGCCGGGATCGCAAGGCTCCGCTTTGGCAGGATCCAGGAGCATCATTCTGGCGGATGTTATGCAGTACTGGTCGGAAGAAAGTCGCGCACAATGTACGGGCAATGTTCAATTGCTTTCCGAGGATCAACAGCTGCGGGCTGAGAAGCTGGTATTTCTGGACGGGGGGGAGCGGATAGAAGCCGCCGGAAACGTCCGGCACCTCATATACAGGGGCCGGTCTTCAACGGCTGAAGGGCAGGATATGAAAAATCCTCCCGCGACAGGATCGAAAGATGGCGGAAATTTCTCGAGGCTGCCGATAAATATTGAGAGTTCAAATTTTAAGTATGTAAAAGACAACAATACAGTTACCTATTCAGGAAATACATCTTTGACATCCTCGGATTTATTGCTGAAATCAGGGACGCTGGAAACGGTACTGGACGACAGCGGCATGGAGATTGAAAGGGCCATAGCAAGGGATGATGTAGTGGTTTTTAAAGGGAAGAGGAAATGCAAGGGGGATGTCGCCTATTATTTCCGGAATCCGGAAAGGTTTGAGGTGGTTGGCAAACCGGCTGAGTCGTTCGATCCCGAGGGAGTCCGGTCCTCCGCACCTCGGTTGACATACAATGTCGCCGATGATAGGATTCTGCTGGAAGGTCGGGGAAACTGATTTAAGTTATTATATATCAAGTATTTAGATATGAAAAATAGCCTGTTGCAGGCATCGGCTTTATGCAAGTCCTATCGAGGTAGGCAAGTTGTTAACCAGGTCACCCTGAAGCTGAATCCGGGTGAAGTCGTCGGGCTTTTGGGGCCGAACGGAGCGGGAAAAACAACTACTTTTTACATAATTGTAGGACTGGTTGCCCCTCAAAGCGGGACGGTCAGCCTTTTCGGTAAGGATATTACGCATTTGCCGATGTACCGGAGGGCTCGTTCAGGGATCAGTTATCTTCCCCAGGAGCCGTCGGTTTTCAGAAAGCTGACAGTCGAGGAAAATCTTCGAAGTGTTGCGGAAACCCTCAACATTTCATCCCGGAACAGGGATGATTTAACGGGAGAGCTTCTTGAAGAATTCGGTATCGAACACCTTCGCGACCAGAATGCGTATACGCTTTCCGGCGGGGAACGACGACGTCTTGAAATCGCCCGTGCGCTGGTTCTGACACCGCAATTTATTTTGTTGGATGAACCGTTTGCCGGGATCGATCCTCTGGCGGTCCTGGACATACAGCGAATTATCGGAAGGTTGAAGGCCAGACAAATCGGAGTGCTGATAACGGACCATAACGTGCGTGAAACTTTGAATATAACGGACCGCGCTTATATAATTAGTGAAGGAAAGATCCTGCGTGAAGGATCTCCGGAGCAGCTGACAAATGATATCGAGGTCAAGAAGGTGTACCTTGGCGAAAATTTCAGGTTGAATTAAGCGAAAATGAACCGTAGACCGTTTTTAAGGCAATCTTTGGACCTAAGACTCAGCCAGAGACTGGCTCTTACGCCCTCCCTGCTTCAAAAAATTGAACTTCTTCAGCTCAACAAGCTGGAACTACAGGAAATGCTGAATCAGGAATTGGTCGAGAATCCAATTCTCGAGGAGGTTCTGGAACCCGAGGTCCCTTCGGAAACGAATCCGGAAGATCGTGCTGCTGAAGAATCTGCGGTTTCAGAGAATTCAGACAAGGAAGGCGAGAAGGATTCCTTTGACGAAATAGATTTTCGCTACTTTTTCGATGAATACCTGGATACCGGTTATAAAAACCGGGAAGTCGAAGATACCGAAAAGCCCTCATTCGAGACTTTTCTGACGCAGGCTCCCTCGCTTGAAGAGCATTTGAACTGGCAACTGGGTTTGTCGGATACCAGCGCTCCAATTGCCGAGATAGCCCGACAGATTATTGGAAATCTCAATGAAGACGGCTACCTCCGTATGAGCCTCGAAGAACTCTGCCAATTGACCGGTTGTACGATGGAGGCGGCAGCCGAGGCTCTCAAGGTCGTGCAGTTCATGGATCCCGTAGGTGTGGGTGCGCGGGACCTGCGTGAATGCCTGTCCCTGCAGCTCGAAAATCTTAACCTCGAAGAAAGTCTGGCATATAAAATAGTGCAGGAACATCTGGCTCTGCTGGAAGGCCACAAGCTCAAAGAGATCGCCGCTCGTGCGGATACCACCTTTGAGGATGTCATACAGGCTGTTGAGTGTATCAAGCACTTAATTCCCAAGCCCGGACTGAAACACAATAATCAAAAAACCAATTACGTGGAGCCTGAAGTAACCATCGCGAAGGTGGACGATGAATTCGTCGTTCTTCTCAACGATGAAGGCATGCCCCAACTGCGACTGAATGCCAATTATAAGAAACTCCTGAAGAGCAACGGCGTAAGCGGGGATACCAAAAGCTTTCTGAGAGAAAAGTTTCGTTCGGCGGTGGATCTGCTTCGTAGTGTGAACCAGCGCAAACAGACAATCTATAAGGTTTGCGTGTGCATTGTAAACAGACAGAAAGATTTCCTTGAAAACGGTTTTTCCGATTTGCACCCGATGCTGATAAAGGATGTCGCCAATGAACTCGGAGTTCACAGTTCCACTATCAGCCGGGTTGTAACGAATAAATATGTCGACACGCCGCAGGGAGTTATAGAGTTGAGAAAGTTCTTTACCATGGGATTGGAAAAGCCTGACGGCGAGGGGCTTTCGATTGTTCAAGTTAAGTTGAAAATTAAAGAACTGCTTGAAAACGAAAATAAGAATAAGCCGTATTCGGATAACCAGCTTGGGCAGTTGCTCCGTCGCGATAATATCTTCATCAATCGCCGTACAGTAGCAAAGTACAGGGAACAGATGCAGATTCCAGGTTCGAGGGAGCGAAAGGTTGGATATCTTTTCTAGCGTATTCGTGACGGCTCCCGACCCGGTGCCGCCATGTGGTGATTTGGATTATTCGACCAGGAAGGAAAACTTGCCATGAATGTGGAAATTACCGGAAGACATGTGGTCATCACCCCTGCCATTCGCACATACGTATTGAAGCGGCTTCGAAAGTTTGTAAAGATTCTGGGCGAAGATATCAGCTTTCATGTGATCATCAATGTTCAGAAAGTAAGGCAGACGGCGGAAATTCTTCTAAAGTCCAAGTCGTTGGATCTGGCGGGAAAAGGTCAGACCGACGACATGTACGCGTCGATTATCCGGGCGATAGATAAACTCGAGCGCCAGGCATTGAAGCACAAGAGTAAAAAAATCGAAGGGAAGCGCCAGCGTGCCAAAGAAACATCTGTCGCAGTCAAATCAGGAACGCGAAGACCGTCGACACGATCCAGGGCTTCGAATACCGGCGGAATCCAGGAAGAAGAAGCGTACCGCAAACCTATGACGGTCGAAGAAGCCGTGATCGAGCTCAATCAATCCGATTACCCGTTTATAGTTTTCCGAAATTCGGAAACGGGGATCGTCAATGTCCTTTACCGTCGCAAAGACAGCTCTCTCGGTTTGATCCGCACATAAGCGGCAATCCCTGTATAAGTAAATGAAAGGCTCTGCGGACTGCACTGCCGCATTCATAAAGAACCGGACAATTGGTTTGAGTGAATAAGGATGTGGTGTAGTATGTACGGATCGGGGCTCGGGCGGATGAATCGAATTGTTGAATAAAGGCGGGTTTCCGGGAAGTTTTGGATAGGCCTATGGACGACGCTTATGTTTCCAACTCGGTAGATACCCTACAGAAAGAAAGGGCCATAACGGTCCGGGAGTTTCTGTTGGCGTCTCCGGCTATGGATCTGGATCTTGAGATTGTCCAGGGGCATGACGGACTGGATAAATTGATCCGGTCTCCCCGAATACAGAAGCTGGGATTGATGCTTGCGAGTTTTACGGGGAACCTCGACCCGGGACGCGTCGTCATATTCGGGAACAGCGAGTTGAATTACCTCAAGATACTGGACGTGGAAGACAGAAAAACAGCGATCCAGCAACTCGCGAAGTATTCCATGTGCTGTGTCGTTGTCACAAAACAATTGGAGATTCCTAAAGAGTTGCTGGATCTTTCGAAGGAGGAAAAAATCCCGGTACTCCGGTGTTCCGCCGTCAGTTCGGTCGTTATCCCGAAGATTACGGATTACCTGGAGAGGCGCCTCGCTTCCGAAATGACCATTCACGGAGTATTGATTGAAATTTTCGGGCTGGGCGTTCTGATACTGGGACCTTCGGGAATCGGGAAAAGCGAATGCGCTCTGGAGCTTGTTCTGAAAGGGCATCGCCTGGTGGCGGACGATTACGTGCAGCTTACGCGGCGCGGGATGGACAAGCTGTCGGGGGAAGGCGGGAAGGTCCTGAAGCATCATATGGAACTGCGCGGCCTCGGGATCATAAATATAAAAGAACTCTTCGGAATTTCGGCGACGGGAGCGTCCCAGAATATCGATTTTGTCGTGCGCCTGGAACGCTGGAAGCCCGATGCCGAGTACGATCGCCTCGGTGTGGAGCGATCCGCCGTCGATTTTATGGGCGTTTCTCTTCCGATCATTAATATCCCGGTGGCGCCGGGAAGGAATGTGGCTACATTGATCGAAGTGGCTGCCCGCATTCAATTGCTGAGGCATCGCGGCTACCAGTCTTCAATGGAGAATCTATTCAAAAAGGACGAACAAGAACCGGATGGAACCACTTAGGAGTCGATCGTGGTCTTTAACCCGCATGCCTCAGGGGATTTCGTAATCGCTTCGTGTGTTAATCCGGTAGTTGCCGAAAGCAAGACGGTATGAGCCTTCAGGATTTAGTCATAGTTACGGGGATGAGCGGGTCCGGTAAGGGAACTGTCCTGAGGACTTTCGAAGACCTGGGTTTCTTTTGCATCGATAACCTTCCTGTCGCTCTTATTCCCAAATTGGTAGAGGGAATCCAAACGACCGGGGATGATGTCAAGCATGCTGTTCTCGTTATCGATATCCGGGCCGGAGAAAAACTCAAAGACCTGGAGAGGATTGTCCGTCGGCTTCGGAAATCCGCTTTCCATCTGTTCGTGCTATATCTGGAAGCGGAGGACGATGTCCTGGTTCGTCGCTTCAGCGAAACCCGCCGCCCTCACCCGTTATCGAATCAGAAGTCTCTGAGAGAATCGATTAAAATAGAGCGGGCGCGTTTACGCAGTCTGCGGGAATTTGCGGATGTCGCGATCGACACTTCCCGATATACGGTGCATGAGATAAAAGAGCTCGTTGTGGAAAGGTTCCGGAAACACTCGCGCGCTTCCGCTCTCAATATCCACCTGTTGAGCTTCGGGTATAAAAAGGGAGTGCCGCCCGAAGCCGATTTGATGTTTGACGCCCGTTTTCTGCCGAATCCGTATTTTGTGTCGAGACTTCGGGCGCGAAGCGGCAGGGATAAAAGCGTCGTTAAATATCTGCAATCCTTTCCGGAAACAAACGAGTTCATCAAACGCGTTGGGAACCTTCTGAAATACCTGGTGCCCAAATATATAAAGGAAGGGAAGAGATACCTGACGATTGCCGTCGGCTGTACGGGGGGACGGCACCGGTCGGTGTTTATTGTTGAGGAACTTGCAAAGCTGTTGAATAATAAAAAGCGGACGATCCATGTCCAGCATCGTGATATAAACCAATAAATGGGGTGTAAAGATATTTATGATCGGCGCATTGGTTGTTACGCATGGACATCTGGGGAGAGAGCTTGTAGCCGCTGCGGAGATGATAGTGGGCGAGATATCGCACATACAATCGGTTGCCGTCGGTTGGCATGACGATGTCAACGATGCCAGAAAGGATATTGAAAAGCGTATCGCTGAAGTTGAGAGCGGGCGGGGCGTGCTTATTCTAACCGATATGTTCGGCGGCACACCCTCGAATATTGCCTTCTCCTTTCACGATCCTGGAAAGGTGGATGTTGTGACCGGCGTCAATCTGCCGATGATTATTAAAATCGCCAGCCAGAAAGGTGGAGATACACTGGATTCGCTGGCCGGCATTGTTCGCGACCAGGGGCGTTCAAGCATCTCAACAGCCAGTGAATTTCTCGACGTATGATCCGTCTTTCCATCGAAGTAGAGAATAACCTGGGTTTACACGCGCGCGCTGCCGCAAAACTGGTACAATTAGCGTCCGGCTTTTCCAGCAATATTTATCTTTCCCGCAAGGATGCGAACCAGAAGATCGACTCCAAGAGCATTCTCGGAGTCCTGATGCTGGCCGCCTCCAAAGGAACATGCCTTGCGGTCTCTATTGACGGCCACGATGAACTGGAAGCGGGAGAGGCTATACGGAAGCTTTTTAAGTCCAAGTTCGGGGAAAAGGAATAAAGCAGGAATCAGTAGGCAGTGAGCAGTAGGCAGGAAGCAGTAGGCGGTAAATTGTTAGTTATGGGGTGAATGCCTGATGGCGGTAAAGCGCGAAAAAGAATTTCTTGGAAGCGGAGTTTCTCCGGGTGTGGTTTTCGGCCAGGCGCTGAAACTCGACAACCGCAATCGTGCAATCCTGAAGATGCGCGTCGACGATGTTGAAGAAGAGATCCGGCGCTTATTGAATGCGATAGAGCAATCCAAGGCGCAGTTGGCGGTATTGAAAAGCCGCCTGGAAGAGAAGATCGGCAGCGAGCACAGCGTGATTCTCGACACGCATATTCTCATCCTGGAGGATCAAACGCTGCGAAACGAGATTCTTGACGGCATTCGAAAGGAGCGCGCCAATTCCGAATGGGCTGTAACGCGGGCGATGAAACGTATTGTACGTGCCTACGAATCCCTCGAAGATGAATACTTCCGAGAAAAACATAACGATATTGAAGATGTGATGGAGCGGGTTTTGCTCAACCTGTCCGGCGACCGCCCTTTCAGTTGGGATAATCTGCCCGGAGACCTGATCCTGGTCTCGCGCGATTTTCATCCCTCGGCTTTCGCAACCATGGATCTTCAGAAAGTGCGGGGGCTCGTTTTGGAACTGGGCGGCCGCACGTCTCATACGGCCATCATCAGCAGGGGGCTGAGGCTTCCGGCGGTCATGGGAATCCGTGATATTCTCCCTTCGATCACCACCGGGGACGCCCTTATTGTCAACGGGGACGATGGGCAGGTGATCCTGAACCCTACACAGAAGCGTATGCAGCGGATGCGCGGACGAATCGAAGCGTTCGGTACCACGGCCTCATATGTGCTCGAAAAGTCCGGTCAAACAACGCTTACACGCGACGGAACTGCCGTTTCGCTGCGCGCGAATACCGAGCTGCCGTATGAACTGGAAGCGGCCAAAAGATGCGGGGCTGAAGGGATAGGATTGTTCCGCTCGGAACTTCTTTTTTTCGGACACCCGCAGGGTCTCCCTTCGGTCGAAGAACAGTGTTCTTCCTATCGTGAACTGGTTCGCGAGATGAAGCCTCATACCGTGGCCATCCGGACGCTGGATGCCGGTTCCGAAAAGGTTTTCGATGGGGAGGATTATTCCGGTCAGGACAACTCGGCTATGGGCTTGAGGGGTATCCGTCTGAGTTTGAAGGCGAAGGACATGTTCCGCTCCCAGATTGAAGCGATCTTGCGGTCCAGCAGCGACGGCAATATAGAGATCGTTCTTCCGATGGTTTCCACTGTGGAAGAAATCTGGCAGGCGAAATCGCTGATATCCGAGGTGCGGGAGTCCCTTCGGGAAAATTCGGATCTCGAGCTTCGCAAAGTTCCGGTCGGCGCGATGATCGAAGTTCCCGCTGCGGTATTTTCCCTGGAAGTTTTGGCGAAAGAGGTGGATTTTTTGTGTGTGGGAACGAACGACCTTATTCAGTATATGCTGGCTGTGGACAGGGAAAATCCGCATGTGGCTTACCTGTTTCAACCCCTTCACCCAACGGTGCTTCATTGTCTGGCGCGTATTGCGGATGTGGCCGCAAACCTGAAAACGCCTGCACGTATATGCGGGGAAATATCCTCCAATCCGTTCTATGCGGTTCTTCTGCTCGGGATGGGATACACTCAACTCAGCATGAACCCGCTTTCCATTCCTGCGATACGGCGCGTTCTGCATGAAGTATCGATCGATGATTCCAGGAGGATTGCTGAGAAAGCCCTGACGTTCGTGACCGCGCATGAAGTGTGTCGCTACCTCACCGACGCCGTCTCGAAACTGGTTAAAACCGATCTGGCATACTATGCCCGGGAAATTGCAGCCCCTAACGGAAAATCCTAAATAGTGCCGCACGAACGTTTGAACGTTCAACGTCTCATGTTTAACGTCCAACGTTCAATCCTCCAATGTTCACACATGCATTTGTTCATCCCCTGAACTAAACGACATCATTTTCTCTGAAACCAGCTTAAAAGAAGATCCAGGACACCCATTGTTTTGTTTTAACTCGGAAAGTAGTACAACCAGGACACCCATTGTTCACAGGATAAAAAGAACCAGGAAAGAACCGGGACAGGAAAGAATCGGGACACCCATTGTTTTAACTTGTAGTGAAGTTTTTTGCTTTTAGCGTTCAACGTTTAAAGGTGCAACGTGCAACGGCAATATTTTTATGAGACATTTTTCAGCCGCATGCATCACAATACATAATGAAGGAAAAGAGCACTTGGAGGGGAGGGTATTCACCATGACACGCTATAGTTTCTTTTTCGTCCTGGCCATGTCGATGGCGAATCTTATCGCATATGCCGGATCGGATGGCGACAGCTATATCCGTATTGCCCGTATTTCTTACATGGAAGGAAATGTTAGCTTCCAGCATACTTCGGATGTCGATTGGACGGCAGCTACCATAAATTTGCCGCTTCAGCCCGGAGACCGAATCTACACGGGACCGCAGGGAAGGGCTGAAATACAATTCGATGAAGGATCCGTATACAGATTGGCAGAGGGTACGGATATCCAGTTCCTCTCCCTGGGTGAAGATCTCATTCAGGTACGAATAATGACCGGTCTTTCCTCCCTCACGGTATCGAGCAGCACTACTTTCGAGATGGATACTCCTGCCGCGGCGTTCATTGTTCTTCGCCGGGGCCTTTATCGATTTGATACAAGGGACAATGGCGATACCGATGCAATTGTTCGAAAAGGAGAATTGGAGACGGTGAGTCACCGGTTTGTGCGCAGCATTGAATCCGGAGAACAGATTTTCGTTACGGCGGATGAGAACAGTTCTTACAATATCGCCCGTTATTCTAACCGGGACGCCTGGGATGAATGGAACGATCGTCGGGATGCCGATTTCATTGCCCGCACCAGTAGAAGCCATCTGCCGAGTACGGTCTATGTCGGCGCATCCGATCTGGACCGGCATGGGCGGTGGGTGAGCGTGGAGTCCTATGGAGTTGCCTGGGTTCCGTATTCCGTCGGTGTTACCTGGTCTCCTTATTCTGTCGGTCGCTGGTGTTATCGACCGGCATGGGGATGGACCTGGGTTTCCTATGAACCCTGGGGGTGGCTCCCATATCATTACGGCCGATGGTATCGCAGCGCGCGTTTCGGTTGGTGTTGGCTGCCGGGGCCTTCCTTTTCTTTTAACTTCTGGTCACCAGGACTTGTTACTTTCTATTACGGACCATCCTGGGTTTCGTGGTGTCCGTTGGGGCCCGGCGATTACTACAGCATAAACAATTACCACTATAACCATAGACTGTACCGCCATGATCTTGCCAGTCTACGAAGATTGCATACCAGGGCTCCGGGGCATTCTATTAACCGGAACGTCCGAGGGGCGTTCCGCACAGTAGATACGGAACATTTCCGGAATGGTGGATCCCGAGCTATAGCCACTAGGGAGGGGTATCGGCGAATAGAGCAGCCCTGGAATCGCGGCACTCTGGTTCGAGAACGTTTGGCGGTTCAACCCACCTCGAAGAGCTTCAGCGCCGATCCGGACCGGAAGGTGGTGCGGTCCGGATTAACCAATCCCAGACCTGCTGTTGTACAACACATGCCGAGCGCTAAATCTGCAACGCGGAATGGATACGTTCGGATAAAGAATCCCGAAGCTACATCGCGTGCCGTAGCAAGGGTTAGAAGCGGGAGCGTTTCACGATCGGACGATACAGGGCGTGAATCCGATTCCGGTCAAGGGCGTGTGCTGAGGAACACACAAAGCGAGAGCGTCGGTTCGGCGAAGACACAATCGGCCGGCAGTACAGTTCCCGGAAATCAGCCCGAGCGGCGGATTATCAATTCCAATAACAGAAGCAGTGATGTTGGAAGCAATCAAAGCTCCCGGAATTCTGTGAAAGCTGGTGAAAACAGGAGCGCGACTCAAACATATTCGCAGGATAATTCCATTAGCCGCAGGGATCGTTCCCCAACGGTTCGATCAACAGTGCCCCATGATTCTACAGGGACAAGTTCCGGTGGAAGCACCAGCGCACGGAGAGCAACGAGGAATGATGCTCAGCCCTCGCCACCCGTCAGCCGGATACAATCGTCGCCGCTAAAATCAAGCTCCACGTCAAGGGAGAGTATTCGCACGAACCGGTCTTATAGTCAACCCGGTGTTTCCCGAAGTTCTGACTCCAACAGTCGTACCCGTTCCTATTCAACGCCCTCGTCGAGCAGTCGGGCTCAGTCCTATTCGGCTCCCTCGTCAGGTCGGAGTTCTTCCACGAAATCTTCATCGGCGCCTTCTTCAGGAAAGAGTTCGAACTCCAGCACCCGTAAAGCCAGGAAACGTTGAGCGAAAACCTGGACACCCATCGTTTCCCATCGTTCTTGGGATGTCGTGAGAGAAAATCTGGAAGAAAATCTGGGAAGAAAACCTGGGAAGAAAACCTGGACACCCAACGTTACGGGATATGAGTTCAGTAAGTTCGGTATGAACGGACATTCGACAACAAAAAGAACGATTGTCTAAGGAAATTTGAGTATTAGATGCATCAGACCGGAAACGGTCAGTGAGGGAAAGCGATTACCGGGAAAGAGAGAGTCAAATCCATCCGGCAACAACCATAGCGATTGGAAATTATTCCGGGATTTTCAGTAGATGAAAGTAATGGATCAGGCCGGTTGCGTCGGTGAGGAGACAAAGGCAGCTTGAGCCGCCCCGATACCCTTGAACCATCGTTTTCCCAGCTGATCCGCAAAATTGCGTAGATTGGCGGCCAACCCGGCCACAAGACTGAATTTCTCTTCAAATCGGCTGATGGTTTCGGTCCACTCTTTAGGATTCGCCCCCAACCGCAGCAAAATCGGCTCAAGATCCGCATCAATAGCGCCTCGTTTATCCGCCCGGATCAGCCGCCCCGACCTGTCCACCAGATCCAGATACTCTTCCGTCGTCATCGGCAGGATTCCACGCCGACCCTTCTCGGATCCGATAGGACACAGCCAATGGACGCTATCATTCCGAATATCCTGCATTTTGCCTGCAGCAGAAGCACTGCCCCCGTCCATAACCTTGTTCTCCTTATACCAGGCTCGTATCCGCTCCTGAATGCTGGTAAAGTCGCTTCCCTCCGGTATCGCGGCCACCCCGGCTCGGATCGGATTCAGATCCACATAGGACATACACCCGGCAATGGCGGCAACATCAAGCAGAGCCTGGCATTTGAACCGCGATTCCCAGAACCGGCCCTTTACCTCGTCCTCCTTGTTGGCTGCTCGGGCAATGAATTCATTCAACCGTCCCATGAACCAGCTCAGACTCGACAGCCTTTTCCGCAGGGTTGCTATCCGATCCGAACAGTCCGCCAGAGCACGGATTTGCTCCTCCATGGACGGCCTTGCCCCTTTCTTGGATCTTTGCCGTGAAGGACAGAGTTTCAGCCAGCGGGATGCCACTTCATGATCCGACCAGCTGTCGACGATGTCGGGGCGAGTGCGCAAAATGGATTAAGTAAGTGGATTAAGTAAGTGGATTAAGTAAGTGGATTAAGAAATGGGTGTCCAGGTCTCCAAAAGTTTCCCGGGGATTCCAACGGAACAGGGAAAATTTCCCTGATTGCTATCTGTGGCACCGAAAGGACTGAAACCTATAAGTGCAGCATTCGCAACATTATATAATTTTCCCAGATCTGGCACACTGTTTGCGATAAGGTACAATTGTATGCAAATGTTACCCCCTTATTCGCTGTAACAGAAGTTGAAGCATTGAATCATAAACAAGGAGGTTTTATGAAAAACATAATGAATCGTCATCTAATATCGGCGCTTTTGATTACACTGATGCTATCCATTGCCGGTATGGGGCAGGCACAGGACACAGCCGGGACCGAACAGTCACAGTTCAATGCCGTCCAGGTTCAGACCGGCCAGAGATTGAAGGTTGAAGGAGTCATTCTTGAGAAACAATCCGCCGGCCTGACGTTACTATGCCCCGGAGGCATTGTTTACAACGTATCCATTACAAACGACACCAGGATAAAAGAGAGAAAGAAGAACCCGCTTCGTGGCGCAAAAACCTATCTCGAAGAAGACCTGATTCGCGGTCTCCAGGTGGAAGTACATGGCACGGGTGACAGCAAGGGGAATCTCATAGCCAGGGAACTCAAGATGCGGCACAGCGATCTTGAAATGGCCCGGACAATGGACTCACGCGTCCTTCCCGTTGAGGACGATCTGAAAGAAACGCAAATACGTCTGGAGGAAAGCGAACAGAATGCCCGCAGACTGTCCGGACAGGTCCGGGAGGTGTCCGAAGTCTCCAATTCCGCCCGCACCGAAGCCCAGAAGGCCCGGGAATCGGCAGACCAGGCAATGTCGGCTGCCAACAATGCCCGGGTATTTGCTGAAGAAAAAGCGGCTGCAGCGAACGAACGCATTTCTGCGCTGGACGAATACCGGGTGAAATCAACCGTTATCGTTCTCTTTGCCGCCGGCAGCGCAGATCTGTCGGAAGAAGCAAAAAGCGACCTGCAGGCTCTTGCCGGACAGCTGGATGATGAAAAGGGTTACCTGGTAGAAGTCGCCGGATTCGCCTCTTCGGATGGAAGCGCCGAATACAACCGAAGGTTGAGCCAGATGCGGTCAGATTCGGTTATCCGACACATGACGGAAACCTTTGGGATACCGATAAGGCGGTTCATCACCCCCATGGGTTATGGGGAAAATCAGCCGATAGCCGATAACCAGACACGACCGGGCCGGCGGCAGAATCGCCGTGTCGAAGTACGGATCCTGGTGAGCAAAGGATTAACGCAATCCGACACGGCCGCCACAGTAGCAGGTGTGCCGGGCCGGTAAAGCCGGTCCTTATAGAGACGATAAGGTAGGAATGCAACCGAATTTATTTCGACAGCTGAATCGTATCTGCATACTGCTCCTCTGCCTGGGCATCTGGCAGAACCTGCAAGCGCAAATTCCAGTCGCAGGCAATCCGGATGCCCGGGCTGCTGCAATGCGGCAATCGCCGTACGCCATACGGATCAGCACCAATCTTGTCACGGTTCCCGTCTCGGTGACAGATGTCGTCGGATCCCCCGTTGCGGACCTGGATATAGAGGATTTTCAAATAAAAGAAGACGGTCGAACGGAAAAAATACTGACGATGATTGAAGCGGGACAATCGCCCCTGCAGCTTTCCCTGATTCTCGATCTCACCGAAAGCGTCCAATCCAATTTCGAACTCGAACGGTCGGCCGCGATCCGTTTCCTGAAAAAAGTGTGGAAGCCGGGAGATTCCGTTTCGATACTTTCCATAGGCAAACAACCCGAGCTTCACCTCGAAAACTCCACTTCCCTGGAAGAAGCCGTGCAAACCCTCTCACGTTTGCAGCCGACGGAAAACGCCACCGCTTTCTTTGACTCCATCTCCACGGCCGCCGGGCTTCTGAGCCGATCAAGGGCTCCGAATACAAGGCAGGCCTCGGTTATCTTTTCAGACGGGGAAGACAATATTAGCGATCGCGGTTTTACGGAAGCTCTGAATGCCATACGACATTCCAGTACCATCGTTTATTCCATCAATCCGAGCGGCGCCTCCATCCGGTTGAATGAGATCAGTCAGCAGGGGCAGCGGTGGCTTGTTTCCCTTACCAGGAAAACCGGAGGGGCGGCATTTGTTTTAACCCGTTATCTGGATCTTGACGATGTTTATCACCGCATTGCAGTGGAGCTGAGGGCCCAGTACCTGTTGAGCTATTATTCATCCAATCCCTGCACCGATGGATCTTTCCGCAATATTATGGTATCCATTCCACGGAACCCCGAATTGCAGGTTCGCGCCCGGTATGGATACTACGCCGTCCTGGTATCCTCGGAACCGCGGAAATAAACGGAGCGAAATGAGATACTCGATTAAATCCGAAACGAGATCCCGATTACGATCTATGTTGACCTGTCCGTCCTGCAATCAGGTGAAGATACATTTAACCGCAACATGAGAAGGGATACAGCTCCATTGCAGGTCCTGCAACGAGACTTTCAGTCCTGAAGATATCCTGGCTAAAAATGGGGACCGTGCGGAAGAAGCACTGGGAAATGTACCGTGCGATCGAGTGTAAATCCGTTCAGCGTTTCCCCTTTAACCGGGAAACGCTGAAGGCACTTCCGAACATGCTACAAATTCAGAAGATTTTACAAAGCGCGGATTACCGTCCCAGGTAATCGCGGAGGATGCGGAGCATGCGGTGCAGAGGCTCAGCGGCGCCCCACAGCAGCTGGTCGCCGACGGAAAACGCCGTTAAGTAATCATCGCCTATCAGCATCTTTCGGATGCGTCCCACCGGCACCTTCAGGGTTCCCGAAACCGCCGCCGGGCTCAGGCGCTTCAGGGTGTCTTCCTTTTTGTTGTCGATTACTTCGACCCAATCGTTGGCACTGCCGATTATCTCCGTGATCTCGTCCAGCGGCACATCCTTCTTCAGCTTAATGGTGAATCCCTGGGAGTGGCATCGCATGGCCCCGACACGGACGCAGATACCATCGATCGGAATCTCCCGTTTGGTGCCGAGAATCCGGTTGGTTTCCGCAATGCCTTTCCACTCTTCGCGGGTCTGACCTTTGTCCACCGGACGGTCGATCCAGGGAATCAGGCTCGCAGCAAGTGGGACGCCGAAGTTACTCACGGGCAGAGAATCCGAACCCAGGGCCTCCGTAACCCGCCGGTCCAGATCCAGGGCTGTTGCGGCCGGATCGTCGAGCACCGGCCGGGCGTAGTCCCCGATCACGGCCATCTGCGCTGCAAGTTCCTGCATATTGGCCGCTCCCGCGCCGGAAGCCGATTGATAGGTCATCGAAGTCAACCATTCAACCAGGTCGGCTTTGAAAAGACCGGCCAGTGCCATCAGCATGAGGCTGACCGTACAGTTGCCGCCCGCATAGGTTTTAATACCGGCGGCCAGAGCATCATCTATGATCGGACGGTTGACGGGATCCAGCACTATCCGCGCCTCTTCTTCCATCCGCAGGGTGGACGCCGCATCGATCCAGTAGCCGCTCCATCCGGATTCCCGGAGCTTCCCGTAGATTTCCGTGGTATACCCACCCCCCTGGCAGGTAAGGATGACCTCCATTTCGGCCAACGCCTTCAGGTCAAACGCATCCTGCAGAACCGTCTCCCCCTCGCCTACGTCCGGGCCTTTGCCGCTTACATTCGAGGTGGAAAAAAAATACGATTCCAGACCTGAAAAACCATTTTCCGCCAGCATCCGCTCCATCAGAACGGAACCAACCATACCACGCCAGCCTACGAATCCGACTCTCACCGTATCTGCTCCTGTTTATGCCCTCCCGGCGGAGAGCGTTGTCGTTATTCTATGCTTACCCCACGAGCGCGGGATAAAGCCGTTCAAAGATAATACCTGATTCCAATACAAATCGAAAACCGTCATTCCGCAGAAATCATGGATAGGGCCCCATCGTTATTACCAATGGCAGAAATCATGGACACCCACGGATTTTCATGGAATGGCTGAGGATAATTGTGGACACCCATTACCTGTATTTTGAAATCGTGGGCCCCATCGTTATTACCAATGGAATCGGAATTGAATTATGGACACCCATGAACCGTAAACCTTGATCCGGGAACAGGTAAATAACGTGGACACCCATTTATTAAATTGCTTGTTCTTTACCAGCCGAACAACCATAGTATGAAGCCATGGAAACCGGACGCAGGTTTAAAACTGCCTTCATCCTGGGTGCGGGACACGGCATGCGGCTTCGCCCTCTGACGGAATCATGCCCGAAACCGCTTCTGGATCTCGGGGGGCGTCCCGTCATTACTTATGTCATGGATCACCTCATAACCGTTGGAGTGGAACGCTTTATCATCAACACCCATCATCGCCCGGAAGTGTACCGGGAGAAATTCCCGGACCGGCAATGGCGGGGTCGGCCGATTCTGTTCCGCCATGAGCCTACCCTGCTGGATACGGCAGGTGGACTGAAGAATATCGAAGACCTGCTGACCGAAGATGAAGCCTTCATCTGCTACAACGGGGATATACTGGCGGATTTTCCGTTGGACGGATTTCTGCGCTTCCACAACACGAAACGACCGGAAGCAACTCTAATTTTAAGAAGCAATGGGCCGCTATTGAACGTAGCCGTTAATAGCCGGGGAGCAATATGCGATATTCGGGATTCTCTGGGAAATCCCGGTGAGCTCCAATGTCTCTTCACGGGAATTTACGCCGTGGAAACCTCGATACTTCAGCATATAAAAGCCGGAAAAACCGAATCGATGGTCACGGTATTCCTCAACAGAATCCGGAGCAATCCTGGTTCCATCCTTGGGATTGTTCTTGATGCCGGCAACTGGCACGACATAGAATCGCCCGAGACCTATGAGACTTTAAAAACCCGGATCACCGCACCGGAGGATTGATGGACATTCCCGACGGGCTCGTTCCTTATGCAAAACAAACGCTAGGGCTTCCAGCGAAAGCAGAAGTCGAGCTGCATCCATTTATGAAAAGGGGTTCGGATCGGGACTATTTTCGCCTGACATGGAACAATACAGAATCGGTTGTGCTGGTGCACTATAACCCCACCCGGCGCGAGAACGCCTATTTCGCCGAAATTGCCCGCTTCTTCGAAACCATCGATATTCCAACAACCCGGATATTGGATCACGATCCCTCGAACTGCTTTATCATCATGGAAGACCTGGGGGATGTCGACCTTCACTCCCTGCAAAACACACCATGGGAAAATCGCCGGACGTTGTACCGGAAAACACTGACGATCGCGCTCCGCCTCCATTCCTACCCGGCACTGCAGTTTCCAGCCAACCGGGTGCAACTGGCGGAACCTTTCGGTCCCTCGCTATACCGCTGGGAACGGAATTATTTCATGGAGAATTTCGTTGAACTTCTCTGCCGAACCCATCCGGCTTCCGGATTCCGGCAACAGCTCGAAACGGAGTTGGCCGCATTGGCGGAAAGACTCTCCGCTCTACCGCGCCGCCTCGTGCATCGCGACCTTCAGTCGCCGAATGTCATGATCTTCCAGGATGAACCCTACCTGATCGATTTCCAGGGCATGCGCTTCGGCACTCTTTTCTACGATCTGGGATCCCTGCTTTACGATCCCTACGCCGCCTTGTCCGAAGATGAGCGCGAGGATCTGCTGCTTTATTATTTCCAACAGTCGAAAACAAAAACAGACTGGGACGATTTCCGTCAGGCTTTCATGGAAGCGTCTGCCCAGCGCCTGATGCAGGCCCTGGGCGCCTACGGATTCCAGGGAAGCGTCCGGGGTATCCGGGACTATCTCGACCAGGTCCGGCCGGGGCTGGGAAACCTCCTGCTTGTCCTGCAGCATACCGACACCCTGCCCCACTTACATGAATTAGCATCCCAGTGCCGGGATGTTCTCTCCGGCAAAGACTGGCATTTCGACATTTGATATAATGCGTCGACTCCGTGCAGTAACTTGAACCATCATAAATGGAG
>JAFGTD010000325.1 GCA_016934295.1 Acidobacteriota bacterium
AACACCGGGCTGGTCGAAGTCCCGATGGGCATCACCCTCAGGGACATCATCTTCAAAATCGGCGGCGGCGTGCCCAAAGGGAAGAAATTCAAGGCCGTACAGACCGGCGGCCCGTCCGGCGGCGTGATCCCGGAATCGCTCCTGGATCTTCCCGTCGACTTCGACGAACTTACCAAGGTGGGTTCCATGATGGGTTCGGGCGGCATGATCGTCATGGACGAAAACACCTGCATGGTCGACACGGCAAGGTATTACACAAACTTCCTCGCCCACGAATCCTGCGGCAAATGCGTTCCCTGCCGCGAAGGGCTGCGCCAGACGCTGGAAATCCTCAACAGAATCGCGGCCGGGAAGGGGAAAGAGGAAGATCTTGCGCTTTTGGAAGAGCTCGGTGAATTCATGGAGGCCGCTTCCCTCTGCGCTCTGGGCCAATCGGCCCCCTTCCCCGTAATGAGCACGCTGAAGTATTTCCGTGAAGAGTACGAAGAGCACATCCGGGAAAAGCGCTGCACCGCCGGCGTCTGCACCGACCTGATCGCGTACGATATCGACCAGGAAAAATGTACGGCCTGCGGCGCCTGCCACCGCAACTGTCCGGTGGATGCGATAAACAAGTCCAAGGACAAGGTATTCACTATTATTCAGGAAAAGTGCATCAAGTGCGGCGCCTGCTTCACGGCCTGTCCGGAGAAATTCAGCGCCGTCGTCAAGGTGCCGGCATACACGATGCAAAAACAATCCGCGGGGGCTGCAACCCTGCACGAAACCAAGGCGTAGGGAGGTATCTCCATGGAAAACGTTAATCTGACAATAGACGGCCGTGCGGTAACCGCGGAAAAAGGAACCACCGTATTACAGGCGGCAAGATCGCTCGGCATCAATATTCCCACTTTATGCCATGACGACAGGCTTGAAGACTATGGCGGATGCCGCATGTGCATGGTGGAAATCGAGACAAAGCGCGGCCGGAAACGGCTTGTGGCTTCCTGCGTCTATCCCGTGGAAGAGGGATTGCAGGTTCAGACCAGCACGGAAAAAGTGAAGAAAATCCGGCGGATGATCATCGAGCTGCTCTGGCCGGCCTGGCAGCCTTATGCAGAAGAATACGGAGTGACGTCCTCCCGGTTTAAAACAGGCATGACGGACTGCAGCCTCTGCGGCCTCTGCCTGCGCTACTGTGCCAATGTCAAAAAAGCGAACAGGATCTACTTTGAGGGCCGCGGCATCGAACGGAAACCGGCACTGGTTGAAGGCTCCGAGCTTCAATGCAGGGCTTGCGGTGAATGTTTCACACTATGCGGCAGTGGCTGGATTGCATCACGGTGTTAATAGTAGGCAGTGGGCAGAAAAATTGATTTAATTCCATGGAACTTTTGTAGCATACTGCCGAATGCCGGCTTGTGACACCTGCTTGATAACACGGATCGAAGAACCGTGATAAAATTTCGGAAATTACTTCGAGGGGCTTTCCGGCTTCGCCCTAGCCGAAGCGAATCTTCGGCCGGGCTACGCCGGACAAGACACCCCTCGCTAGTTGCTGAGCTTCGGGGCTAGAGCATCATTTACTGTTCTGACTTAGGTGTCACAGCTTGTTTAATCCGGCCCGCTTTCGTCTTGGCGGGAGGCTTGGCTGACTAACGACTGCAGACTGATTTTTGGGGGAGATGGGATATGAAAAAGGCCTTCCGGCTTCTCTTGCTTCTTTTTACCCTGTTATTTTTAAGCTTCGGCTCCACAACTGTCTTCGCGCAGGATTATGAACCTTCCATCGGTCAGCAGGGGAAGGATGTCATATGGGTTCCGACTCCGAATGAACTCATCGAAGCCATGCTTGACGCGGCGGGAGTGACCCCCGATGATTTCCTCATAGACCTCGGATCCGGCGACGGACGCATCGTTATTGCGGCCGCTCGAAGAGGAGCAAAAGCCCTGGGTATTGAATACAATCCCGAGATGGTGAAACTGTCCAAACGGAATGCTGAAAAAGAGGGGGTTTCGATTCTGGCCTCGTTCGTTGAAGGCGATATTTTCGAGAGCGATTTCAGCCAGGCTACGGTCATCACCATGTATCTTCTGCCCGATCTCAATAAAAAACTGCGCCCGACACTGCTGGACCTGAAACCCGGAACGAGAATCGTTTCGCACGCATTTACCATGGGCGAATGGGAAGCGGATCAGACGATCCACAAAGAAGGGCGCACAGCCTACTTCTGGATCGTTCCGGCAAAAGTCGACGGCTTCTGGAAATGGCAGGAGGGTCCGGAACCGGTGACCCTCCGGCTGACTCAGAATTTCCAGAAGATCGAGGGAGATTTGACCGTAAAAGGGGATACATGGCCCATTTTAAATGCGGAACTCCGGGGCGATCAAATTAACTTTACATGGGGAAACCAAAATTACTCCGGGAAGGTCGACAAGGATGATATCCGGGGAATGGTTCAATCACAAAACGGCGATATTGAGTGGACCGCAGCCAGAACCCTTCAGGCTGAAAAATAAAAACCGTCTAAGGTCAAAAAAACCTTCCGTGGGGAATAGGCGGATCGTTGATGGATGAATGGCCGGCCCGCTGAAATGAAGCGCTGTATGAACCTGTGAACGTGAAAATCGTCGACTCTGTTATTTTCCGAATCACTTTTCAGTCAAGACCCTTATTAAAGCCTGCAAATCGGAAATCATTGTGCGCATCCCTCAACCTGTTGCCTTGATAACGGGAGCATCCAGCGGAATCGGAGAGGTTTTTGCCCGTAAATTATCTCGAAGAGGATATCGCGTCCTTCTAGTAGCCCGGCGCCTGGAGCGGCTGCAAAAACTGGCCGACGAGCTGAATAATGCCGAAGCCCTGCAGGCCGACCTGGCCATGGACTCGGACATCCGCAGGGTTGCCGCCCGCATCGCGGCGGAGCCCGGCCTGGAATTCCTGGTAAATAACGCCGGTTTCGGCGTACCGGGAAAGTTCTTTGAAGCGGATCTCGAGGCCCTCGACAGGATGCACCGCCTGCATATGATCGCCACCGAACGGTTGACCCATACCGCACTGAAGGGAATGATGGAGCGGGACAAAGGCAATATCGTAAACGTCTCATCCGTTGCCGGCTTTTTCCATACATTAAACAGCAACGGATACTCCGCTACAAAAGCCTGGATCAACAGTTTCACCGAATGTCTTTACATGGACCTCAAAAACAGCGGTTCTCCCGTCCGCGTTCAGGCGCTCTGCCCCGGATTCACCTATACGGAATTTCACGACGTCATAAAAATGGACCGGTCCCGGATATCCAAAAGCCTGTGGATGGACCCCGAAGCTGTTGTTGAGGATTCCCTGCAGGGATTGGGTAAAAACAGACTGTTTGTTATTCCCGGCTGGCGCTACCGGCTGCTGGTCGGGCTGACCCGTTGCTTTCCCCGTTCGCTGAAGCACTGCCTTGCCTATAAAATTAAATACCGTTGAAAGTTAAACGTTGAATGTTGAACGTTAAAAACAAAAAGATCGTTGCAGGTTAAAAACCATCTTTTCTTATAGAATGCCAACCTACTTACTTAAATGGCAACGTTCCAACGACGCTTTTTTCTTTTAACGTGCAACGTATTAACGTTCCAACATGCAACGGTATTTTTTATAGCTTTTATTTTTGCTAGAGTAATAGAAGCATGGTGGGATATTCCCCTGATATAAGGAGAGGTTTCATGAAAAGAAGAATAAACACATGGTCCTGGCTCACGGCGTTATTGTTCCTGATGCCTTCGCTGGCAGGTATTTCCCGGGCGCAGGCACAGGAAATCACCGTCCTGAATCCCCTGGGTCAGCCCCCCGCCATCGTTCGGGTCCCCATGGCGCCCAGAATTGCGGACCTGGAAGGGAAAACAATTTATATAGTCGATATCGGATTCACCGACACCCACCAACTATTTACGGAAATGCAGAAACTCCTGGCGGAGAAATATCCCCAGACCACTTGGATCGTACGAAAGAAAATCGGAACATACTTTGACGACGATCCCAAGCTATGGGCGGAAATAAAAGAACAGGGACATGGCATGATTATGGGGGTCGGCCATTGAAGCACCTGCGCGCCGGCGGCCGCCGGCCACAGTTGGACAGTTGAAAAGCTCGGAGTCCCCACCGCCCCTGTCGTTACTCTGAGATTTGAGAACCTTGTAAAAACCTATATTTATAAAAAAGGCATGCCGAACATGCGGTATACCTTCGTTCCGCACCCTATTACGGGCACCGCCGCCGAAATCTGCAGAAAATACCTGCAGGGCAACGATCCGGTCACGGGAAAGCCCGTACTGGAGGAGATTATCGCGGCACTCACCGTACCTATTACCGAGGAAGACACAAAAACGGGCTTCATTGAAAGGCCGACCCCCCGGCTGGTCGAACCGGACACCGAAGACAATCTGCATCGGATCTTCCTGGAAAACGGCTGGACGGACGGGCTTCCTATCGTGCTTCCGACAGAAGCCCGGGTTGCCGAAATGCTCAAGGGAACCAGCCATGAGCCGGATGAAATCGTCGGCAGAATGCAGCCGTCGTCTCCCCATGAATTGTGGAGCTACACGGTGGAAAAAGTCGCCGTGAACGCGGTCATGGCCGGGGCAAAACCGGAACACTTGCCAGTTATCCTGGCGCTGGCATCCATGGGAGTTACGTCGATATCAACCTCAACGACCTCTTTTGCCTGCATGGCCGTTGTCAATGGTCCCGTAAGAAACGAAATCAACATGAATTCAGGGATCGGCGCGCTGGGCCCCTTCAACCACGCCAATGCCGTTATCGGAAGGACGTGGACCCTGATGTCCATCAACCTGGCCGCCAGCGGAAAAATCGGCGAAACATATATGGGCAGCCAGGGGAACAATTACAACTACAACAATAACTGCATGGCGGAAAATGAGGAGGCACTGCCTGACGGATGGAACCCGCTGCACGTACAGAAGGGCTTTAAACTTGAGGACAGCACCGTCAGCACCTTTTTGGGTTGGGGCTTCACCCATCCGGACCAGAGCTTTGGAAAAGACTTCGCCCCCCAGATCCCGTTCTGGTTGAAGTTCGTAAGTCCGTTTTCCTCCACCACGCTGCTGCTGGATCCGACAATAATCCATCAGTTGAAAAACAACGAGGGATTCAACTCCAAGGAACAGTTGATTGACTGGATCCAGAAAAACACAAAGGTAACGGTAGGGGATTGGATGGACGATTTTTATGCCGTGCAGAATTTCATCCTCCCTACCGCCCGACGCGGTGTCGAGCCGTTCGCCTCCTGGATGAAACTGCCGAAAGACACGGAAATCCCCCAATTCCCCAGCGCTTCCAGAATCAACATTCTCTCCGTGGGCGGGCAAACCAACCTGTTCTGGCAGGCGGGAGATTTCGGCTATCTTTCAACCGCTTCCGTGGACAAGTGGAGGTAAAAGAATACTGCTTCGTGAGAACGTGCTAACGTACTAACGTGCTAACGTAAAAAGCCTTCATTCCGGTGTGGGTCCATCTGTTGGATCTATGAAGCATAGGGATTTAACTCGCGGGGATATTTTTAAGGATGTGCCTGCTTCGTTGCACGTTGGAACGTTAGAACGTTGAACGTTAAAAGAAAAAAGCGTCGTTTGAACGTTGCCGAACGTTGGAACGTTGAACATCCAATGTTGAATGTTCCAACGTGTAAATGTTAGAAGCGTTTCATACGAATGAAAATGTCGCGTATAAACGTGTAAATGTATAAATATCCAGGTTTTATACATAAAACCGAACCCTGGAAGAATAGATATTAAGCATTTAGAATAAACAGTTTATAAAATATATAAATCCATCGTTATACATAAATCGCATCAATGTATAATGTATAACGGTGCCTTAATTTAAAGCGAGGTCTATCACGGACACCTACGAGAAATACCGGGAATATGTCATAACCAGCTTTGTGAAATCGGTCGCACCTGTAGTCATTGAAAGGGCAAAAGGAGCGGTCATAACCGATGTTGACGGCAGGGATTATATCGACTGCTTTTCAGGGATCTCGGTTGTCAACGCCGGCCACTGCAATCCTGAGGTCATCGAGGCCGCCAAGGCGCAGATGGACAAACTGATTCACGGCTCTTCCTACCTTTTCCATGTTCAGCCCACAGCCGATCTTGCCGAAAAAATGGCCCGGATAACCCCGGAGGGCCTGACAAAATCATTTTTCGGCAACAGCGGGGCCGAGGCGATTGAAGGCGCATTGAAACTGGCACGCCTGCATACCGGCAGACACGAATTCATTGCACTGCAGGCAGGATTCCACGGCCGCAGCTGGGGCACCCTCAGCATCTCTGGATACCAGGGAAGAAAGAAAGGGGGCGGTCCCTACGCTTCAGGGATTGCTTTCGCTCCCGTTCCCTATCCCTATCGTTCCCAATGGCCCGATGATCCCGACGAATGCGGCCGCCGGTGCGCCGCCGCAATTGAAGAACTGATCCATTACGCCACTTCAAACGACGTAGCGGCATTCATCGCGGAACCTGTTCTGGGCGAAGGCGGCATAATCGTCCCGCCGTTCAATTATTTTCGGGAAGCAAAGAAGGTGCTGGACCGGCACGGTATCCTCTTCATCGCCGACGAGGTGCAGAGCGGATTTGCCCGTACCGGGAAGATGTTCGCCATTGAACACTACGGTGTGGTTCCGGATATTCTGGTCACCGCCAAGGGAATCGCCGACGGATTCCCGCTGAGCGCGTTCACCACGCGTAAAGATATCGCTGCCGCTTTCAAGGTTGGAGATCACCTCTCCACATTTGGGGGCAATCCGGTATCCTGCGCCGCCGCCCTCGCCAACATCGATTTCATAGAGAAGGAAGGCCTCTGCGAAAACGCGCGGAATCTCGGAGAATTCGCCAGATCCTGCCTTAGAGAGATTCAACAAACTCACGAACTCATCGGCGATGTGCGCGGCCTCGGACTGATGATCGGCATCGAGCTTATTAAAGACGACAGGCTCACACCGGCCTCCGCTGAAGCCGCCGCCATCAAGGATCGTTGCCTGGAATCCGGCCTGATTGTCGGCCTTGGGGGAACACTCGGAAACGTGATTCGTTTCCAGCCCCCCCTGGTTATAACCCGGGAGCAGATCGACCGGGCGATTGATATCTTTTCCAAAGCGCTTGAAGCATAGACAGTCTGGAGAATAGGTACTACCGGAACAAGTCCACTGCCGGGTCGGATAGACCCAGCAGTATCGTTGCCGACACGACAATGACGGCAACCAGGATCCATCGGACGAATTTCGCGCCCTTTTCGACCGCCATGCGCGCCGCCACCCATGCACCCAGCATGTTGCCGACTGCCAGTACAAGCCCGGGCAGCCAATCAACCTGGTTATTGACAATGAATACCATCAGCGCAAAGAACGTAGACACCATAACGATCAGATTCTTGACCGCGTTCGCCCGCACCAGTTCGTAGCCCGCCCCCAGTACCAGCCCGGAGAGCAGGAAAATCCCGACACCCGCCTGTATGAAGCCCCCGTAAATCCCGATCAGGAAGAAAATCGACAACTGAAGCCATCCCGGCCGCTTCAAGAGCATCTCCGGACGTCCTACGAGCCAGCGTTTCGGCCTTACAAGCACGACAACCAGCATCACCGCCATCAGTACGCCGATCGCCTTTTCCATTACCTGTTCGTTCAGGTTGACCGCGATCTGCGCTCCAACTAAAGCCCCCAGCACGGCCGGGGCCGTCAGCTGAAGCCCCCGCTTCATGTCCAGCGTACCGCTTTGCCGGAAACGATTTACAGCCACGGCCGTCTGCAGGAACACCGCGATCCGGTTGGTCCCGTTGGCCACATTGGCCGGAAGACCCGCGAATATCAGAAGCGGCAGGGTTATGAGCGAACCGCTCCCGGCCAGGGTGTTGATAAATCCCGCGATAAATCCCGCAACCACTATTAAGGGAAAAATGTACCCGTCCATTGCATGCGCCTCGAAAGCCCGGATGTTACCCTATTTCCTTCGCCCTGTAAAAATGGAAATGAAGGCTACGAGTTCACATCCAGATTCCCGGTGCGGATATACAGGTTTCTATAGCCGTGCAAGAAAATGTCGATCACAGACGATTCAAGTCATGGTAACAAACGGGTAGCGGTTGCTGCTGCAGAAGTATTACTATTGATAAATGAGAAAGAGTTATCTGCAAGTGATAAAGCCGTCGAGGATATAACTCTTGGTGTTGTATGTGGACGCTTGTCAGAAGATGAAGTGATTGAATTCTTTATTAAGTACGTCAGCGATTTAAGGACTGATCTTATGGATACCTGGAAGTTCTACGACATCACTCACCGCGAACACGTGGTGTGCAACCCTACGAGCGAGGAGAAA
>JAFGTD010000326.1 GCA_016934295.1 Acidobacteriota bacterium
AAGGCGCTAAGACACAAAGAAAATTCCATAGATAAGTAGGGGCGAACCATGTGTCCGCCCTCTGAACATTTCAGCGGGCAATAGGAAGTAAATCTTTTCGATAAATGATCGAAATCAAACCAAATGAAAAGGCCTGGTATTTCAAACTGCACTGGCAGGTACTCATTGCGCTCCTCGCCGGTGTCGCTATGGGCTGGATCCTTCCTGCGGCGGCGCAAGCAATCGGGTTTTTGGGAGATTTGTTCCTTCGTCTGCTGAAGATGATCATCATCCCGCTTGTCTTTACTTCACTGGTAAGCTCTCCCGCCCACGTAGGCGCCCGCCGCCGCTCCGAGAACCCTGGTCAGGAAGCTGAAAAAGGTGATAATAAGTATCACCTGCCCACCCGCCTGCTCGGATTGAGATACAAATTGATCGCCTAACAGGAAGGGAAAAATCAGCATCGGCATAAAAATCAAATACAGGATACCGGCAAGGATGCCGGCCAGTACGCCGTGCAGTATAAAGCGGGATTCAATCCTGCGCGCAATCCAGAGCCCTCCCAGAAACAGCGGAACGAACATTTCCAGAGAGGCAAGGAATGTTACAGCCGATCCCTCGTGTTTCATGGCATACTGCACTGTGGGTACATAAAGAACACAAACCAGCAGCTCCGACCAGATTGCGGCAATCGCGATGCGTTTCCAGTTCATTCGGTGACCCTGCTATGGATGGGAAGATTTCCGCTGCACTATAGGCATGCCCGAAATCCATTTCTAAATCCCCGATTCCGGCATAGAATACCCCCGAATTCAATTTTTGGGCAAATTCAAAGCCCGAAGTTTTCATACGCCGTATCAGAAGTTGCAAGGAGCCTGGACGGCCGGAACCCGCAACAGATGGCAGCTTATTCCGACTATCCATATTCCTGCCTTAAACATCTGCTTCCATGAATATCCGCATTTTGCCGGGCAATGAACAAGTGAGTTATGAAACAAAGCAGGATATGCTCAGTTTTATTGTTGATCCTTTTCACCATGACGGGGCCAGCATCCGCGGGTATCGGGGAGAAACTGATCAACTTTGCCGTCAGAACCAGCTCAAGCGGGCAGGATTTCAAGACGCAACCGCCGACCCTTGATTCCGACTCGGAAGCCTGCCTTCAATGCCACAACGAAACCGGTGCTTCGAATGTTGTTGTAAAGAGCGCCTTTGCGCCGATGCAGATATGGGGCGGCAGGAGCGCCAACCATCCGGTAGGAATGATCTACGATCAATTTCAGGCGAAATCACCGGAAGAGTTAGTCCCCCTGCAGAGGCTGAATCCGGCGATTGAACTTGTAGATGGCCGAGTCGGATGCCTATCCTGTCATGCATTGAAGTCATCCGAAATGAGCGAGCCTCTACCGGTAGTGTCGAACATATCCCTTGAAGATTCCAATAATTGCACTGCCTCCGACCAGTTGACGGTATGGGGAAACCAGACGGACCTCTGCCTTTCCTGTCACAACAAGTGACTGTTGATAGCACCCACTTTTAACAACTTAAGCACGATAAATATCTTTCTATGCTGTGAATTATTTAAGTCGGTGACTTTCACCGCGGTAGAGGAAAATCATTTCGATTAGAAATCCCTTTGATCATTCTTGATGCAGACCGTGAATATAATTTTTCAATTTCTCAGGTTTTTTGCCGATCCTGCTTCAAAGAATAGTAGAATCAAAAACAGAAATTCAACGAAAGTGAAATAAGGCAACCGTATTCGTCTTATGGATATTAAATAGATCTCAGAAACATATTAAAATGCCATACATCGAATACCTCCCCCATCCGGCATTATCCCCATACATTCAATGCTTCTGGCATTATCAATCGGATGAGTCGTCCGATAATCCCGATATCATTATCCCGGATAATTGCTCCGATATTCTTATCGACCTGAGTCAGCAGGGAAAAATCAGTTCATTATTTACCGGAACAATGACCAGGCCCATATTTTCATCCCGAAAAGAATTAATCGGGATACGGTTCAAACCCGGATATGCATATGCATTTTTCGGGATACCTATGAAAGAATTCGCGGACATCATTGTAGAGCTAAATGACTTCTGGGAAGATACAGATCTGCTGGAGCAGGGGATTTATTCCCAAGACAATATATTTCAGCGAATAAATTATCTGCAGAATATGCTGATATCCCATCAGAATAAATTTCTGCCGATCCATGTAAGTTTAAGCGATGCCTTGCAGAGCATTTCTTCTAACACGGAATTTAATTCCGTAGACAACCTGAGTTCTGAAACCGGCGTCAGCAGGCAGCATTTGAGAAGAATATTCCTGGATTATGTCGGCATCAATCCGGTTCAGTACATGAGGATTAGCAGGATCAGAAAAACAATAAAACATATCAGGAAGGAAAAGAAGACTTTTGATATGAGTTTTATAGCGCAGGATTTCGGCTACTATGACCAATCCCACATGATCCTGGATTTCCGGAAATTCACAGGATCCACTCCAAATAAATTCTTTTCACAAAAATAGGATATGTTCCATTTTTCCTATACAGAATTCTAAATTATTTCATATTGTCTAAAATCGTTAAATTCTGACACGGATCGAATTCCGGATTGCAGGCAAACAATAATACGAAGGATTCTCTATGGAACCGAGAATAAGCATTATTACCTTGGGCGTTTCCGACCTTGCACGCTCCTACAGGTTCTATCACGAAGGTCTTGGGATGCCGACAAGCCGAAAGCCTGAATCAGGCATAATATTTTTTCAAACCGGTGGAGCATGTCTGGCTTTGTATCCATTAGATAAACTAGCCGAAGACGTCTCTCGCAGTCAGTCATCGGAACGCGGCATGTTTTCAGGCATAACTCTGGCGCACAATACAAAGTCCAGGGATGAAGTAGATGCCATCCTGTCACTGGCTGAAAAAGCCGGTGGAAAGATCGTAAAGCCGGCCCAGGATGCTTTTTGGGGCGGCTATAGTGGCTACTTTTCAGATCCCGACGGTTATCTTTGGGAGGTAGCGCATGCGGATTTCTGGAAATTCAACTCTGACGGCAGCCTGATCATTGATTAAATCATAAAATTACTTCCGGTTTACGCATAATCTTTTGGCAGATACCGGCACGGCTACGATACTGAAGGAGTTATGAAAAAGAGCAGTGAATTATTCTTATCGCCGCCACGTTAGCCGTCAGGCCATGGCGCATTGAGTAGAGGAGTTAAACATGAACATAGAAAAGCATTTCAAATCACAAACTTTTATAGTAAGCAGCGCATCCATCGCTTTACTGTCTTTGTGTTTATTCCTGGATTCATGTGCGAATCCCGACACCGATTCAGGCAGTAAACAGGCAAATTATCCATTCATCGGGAACTGGCAAGGGAACGGCACGGACTCCGAAGGCAACCCGTTTGCCTTCTTTGCCAAGGTAAGCCATTCAGGCGACAACAGGTATCGGATACTGATCCTGGACAAGCTGGATACGCTCGAAAAACCGATTCATGTGATGGACGGTACACTGGAGAACAACGAATTCACCTATACGGCGGATGAGGGCCTCTATGAAGGCGGCGGCACGCTCAGTAAGGATCTGTTTGAGGGATACTACAAGGGGCCGATTGACGGCTCATTTCAGATGTGGCGGATCGAATAGGAAATCTGCAATTCATAAAACCAATTCAACATGCCGGGATAAAATGAAGCCAAGAACCCGCATACATGACTTGAAGAACATCCCGAACGTTGGACCGGCAACGATTCGATATTTAAATATACTGGGCATAAGCAAGCCGACTGAATTAATTGGCCGGGATCCCCATTCAATGTTTGCACTATAGGCATGCCCGAAATCCCTGTCTAAATCCCCGATTCCGGCATAGAATACCCTCGAATTCGATTTTTGGGCAAATTCAAAGCCCGAAGTTTTCATACGCCGTAGTATCAGAAGTTGCAAGAAGCCTGGACGGCCGGAACCCGCAACAGATGTCAACTTATTCCGACTATCCATATGTGGAATCAGATGAATATTTTGGATATCTTCGAGACGAATTCCCGCGCATCAGCAACACGCCCCCGGGCGGTATCACGATCGGCATGCCAGAAGACGTCATAGTCCGCCTTTTGTCGCCACTCAAAATCCTCGATGAGCATCTGGTGGTACCGCGGTTCGATTTTGCCGGTTTTTGCGTACTCTCGTCCGAAAGCAGCAACAACGGCGGAGTGTTTGGATCCGGCAGCTACTCCGTCTCGAATCAGGAGCGCTTTGGTCGCATAGAACATCGCATAATAAGCTCGGGATATCGCGTCATCGAACAGCTCCTCCGAAACAAGAGCTTCCGAAGCGCTCAAGGCATTGTTCGCCCTCGCCAGCCAATATCTACCTTCGTCTCGCTTGTCGGCCACAGCGGTTTGCCCTCACGCAGGATATTCCCTAAATAGCTGGAACCTGCTTCCTTCAACAGCAGATAGTGTTCACGATCGATAATGTTTAGAGAAATCAACGGCTGGAATTCACGGTCCCACATCAATCGGTATGCAATGCGATGAATCGTTTCTCTCTCGCTTTGGCTCGAATCTCGCAGAACGACCAGCACATCCAGATCCGAATCCGGATCTTCATCCCCCCGAGCACGAGAACCGTAGAGAATGACCTGTTCAAGGTTGCTCCCCACGGAGCTTTCGAGCTCATCCCGGAATTCCTGAACCAGATCTTCCACGTTTCGTTCCATCGTTCTGCTCCATGCTTTCGAATCATTTTAGCATGGCGGATTCAAAAATATCGCAGAAAGCTAAGGGGCTGCATAAAAATAAATTTAGTCGATAGGCAGAATAAAATTCGATTTTTGGGCAAATTCAAAGCCCGAAGTTTACATACGCCTTATCAGAAGTTACAAGGAGCCTGGACTGCCGGAACCCGCAACAGATGGCAGCTTATTCCGACTATCCATACGGCTATCCGGGAGCGCCCTATTTCAGAATCGCGATCGCCGGCACGGATCGCACGTTGACCGCAACCGCATACGGCGAGGTTGTGGCGGTTCCCGCCTTTACAGGCGGTCCCGAACAATTGTGGCGCATCGACCAGTTGACGGACGGCGCTTACCGCATCATGCCCAGGTCGATGGCAAACTCCAACGAACCCCTGGCCCTGACCGCGGTGGGACGGAGCACGCCGACGCTCTCAAGGTTCGATCCCAGGAGCGACAAGGCGCGCTGGAACTTCAGAAATCCTTAGCCCGCATTTTTACAGGCTCAAAAGACCGTGCCTAAAGCGTACCCCGCACGTGCGGTATGCCGTCCAGGGGCTGTCCTCCGCCGACGCTGACGTCCACCGCAGAACCCGGGACCTCCTCTGAACTCAGCGTGAAACTTACCCTGCGGCTCTCGCCCGCACGCAGGAGAATCCGCCGGAATCCGCGCAGACTCCTTATGGGCGCCTCCTCCTCAGAGCCGCCGCCGACATAGAGCTGAACCACTTCTTCTCCGTCCCGGGCGGAAGTATTTTTTACCGTTGCACTGATTTCAGCGCCGCTCGGTGTCCGCTTCGCGCTGAGTCCGGAGTACGTGAAACTCGAATAGCTCAACCCGAAGCCGAAGGGGTACAGAGGCTCTCCCTTGAAATACCGGTATGTGCGGCCTTTCATGCTGTAATCGGTGAACGGGGGCAGTTGATCCACGCTTTTGTAGAAAGTCACGGGGAGGCGGCCTGCCGGGTTGCTGGCGCCGGCCAGCGTTTCGGCGATTGCCGCGCCTGCCTCCTCGCCGCCGTACCATGCCGCGAGCAGCGCGGCAGCGTGTTCGGCGGCAAAATTCGCAGATATCGCGCTGCCGCCCGTCAGCACCACGACCACCGGTTTACCCGTGGCGATAGCCGACTTCACCAGGTTTTCCTGCGGCTCGGGCAGGTCCAGACTGGTGCGGTCGCCGCCGAGAAAACCGGGGATGTTCAACCCGCGCATTTCTTCCCCTTCCAGCTCGGGACTCAAGCCGACGAAAACAACGGCCACATCGGAATCCTCGACGAGCGTCATCGCCTCCGCGAGGGCGGCGCCGGCGGGCGGAATCCATCCGAGCTGAATCGTGCCGCCCGAACCGGGCTGTTGATATTCCACCCGCAAGCCGTACTTCCGGCCTCCCTCCAGCGTGACCCGGGAACGCGCACTCCTCCGAGGTCCCGGCGCCGTTTGTGTCGAGGTCATTTGAGTGGAAGGTCCCGCGCCGAAAGAGAGTTCCCTGTCGTCGAGGAACAGTCGGGCCGTGGCTGTACGATTCCATCTGCCGATATGGACCGCCAGATCGTACTCGCCCGCAGCGGGCGGCGTCAGCGTGCCCGTCCAGCGTACCGAGTAATTTTCGTTTCCGACCGCCGCGATTACGGCAGGGTCTTCCATCCCCATATCGAAATACCCGCGCGGCTCGAACCGGCGGAGCTTGGGCTGTCCCTGGAATTCCGGATTGTCGAAGTACTCGGCCAGCAACCCGCGGCCGCCACCCTCCGCAGGCGTTAAAAATGTTGAGGGAACCAGCGAATGCGTGCCGGCCGTATAGGTCGCGCCGAGCGCGTACCGCACCTGCGCCGTCCTGAACTGCTGCGCGATTCCCTCCAGCGGGGTGACCTGCCTGGACGAGATGCCGTTGTAATTGCCCAGCAATGCAACGGGATCGTCGGCTGAAGGGCCGATGACGGCGATTTTGCCTGTCGACGGGCTCAAAGGCAGGATCCCGTTTTCATTTTTCAACAGTACAATTGCCTTCCGCCCGGCATCCCGCGCCGCCTGACGATGCGCGGCCGAATCGTTCTCGGCGATCGAAATCTTCGAATAGGGAACCCGTTCGGGAGGATCGAACATGCCCAGGCGAAACCGCGCCGCGAAGAGCCGCTTTAGCGAACGATTGATTTCGGATTCGCTGAGGTTGCCGGCTTCCACTTCGGCAACCAGGGTTCGATACTCTGTTCCGCAGGTAAGGTCCGTGCCCGCCTTGACGGCGGCGACCGCTGCTCCGCCCAGGGTGGCGGAGTATTTGTGATTCTGATAGATATCGTTGACGGCGCCGCAATCGCTCACAACGTAGCCCTGGAATCCCCACTGTTCGCGCAAACGCGTTTGCAGCAGATCCCTGCTGGCGCACCCGGGAACGCCGGCCACGGAGTTGTAGACGCACATGATCGATTCAGCTCCGCCTTCGATGACCGCGGTCCGGAAAGCCGCCAGATAGGTGTTTATCAGGTCGTATTCGCTTACCCTGGCATCGAACTCATGCCTTTGCGGTTCCGGACCGCTGTGCACGGCGTAGTGCTTCGGCGTGGAAACGACTTTCAGGTAATGAGGGTCGTCTCCCTGCATTCCGGTGACGAATCCAACAGCCATGCGGCCGGTCAGGTAAGGATCTTCTCCGTAGGTCTCCTGGCCGCGCCCCCAGCGGGGATCCCGGAAAATATTGATGTTCGGCGACCAGTACGTCAGTCCGGCCGTGCGGCCGGGCAGGGTCATGAATGCTTCGGGACCCGAAGGGGCGGGACGGGTCAGGGCGTCGTTGTACTTGGCCCGCGCTTCAGTGGAAATGATGTCGGCTACCCGGTACATCAGGTCGGTGTCCCATGTGGCGGCAAGGCCGATAGCCTGCGGGAAGACGGTGGCGCGGCCCTGGGCTACGCCGTGCAATGCCTCGTTCCACCAGTTGTAGGCGGGTACGCCGAGGCGCGGAATCGCGGGAGCGGTGCTCTGCATCTGGAGCACCTTCTCCTCCAGCGTCATGCGGGAGACAAGATCTTCCGCCCGCCGCTCAGGCGAGAGATCGGGATCCAGGTAGGGCCTATCGCCCGGCTGTTGTCCGAATGCCGCCGAGCCAATCAACCAAAGCAAAACAATAAAAAATCGTTTGGGTTTCACCTTGAACTCTCCCGGCTGAATATTTCTTCAGCTTTTTTGCCATGCAATTCTTTCCAACAGGAAATAGACAACCTAAACACGGAACATGCGGGGCATGAAACGCCTCCATCTTCACTGAAATTGGATAACGGTATAGGAGCCGGCGGGGACCTGGATTGCGGTCTTCGTTCCGATTATGGGCGGTTCGAAAGTCTGCGGCGCCACTTTCTTCGGGTCTTCGAAGCTGTTGCAGGCTTTGAGGTCGGCGCCTGTCAGAACTTGCGAGAACAGCACGCGTTCCGGCGGCGCTTCGCGCCAGACAATTTCCATATCATGCGGTTTGACTAAATCCCGATTCAGGATAAACAGCGAATACGTTTTCCCGTCCATTGTGGCGGCAACATCAAGATACGGAATCTGCCCTTTGCCTTTGACTTCGTATGTCGGGGACTCCACCGCAAGATCGAGCACATCGCCTCGCGCATATTGAATCGCCCACACATATGGATAATAGATGGTCTGACGGAAGAACCCGTCTTCGTTGGTCATAATCGGGGCGATCACATTGACCAGTTGTGCAAGGCAAGCGATCCGCACCCGGTCCGCATGGCGCATGAGCGAATTGCAGAAACCGCCGACCAGCAGCGCGTCCTCAAGATTGTAAACCTCTTCGAGCAAATGCGGCGCCCGCTTGCGGCCGCCGTCACCTCCTCGTTGGCGATACCAGACATTCCATTCGTCAAAGGAAAGCCAGAGCCTTTTCCCGGAGCGATTGCGGGCCTTGACGTAATCACACACGCCGGCGATTTGCGAGATCTGTTCTTCCATCTCCAGGTTGAATGAAAGGAACCTGGCAGTGTCGCCCGCAGCTCCGGTCTCCTGATCGTCATTGCGGTAATAGCAATGCAATGAAAGGCCGTCCACCATGTCATAGCATTCTTCGAGGACCTGACGATCCCATTCCAGATAGGTCGGCATCCCGGGGCTGCTGGATCCGCAGGCAATCAGCTGCAGGGAGGGATCCACCATGCGCATCTGATTGGCGCAGTCGCGCGCCTTCAGACCGTACTCGCGCGCCGTCATATGGCCGATCTGCCACGGGCCATCCATCTCGTTTCCCAGGCACCAGTATTTGACGTTGTGCGGATTCTCAATGCCGTGTCGGCGGCGGAGTTCACTCCACTTTGTGCCGCCTTCCTGATTGCAGTATTCCACCAGTGCGGCAGCCATTTCCGGTGTGCCTGTTCCCAGATTCAGCCCCATCAGAGGTTCGGCTCCGACCAATCGGCACCATTGCATGAATTCGTCGGTGCCGAATTGATTGGACTCGATCGTATTCCAGGCTTTGTCCAGCACAACCGGACGTTTGTCTTTAGGCCCTACGCCGTCCAGCCAGTTGTAGCCGGAGACGAAGTTGCCGCCGGGATAACGAATGATCGGAACACCCATTCTTCTGACTTCTTCCAGCACATCTTTGCGGAATCCCTTCGCGTCGGCAAGTCTGGATCCGGGTTCGTAAATTCCTTCGTAAACGGAACGCCCCAGATGTTCTATGAAAGAACCGAAAACCTTGCGATCCAGCGAAGCGATCTTCTGTGCGGGATCAATATACAATCGAGCGGGGCCGGAGGCGGATGGAGCGGCCGCGAGTCCGCCAATCCAGCGGTTGGCGGCGAGGGCGGCGCCGGCGAGGGCTGTGTTTTTCAAGAACGATCTTCTGGAATTGTGTTTCATGATATGTATCTCCGCATTAAATTCCTTCGGGCAGTTATCCCGGCACTTTTGCATCCATTTTAAGAGCGTAATCGATACTTAACCTGCATTTCTAACAAGCTTTCTCTTATAGACGAGCGCCGCCCAGAGCCCGGCACTTCGCAGCGACCGGAATCCCTTTGTAGGAAAAGATGCCGTCCTGCTCGACACCTTCAATTGTGCCTCCCGTAACCTCAACGGTGGTTGTCAGGGACGGCGAACTGCATGCACCGGCAAAAACGATCAAGACCAGCATCACTACCAGACAACTTGAATGTTTGAAAAGCATCGCTCCTCCTTGCGTTCAGACGTGTGTCCATGAACCAGTGGATTATGATTGCCGGGCCAGAAAGAATCGTATTAAATTGCTGCAATCGCTTTATAAGCCCCGGCAGTGTTTTTATCGTAACAATTTGAGTTAAAGCATTTAACAGCGGAAACAACCATCAATTCTTTTCCCGGGCTGCCGCTATTGGGGGTATATAGAGCGATGATTGTTCACCTGCCTCAAACACATTTTTGTTCGTATGCGAACAATTATATACACTCTCAAGTTTTTATTCATTACATTAATTGTTACGCCATAGGCGGCTGGAACGATCAATCGTCAAATTCAAAGAAACAAGGCTGATGGGACATCTGTAATGAAAAATTAAGGGGAGGTGGCCATGAAAGCATATCGATACACGCTGTTTTTATTCCTGTACATATTATTACCAGGGTCTTTCGCAGACGCGCAGCCCGGGGCGTTTAATCCTCAACTGCTTGAATGCGGCCGGCATGGAGAGGTTGAGGTTGTCTGCGGTACGGTTGCACCGGAAGACTTTGAACGGACACCGGACGGCCGGTTCCTGATCGTTGCGAAAATGGGCCGGGGTGAAGAACGGGGTCTCGATCTGTTTGAGCTTGCCACGCAGACCTTTGTCGAGATTCCCCTGTCCGCCGAAAAGCGGCCGGACTGGGGGGAAGCCGCCTGTACGGAGTCGATCGGCGGACGGATCCAGCCCCACGGGCTGTCGCTTTCGAAACGTGCAAGCGGAGAGTGGCAGTTGTACGTCGTCAATCATAGCGTGCGCGAATCGATGGAGATGTATGAATTACTGCCGGACGGAGCGAAATGGAAGCTGGCATGGCGCGGATGCGTGCCCGCACGTGAACCGTACAACGATGTCGCCGCCCTTCCCGACGGCAGCTTTGTGGCCACACGGCCGCAGGCCATTCAGAAGGAGGGACAGAGCCCCTTTGGAGGCGCGCCTTCCGGCAATGTCGCGGTATGGACCGCCGGGGACGGGGAGCGGGTTCTCCCCGGGTCGGAGTACGGCTATCCGAACGGCGTCCTGGTTTCCGGGGACGGCCGCTTCGCATATATCAGCGGCTGGGCCACCCGTGACCTGCACCAGTACGACCTGACGGCGAAAAAGGAAGTCGCAAAATGCGAATTCAACTTCATGCCGGACAACCTTACCTGGACGCAGGACGGCAAAATTCTGGCCGCGGGCATCAAAGGCGTGAACGGCAATTGTCCTCCGGAATCCGACCATCCCTGTATCCAGGGCTTTAAAGTAGCGGAAGTCGACCCGAAAACCCTGGAGCGCCGTATCTTGTATGACAACGACGGCATGGCCCTGATCAACGGGGTTTCCGTAGCCACAGAGGCCGGCAATGCAATCTATGTAGGTTCTTTCCAGGGCGACCGGCTGGTAAAATTGCCGCGAGGAGGAAATTGAAGGGGAAATGCCTGCCAAGAGGCGGAGTGGACGGAAATTGCACACTCCTTCACATCGGCCAAGGTAGTAACGGTATCGCCCCGGTCCTGGCCGGGGGCTTTAAGTCGTGAGCCGCTCGAAGCGGCTAATCGGGGTCGGAATCGGAATCGATATTACGGAGCTTTTGCCTACGATCCCGATCCCGACACCGATCGGTCAGACTCTGACTGTGCTAATGATATTGGACACCCACCGCCCAATTATTTATGGATCCGTCAAACTTTCACTGCCTCCCCGGCAAAAGCCGGGGGATCTCCCGGGGCAATTAGATGGATCTTATTGAGGCAGCTTAAATGTCGACCGGTGCTGACGAATTACATTTCAAGCAATTGAAATGTCGCTTCTCTTTCTAAATATAAAGTTTCTTGATCTCCCTTTTCAGCACTTTGCCGGCATTGTTTTTGGGCAGTTCTTCTACAGTGATGTATTCTTTAGGAATCTTGAAAGCTGCCAGACGGGATTTGAGATATGTTTTCAAAACCGCCGGCTCGATCTGTTGATCTTTTTGAGGGACGATGACCGCGGTCACGCGCTCTCCGTACTCTCTGTCAGGGAAACCTACCACTGCACATTCCATTATTTCCGGGCGGCGGTATAGGATTTCTTCAATTTCCCGCGAATAGACATTTTCACCGCCGGTGATAATCATATCTTTCAAGCGGTCCACAATATAGAGATAACCGTCTTCGTCAATTACTCCGATGTCTCCGGTACGAAACCATTCTCCCCAGAAAGCTGATTTTGTCTCCTCGGGATTGTTGAGATATTTTTTTGTAATATTCGGACCGCAAATGCAAATTTCCCCCGTTTCCCCCTGTTGTAAAACATTTCCCTCAAAATCCCGGATTTCCACCTCCACCAGATTAGCCGGCGTTCCTACCGATCCGATCACATGACGGTAATAGTGATTGTAAGTGACCATTGAAGCACTTTCCGTCAGGCCGTAGGCTTCGTGAATATTCAGGCCGATTTGTGTTTTCCACTCCCGTACCACCTCTGTAGCCATGCTCGCCGCGGCAGAAAAACAGTATCGGATCGAGCGTATCTTTTCCCGAAGGCTTGGCACTTCCAGTAAGCGAATATAAACAGTCGGTACTGCATAAAACTTGGTTACCTTGTGTCGATCGATCGCCTCCAATGCCCGTTCCAGATCAAAGCTGCTCTGAGTAACCAACCCGCCGCCGCTGAAAACCGTAGAGTGCATGATGTGGACCTGGGCAAACACGTGATTTAGGGGCAAAAAGCAGAGAGCTTGATCCTGTTCAGTTGAGCGTTCGTTATGCACGACATTGAAAAGGGCTGACTGAAGGTTTTCGTGACTAAGCATAGCGCCTTTAGAAGTTCCCGTAGTTCCGCCTGTATAAAGAATGGCTGCTGTATCGTGCCGGTGCCGCTGAACGGTTCGAAACCCTAAAGTTCCTTTTTCGATAAATCGGGCGTAGGAAATATCTCCCGAATCGGAGACAACCAATTCGGGGTAGCCCTGAATCCGGCACTTCTTTAGATCGTCCAACTTTTCATCCGCAACGAGCATGATCTTAGGTTTGCAATCCTCCAGAACCTTAAGAAGTTCGTCTTGCATCATCAGGTGCGAAAAGGTTACCGCAACTGCACCGGCTTTAAGGACGCCAAAATAAAAAGCCAGCCACTGGTATGAATTGGGAGCGCACAGAGCTATGTAATCGCCAGGTTGCACACCGGCGCCTGCCATGGCTGAAGCGATTCGATCGGCATCTCGATCAAACTCAGCGTAGCTGAACTTTCTATCCCCTTCGATCACTGCCACTTTCTTAGGAAAATGGAAAGCCGTGTTCTCTAAGTTATGAGCGACATTCATCCCTGCACTCTAGCTCCTCAGCCCTAAATTGCGACTTATTATCAGCTTCATGATCTCACTGGTACCTGCGAAAATGGATAGCGCGCGTGCATCACGGTAGATTCTACAGATTCGATATTCCTCCATATAGCCATATCCGCCGTGAATCTGTACTGCTTCGTAGGCTATACGGTTAACCATTTCGCCCAGCCAGTATTTTGCCATGGATACTTCCTGGACGATATCTTTTCCCTGGATATGATTTAAAATTAGGTTGTCGAGAAAAGTGCGGCCAAGCTGAACTTCCGTAGCCATTTCGGCCAGCCGGAAAGCAGTATTCTGAAAATTGCCTATCGGTTGACCAAAAGCCTCTCTCTTTTTGGCGTATGTCAACGCTTCCCTGAAGGCTTCTTCGGCATAGACCTGGCATTTAATGCACACTTCCAGCCTTTCCTGTTGGAGTTTTTCCATGAGGTATTTAAAACCCTCCCCTTCTTCACCAAGAAGGTTTGAGGACGGGACCCGGCAATCCTCGAAAAACAGCTCCGCTGTATCCTGCATGTGGTAGCCCATCTTCTCCAGTTTTCTTCCCCGTGAGAATCCGGGAGCGTCTTTATCGACGAGGATCAAACTTATGCCTTTATGTCCTCCTTTGGGATCGGTCTTCACGGCTACGACAATAAGATCTGCAAAATAACCGTTGGTGATGAACGTCTTTTGGCCGTTGATTACATATGAATCCCCGTCTTTCACCGCTGTGGTCCTAATGGCGGCAAGGTCAGAGCCTGCATTCGGTTCAGTAAAGCCGATTGCTGTGATGGTTTCACCGGTTGTACAGCCCGGCAACCACCGCTCTTTAATCTCTTTTCGGGCATAGGAATGAATGTAAGGCGTTGCGACATCACTGTGCAGAGGCACTCCCACGCCGAAGCCGTCGCCTCTTATCAATTCTTCGTTAATTATGACCGAAAACTCGAAGCCGACTCCCAAACCGCCGTATTCTTCAGGCAACCAGGGGCAAAGAAATCCCTGTTCTCCCATCTTAATCCATAATCCGCGAGGTACAGCTCTTTTGGACTCCCATTCAGCTACATTGGGAGTAATCTCCTTAGCAACAAATTTCTTAAAGGTGTTGCGAAAAATATGGCATTCTTTAGTGTCCATTGCTCAATTCATTCTTTGCGTTTAATCGACTATACGAATATTGATTTCATGGTTCCTCGTGCTGTACGGAAAGCATTAATTCAATTTCCAGATTTTTGCCGAACATTAGGCTAAGCATATTAAAATAATAGCCTGAAATTCAACGAAAATAGCGTGAGTCCTTCCATTACGCCGTTTGTGACGAAGACGACAGGCCACGCGCCCGTTCGGAAGCCATGAAAAGTCTTGAATCCACAGGATTGCAGTGGGATGGGCTGAGATGCCGGGACCCACAGGCCGGGAGCCCCGGTTCATACGTTTTATTCAACTTTGAAAATTTTGTAAAACTGGGGACATTTTTCAGCCAGAGGGCCTTTGACGCTCAGGTCCTTTCCTTTTAATCCCGCAAAATCTTTACCATACCTATAGGCACGGTGGATCATGTTGTTGATGGAGTGATTTCTGTCACCATCCTCAATCGTGCACACGACCTCGCCGTTTCGGACAGGCACTACATAATCCCAGACTATCTGTTTCCGTGGAGTCACCTCAAAAATGTGTCCGTGCTGTGTCGATGTAACGAGAACGTTTCCGTTCGGAAGTCGTTGCGCTGAACCCTGGCGGAAGCTGAAAAAACTGGTGGAGTCTTTTGCCGCGTATTCCCAAACAATCTCGTCTGTTTTGGGATTTACTTCAATGACGGCGGAGCGATTTCCTTCCGGCCGTTCCGATCCGTTGTCGAAAATCTGGATATTTCCATTTTCGAGAGGCGTTGCATTGTGGGACCCGAACATTTTCTGATCTCCGTTGTCATACCAGGAAGGAGCCTTGCCCTGCCCGTATGCGCTTTTGTTTCCCCACCGCCATTCAATGGCGCCCGTTTTGTGGTTCACAAGATACGTTTCGCTGAAATTCCTGGAGTTCAACAGGATCTGGTCGGTTTTCTCCACATAATCAACGGTATTGAAGTGCGTCCAGTCAAAATTGGGGTAGACGCCTCCCATCGGTTCCGGCAGACGATAGTTCAAATCGAATTTAAGGGGGCCCTTGCCGAGATGGTCCCAGACATGCCACTCCCAGACGGTTTCTCCTTCCCGGTTCACTTCTCTGACAAAGTCCACCCAGAAGCCCGTGACCCTGCTGTTACCCGCGGCAACACTGGGCGGAATCGTATTCGGATCGCGGCCTTTTGCTATTGCCTCCCCGATCGACTTGAATTCCCATGCGAGGATTAGAGTATTGCCGTTCGGCATGCGTTTGAAGCAATGATGCTGGACTTCGGTCGGAGTCATCAGTTTGTACTCCCAAACGACATTCCCGTCCCACTCAATCTCCTGAACGATTCCTCCACCACCGCCAAAATTCGCGGGGAGATTCTCCAGTACACCGCCCCTGAGAAGATTCCCGTTCGGCAACAGCTCAGCGTAGGCGCCCGGACCGTACTCCGTATCCCACTTATGGACAATATTCCCTTCCATATCAATGAGATAGGTGGTCTTGCAGTTGATCATTGGGGAAAAAAGAGTGTAGCCGCCGTAGGATTTTTCAGCATCATACTTCAGAACCCCGGTAGGACCGACCATGGACTCATACGCTGGAGCTGAAATGAAGCCGGCCGATATCAGCAGGGCTGTCCCAAACACTTTCCAGATTTTGCGCATCATTCAATACCTCTCCTTTCATCCAGGTTTTATATAAATCCATTAAAATTGGAGCGAGGGCCTGAAATTCATAGCTACGGATTAAACCGTGAACCCAATACAAGTGTGTCACCCGAATCATCGATTTCATAAAGTTGCGGTTTGCGGGGTCCCTGTTCTTCAGCATGGTGAAGTATCAGGAGGCGTTTTCCTTCAAACGTGGTGAAAATCATTCCATGCCCGGAATTGTCTTCTTTCAACGGTTTTTCAGCCTGTATCCACGGCCCCTTAATCGTACCGGATTCAGAATAAGCTACACCCTGCAAATACCTGTGAGTTCCCCGGGTCGACCACAGCATGCCGAATTTCCCTGTTTTTGTCATACAATGGATTCCTCAATTAATGAACATTTGTTCCGACATGAATTCAGCATAAACCGATTATAAAGCAAATTACACGACATTGGGGCCTTATCAAATGTATTATATATTCCGGTAATGTAAGATTCTTCTGAATAGGGGCCCGATCATCCGCGATGATGGTGGAACATTTACCCCGGGAAGTTTAAAGTATCCGTGATGGAGGATTGAATATGTTAAAGGCAGGAAAAGGGTTATTTATCGGACTGATTATCTGTATTTTCCTGGCGATTTCTGTGATTGCACAGAATGGGCCTGCGACGAACGACAATCTCGGGACGTCAAGGATCACGAGCCCGCCGGTCGGCACAACGGCCGGGCAAAGCAGGCGCACGGGGGCCGATCCGGTGGACGATCGCGTGGAATTGCGCGAGTATCTCTTCACCGATACCGGCGAAATGCTTCCTTATGCCGTGTTCGTTTCCACGAAGGTCGCCAAAGACAAGAAAGCACCGCTGGTTCTGGCTCTGCATGGATTCAGCGGCAACCACGGTACCTTCATGCGAACCCAGTGCGTGGACGAGGCGGAAAAGAACGGTTACATCCTCGTAGGCGCGATGGGCTATAGCCCCAGCGGCTCTTTCGGCATGCCGATGCGAAGGCCAACAGGCGCCCCCCCCAAGATGAACAGCCCTGTGCCAAAAGCTCCGGCCAAGCCGGGAGACGGCGCGGCTCGCGACGGCCAACCCAAACCCGGCATGTTTACGGGCATGCAGGGCGGCCCGGGCGGAACAAAGGAGACGGATCCGGCCAGGGTTGCCGAACTCAGTGAGAAGGATGCGATGAACGTCCTGGAGATGACCCGAAAGGAATTCAATATCGATGACAATCGTATCTATCTGATGGGGCATTCGCTGGGCGGCGGCGGCGCGTTGCATATGGGCGAGAAGTACTCTTCCATTTGGGCTGCCGTTGCCGGATTGGCTCCGGCCGCTTTCGGCTTCCAGTGGAGTGAGGACCAGAAGCTCAAGAACGTGCCGCTGTTGATTATCGTAGGAGATGAGGACAGGCTGGTGACGGGTTCGCAGCAGTTGGCCGATCAACTCAAGGGCCTGAACTTCCGCGTCGAGTACAAATCGTTGCCCGGACTGGATCACGGTGAGATAATCGGAGGCAGTATGCCGGATGTGTTCAAGTTCTTTAACGAACACACCAGGCCGGGATCGAAATGAGACGGATGGTCATATTTAAAAATAGAGGATAATGCAGGAAAAGACGTCCGCGCAAAGAGTGCAGGATTTCTCGAAGACCCGCAAAACAATCAAATAATCGAACTCGTAAAAGCGCCGAGGATTTGCCGGATTTTAAAGCTGCTGGCAGGGGAATCAGGGGCGTTTGTTCTTAAAGCCGGAGGCTGGATACGATGGTTGGTAAAAATCAAGTTAGCAGGCGCAGATTCCTTAAAGAAGCAGCCGTTGCGGCACCCGCTCTGGCGACAGCCACTGCTCTGGGTGCTCAACAGAGTTCTCAGCAGGCTCCTGAATGGGATAAGGAGACGGACGTTGTCATCATTGGAACCGGCTTCGCAGGCCTATCCGCAGCCATCGTCGCAAAAGACGCCGGTGCAAAAGTCCTGATCCTTGAAAAGATGTCCCGCGAGTACGAAGGCGGCAACAGCAGGGTGTCCGGCAACATGTGGTGGACGCCCACGAATCTTCCGGAAGCCCTCGAATATATGGAAGCGCTCTGCGCGGGTCTCACGGACAGCGAAAGCCTTCAAGCCCTGGCAGAGGAGATGTTGAAACTGAACGGCTGGCTTGAATCGATGGGCGTAAAGCCACAGCCTTTAGGCATGTTCCAGCCGGAGCATCCGGAACTCCCCGGTTCGAAGTGCGTGCGCACCTGGAGCAATGGAGGCGCTGGAGGAGGCAGGCTTTGGATCCCGATCCGCGAACAGGCCGAAAAGAGAGGAATCGAAATATTGTATGAAACGCCGGCCAGGGATTTGGTGCTGTCGGCGACGCAGGAAGTTATTGGAGTCAGGGCATCCAGCGAAGGAAAACAAATCTCCATTAGAGCTGCCAAGGGGGTTGTTCTTGCCTGCGGAGGATTTGAATTTGATTTCGAGATGCAGAAGCAATACCTGCCGGGCTGGCCCACCTACGGCAGAGGAACGCCGGGCAACACGGGCGACGGAATCAGGATGGCGCAAAAGGCCGGTGCGGCGCTCTGGCACATGAACAATTCATTGGCCGGGCTGGGTTGTATGATTGTGCCCGAGTACGATCCCGTCATGATCCCGGCAAGTCTTCCCAGAAACGCCCATATCCTGGTGGACCAAACAGGGAAACGCTTCATGAACGAAATGAGGGAAAACCGTCACGGATTCGGCCATAAGGAATATATGCTTTATTTCGACGGAATACTCGGCGATTTTACACGCATTCCCTGTTTCGGGATATTCGACGAAAGCGCAAGAACCAGAGGATCCGTTGCCGGTGGAATGCCGTTTCAATTCGGCTGGTTCGGGTGGTTCGGCGGGTATCAGGGCAGCAGGGATAACAGCAGGGAAATAGAGAAAGGTTGGATCATAAAAGGCGAAACTCTGGCAGATCTGGCGAACAAGCTTGAAATAAAACCTGCGGAATTGGAAGCTTCCATAGCGAGATGGAACGAGCAGTGCAAAACCGGTCAAGACCAGGATTTCGGAAGGCCCGGCAGAAGCATGACCCCGATTGAAAAACCGCCTTTCTATTGCGTTAAAATATACCCGGCTACCTTCAATACACAGGGGGGGCCGAGACGAAACGCCAGGTGCCAGGTTGTAGACCCATTCAACCGGCCGATTCCCGGGCTGTACAGCGCGGGAGAACTGGGCTCTTTCTGGGGCTGGATGTACAATGGGGGCGGAAATAATGCCGAAGCCCTGTGCACGGGCCGCATCGCTGCGAGGAATATTCTGAAGGAAAAATCGATATAGCATCCGGGAACGCCGACTCAATGCTGTGATGCTGCGTTCTACGGGCGGGGAGGATTTGCAGAGATCCGGGACCGGCTCTCCTGCAGGTTGCCGGCTACCGGGCAAACGCCGCCGGCCGAATGGCACCCGATCAAAGAGGGTGTTCCATCACAGGATCACTTGAGCGTTTTGGCAACGCGAAATCCGAGATAGTTGCGCCCGCGGGTGTCCGGGGTATACACAAAGGCCCGATTCGCCGACCTCAAGGTTTTTGAGTTACTCTCAAATGAATTGGAGCGGAATCCTCGCACCGTGCAATCGCCGGTCTTTGAAGCCGAGCCGTCGGTCGGCAATTGTGCGATGTCGGTTTCGTAGCAGTCTTCGATCCACTGATATACATTGCCGTGCATGTCGCAAAGGCCGAAAGCATTTTTCGGGAAGGAGCATATGGGAGAAGTCGAATTCTCCCAGACATCACGTCCGACTGCCATTCCGCCCAAATCCTGGTCGCTGTCTTTCCCATAGTTGGCATATTCATGGCTGGGTTCGTTGCCCCACCAGTATGCCGTGGTAGTGCCGGCCCGGGCGGCATATTCGAATTCCGATTCGGATAAAAGGCGATATTTCCCCCCGCCGATCTTCCGATTGAGCCAATGGATGAACGACTGCGCATCCCACCAGCTGACGCCGACCACAGGGCAGGCGCCGCGGGGAGGGCCGACATAGTCCTGAATCGGCTTGCCCTCGGGGTCCAACCTTAACGCAGCCTCCACCGATTGCCCGTCGCATACAGCGTCGCGTACGCAGGCTTCCCATTGATCCCAGGTTATCGGTCCCCTGCTCACTGCGAATGAATAGGAGATTGTTACCCTATGCTGCCCCTCGTCCGGGTCGCGGCCCGTTTCCCCTTCCGGAGATCCCATGATAAACGTCCCGGGCGGAACAACTACCATCTCCGGACATGTCTCACAATCCCTGAAAGTCCCGTCGGCTTGATTTTCGGCATTCCTGGAAACCGGGAGACATCCCGATAGCTTCAGTGCAATGATGACAGCCGTTATTGGAATCAGCAGGTGTGGTCTTTTCATGCATCCTCCTCGCGCATCGTGTTTCCGTCAGATCATTCAATGTATCGTTTTCGGATATCTGCATTTTAAATGTATTATAATTGCATTCAGATTGCATTTTAATGTACGGGGAGGCGGGCATATTGCTTTTGGTCCGGAACCGGGAGTACTATGAACAGGAAAGGCTTATAGAGGGAATCATATTCAACATCCAGGGCTATTGTATTCACGACGGCCCCGGAATTCGAACTACAGTATTTCTGAAAGGATGTCCGCTAAGCTGCATCTGGTGCCAGAATCCGGAATCCCATTCTTTTCACCCCGAGCTCCTTTTTTCAGAGGAGAAATGCACCGGGTGCGGGAAATGTGTCCAGGCTTGCCCGGAGAAGGCAATCCGCTTGCAGGAAAAAACGTCCCAAACCGATCGCCGGCTCTGCAAGAGTGCAGGGTTGTGTATAGATGCCTGTCCCAACGAAGCCAGAGCGGCGATGGGGCGCCGGGCAACGGTCGACGAAGTTTTCAAAGAGATCGCTGCCGATGCATTGTTCTATAAGGAGTCGGGCGGTGGAGTTACGCTGAGCGGCGGAGAGCCTCTGGCGCAGCCCGGGTTCGCGGCCGGTATCCTTAAAAAATGCCGGTCTGCCGGATTTCACACGGCGCTCGATACCTGCGGGTATGCAAGCTGGGCAACAGCAAGAGAGGTCCTGAGCCATGTAAACCTCGTTCTGTTCGATTTCAAGCACATGAATCCGGAAATACATGAGAAATATACAGGCGTGCCCAACGAACTGATCCTGCAGAACGCCGAGAAAATCCATCAGGAAATGTCGATTCCGATGCAAGCCCGGGTAACACTCGTCCCCGGTTTTAACGACTGCGCTGAAAATATCCGGGCCACGGCCGGATTCATCGCCGAAAAGCTCTCGAACGCCGTTCCTGTTCACCTGCTTTCCTACCATCGCCTCGGAGAGGCAAAATGGGAAAGGCTGGACAGGAAAAATGAAACTGCGGCAATCGAGGTTCCCGGTGAACGGCAGTTGGCGGAATGCCGCCGGATTTTTGAGTCCTTCGGCCTGACTGTAATTATGGGAGGTTGATTTTTCACAGGGAACAACTCGTCTACTTCATGGAGCTTACGGTTGAAGAGCATAACATTCTTTTGAATTCTGTTCTCAGGGCAGGAGGCTGATATGGAAACACCAACAGGCAAAATACGCAGGGGAGGGTTTCCTCTATGTATAGAGAAAGCACGATTGATCACCGAATCTTACAGGCAAACGGAAGGCGAACCGGCAGTTATCAGGTACGCCAAAGCTTTCTCCCATATGCTGGAAAATATGCCCGCGCTGATTGGAAGCGACGAGCTTTTTGTCGGTGAAGGAGCCAGCAAGCCCTGGGGTGCCGAGATAGATCCTTTTCTGGGGGTGTGGAGAGAGGAGGAGGTCAAAGCAGCGGCAGCAGAGGGGATTATCTCCGTTGAAGAAATGGATTGGCCGATGTTCAAAGAACTGGGCCGATACTGGGAAACCAGGTGTTCTGAATATGTTCAGTCGAAGCTTTTCGATGAAAGATTGTACAAGTACCTGCAGCTCGGCGTTACCCTTCCGCCGATGCGAAGAAAGGATGAATTCAGGGGAGCCTACGCCGGCAGCGGGCTTTGCCTGTCTTTTGCCTTTACCGATTGCTATACGGATTTTGAAAGATGGCTGAACGGACTGAATCCGATAATCGCTGAAGCCGAAGAAGAACTCCGGAATCTAAGGTTCTTCAACCTGGAAGATGTGGAGAAAAAAGTATTTTTGGAAGCTATGGTAGTAGCTCTTAAAGCCGTTATCCGGCTGGCCGACAGATACGCCGAGGCTGCCGACAGGCTGGCGAAGAGGGAGGAGAATTCCCGGCGCAGAGAAGAGCTGAAGAGAATAGCCGAGACATGTCGTCGGGTGCCGGCTAATCGCCCAAACAGCTTTTATCAGGCCGTTCAATCGCTGTGGTTCAATCAAATCCTGTCCGCACCCACTTCAACGCATAACCTGGGCAGATTCGATCAGTATATGTACCCGTTCTATAAAAAAGACCTGGATGAAGGCAGGATCGGCAAAGAGGAAGTTTTGACTTTGCTGTGCGAACTGCGCATCAAGTGCATGAGGCCGGAGAATATCAAGCTTTCAAGCGCCAAACGATCGCAACATGCGGGCTTCGCCAAATGGCGCAACATGACCATCGGGGGTGTCACGGCCGACGGCAAAGACGCCAGCAATGATTTGACCTACCTGGTCCTGGAGGCAGCCGACAGGCTCAGAACATCCCATCACACCATATCACTGAGGGTGCATGATGAAACACCGGAAGACCTGCTGATAAAGGCCCTGGAGGTTGTCAAGACCGGCATCGGCATGCCCGCAATGGCCTTGGATAAATCTTTTATTGAATACCTGACCTCCGGCGGCATACCCGTCGAAGATGCCCGCAACTACCACCTGGCCGGGTGCGTGGACCCGGCCATCCCGGGAAAAGCCAGCTTTCTGGCGGGCAGTTTTTTCGTAGCGCCGAAGGTCCTGGAGATCTTCCTGAACAATGGAGTGGACCCGCGGACCGGTTTGGAAGCTTTTTCTCCCAAACACCATGTTGAAGATTTTAAGACTTTTGAAGAGTTCTATGAGGCATTTACAAACATCCTGAGTCATTTTATAAGCCTGTGGCACGAACACAGCTTCCTTGTCGCAAGTTATTCCAAGGAATACTACGATGTTGTGGAAATCCTGGAAACAGCCATGATGCAGGACGGGATCAGGATTGGAAAACCTTTATCGAGAAGAAAACCCGTGCCGCCGTTTGACTTCAGGGCGGTCATGGTGCCGGTTGGCGTTATTAATGTGGCGGATTCCCTCGCTGCCGTTAAGACGCTGGTCTTTGATGAGAAAAAAATTACCATGAAGGCGCTGAAACAGGCATTAGCCGCCAACTGGGAGGGCAATCAAGATATCAGAAAGCTGTGTCTGCAGGCGCCTAAATACGGAAATGACATCGACTATGTCGACTCAATCGCCAGGGAACTCTACAGGTTTTTAATAGAAGAAGAGACCAAATACCGTACATTCGGGCGCCCTGAACATGGAAAAATCAGGGGCATCGGCGGCGCCTCCATCTCATCGATGTTTGCCGGCGGGGCCATAATCGGAGCCACACCCGACGGGAGATTCGCCGGCACAACCCTGGCGGACGGAACCGCCTCTCCCGCCCAGGGAAGAGACACCCGTGGACCTACGGCAATGCTCAGGAGCGCGGCAAAAATAGATCAGGCCCTGTGCGCATCCACGCTGCTGAACATGAAGCTCCACCCCTCGTCCCTGACGACCCGGGAGGATCTGAAAAAGCTGGGCAGCCTTATCAAGACCTACGCCAGTATGGGAGGCAAGTGGATTCAATTCAACGTCGTCGGGAACGAACAATTGCTCGACGCTCAGAAATTCCCCGAGAAATATCAGGACCTGATCGTGAGAGTGGCCGGCTATAGCGCTTATTTTGTGGACCTGGGCAAAGGAGTCCAGGATGATGTTGTCAGGCGAATGGAGGTCAGCATTTGATTCGTGCTGAAGATTGTACACTTCCTATGCCCAGTTTGAGAAACAGGTATAAACAATCCCGGGAGTTAAACAGCATGAGAAAAATATTGTCTTTAAGTATTGCAGTCTTGCTTACTGCCCTGGCCGCGTTGCCCGCATATTCTCAAAAGGCTGGAAGTCAGCCGTCCGCTGCCGGCCCGGCAGTTCAGGCTGAATCGACCTTTCCAATCTGGCCCGGAAAGGCGCCCGGATCGGAGGACTGGACCTTTAGCGAAAGAGTCGTGGAGGGACCCGGCGGCTCAAAGACCTATTCTAATGTTGTTGATCCCACCCTCACGGCCTACCTGCCCGATGCGGCCATGGCGAATGGAGCGGCCATCATTCTTTGTCCGGGCGGCGCCATGCGCATGCTGGGTTTCGCCGAGCCGGAACGAACCGCAGAGTGGCTGAACTCCAAAGGGATTGCCGCATTTATTCTCAAGTACAGGGTAGTTCCGAATACTCAGGCAAAGACTAACGGCGCGCCCCCCGCAGGTCCATCACGGTCGGGAGCTCCGGCGAAAAAAATGGGCATGCCGATGGGCATGGGAAATGAACTGTCTTTCAGGGAAATTCTCAACAGGCAAGGCAACGCAAATCCGGCGCCGGACAATCAGGAACATCTCAAGGTAATCCGGATGGCAATAGCCGACGGCCAGCAAGCTATCCGCGTGCTCAGACGCGACGCGGCCAGGTTCAATCTCGACCCTGAACGCATCGGCATTCTGGGGTTCTCCGCGGGAGGGGGCGTTGCCGTCGGGACTGCCGTGACTGAATCCTCCGATGCCTATCCGGATTTCGCGGCCACCATCTACGGCCCGTCACTGGTCGATGTTTCCGTTCCTGCGCAGGGAGCTCCTCTGTTCATTGCCGTAATGGATGGTCATTTCAATGTGACCAATGGATGCGCAGCATTGTTCACACTGTGGAAGGAAGCCGGGCGTCCGGTGGAGATACACGTATACGATCATGCCTACGGTCCCCCTTCGGGAATGCCGGTGGCGACCTGGACAGACCGTCTTTATGACTGGCTGCTTGCGAGAAAATTGGTCACGGAATAAAACTATACCGGCGTCGTGATCGTGATAGGTACCGCCGTGTCCGATTTCTTTCTGGTACGCGCGAAATACAGGCATGTGGCTGATTTTTTCAAAATCGTAAAATCCATGTTCCGACAGACACGAATGACCGGTTACTGCCCGTCTTCTTTCGTCACCTGTTCCCTGAGCCAGGAGAAATAAGCATCGAATGCCTTCAGCTTGTCCAGATTAGGTTCGGGCCTGGCGCCGGGCGCCGCATCGAACACCATCACTTTTATATACACTCTAAAGTTTTAATCATTCATTAATTGCCTGATGCTGCAAGGATTGACATTGGGTTTTGCATTCCATAAAATTGCCACCACTCGAAACATATACAGGGTGCTGCTTATATTCTTTGTGCTTGGTTTGAATGGAGAGGTATGGCATTGGTCAATTCAAAGAAATTGAAGACACAAAAAAGGGAAGATACGGAATACGATTTATGGATTCTCCTCAGTCGTGTATACCACATGATAGCCAAGCTCAGAAATGTGGAAATGAACAAGTACGGCATTTTACCGGTTCAGGCCTACATGTTGTACATGATTCAGGCCATGGGAAACGCGACTACTCCGGCGGAGCTGTCTCGATTTGTCTACCAGCAAAGAAATTCCGTGTCTGATATTCTCAAACGAATGGAAAGGCAGGGCCTCATAACCAAGAGTAAGAGTACGGGCGGAAACGGAAGAGTCCTGGTCAGGATGACTGAAAAGGGTAAAAAGGCTCTTCAATTGTCGAAACAAAGAGAACACCTTCACAACATCATGTCCGTCCTGAACAGGGAAAAAAAACAGCAGCTTGAATCAGTTCTAGAATTGCTGCGGGATAGAGCTATTGAAGAATTTTCGTCCGATCGGAAGACTGTGCTGCCGCCCTCCCAATTGTCCCAATACTATCAGGAAAAAGGCTTGCTGGAATACGACACCTGATTGAGATTTCACGCATTGTCATGTGAGCCTATGCCGTATAGCTGAGACAGTTTAGGTTGTCTTTCCGCTATTTTACGGTCGGGCTTTTCCATCCCTCGTATCGTGCCAATAGATCCTTCCAATTCCCGGGTAGTGTTATGGGTTTTGTAACAAACCGGGCCGGGCCGTATCCAAATGTGCTGATATAGCTAATCCCGTAGGGTCCCGCCCCTCCCGTAACGCAAATCCTGATATTGCCGGGTCCGGCCAGCAGCGGGACCGGGGGATCAGAGCTTGCCCTGCACTTTTCCCTTATCCATTCAGGCAGGCGGTGAAACGCGGGCAATTCCCCAATATCCCTGCCGTTAAGAAATTCAGATTTCGGTATCTGAATCGCATCATAAAGAGCCTTTTGCAGATCGAGCCTCGAATATCCCTCTCGCCGGATACAATCAAATGTCGCCGAGCAAAGAACCACCAGGTTGTCCATTCCCCAGTTTCCGACGAGTCTGTCGTGCTTTACCCTGCCCTGTTTCGCAATATATTCCACAATCCGTTTGACGGTCGGCGGTTCCGGCTGCACGATATCGGGCTGCCACGACATCGCCGGCATTACGCTGATTGTAGGCTGGTCAAAATCATAGCCTTCCGCCACCCGAATCGATTCCCATGCTCCACGAATAACCGTCTCGTTTTCCGCAATCAGAGGTACGAATTTAAACGGGCTGCCCAGCGTTTTCATCTCGTTCCTGCCCGGCCAGGTGTGTCCGAGATTGGTCATCACCAGTCTTACAGCGCGGCCAATTGTGGAATTTGCCTTCCATCCCGGGCCCAAAGTGCTGAAGCCGCAATTGATATTCAGATCCTCTACAAGTCCCGGCCCGCTGACAATCAACAGCGGCGCCATGTTGCATGAGGTACATTGGACCTCTCTCAGATTGAAAGCAGGATCGGTGATGGCTTCAACAGCCGCTGCGACAACGGGCATGTATTGAGGAAGACACCCCGCCATTACGGCATTAACCGCGATATTTTCTACGGTAGCTTCGACGCCTCCGGGCTCCACAACGCCCACCACGTGGCTGGAAGGAAGATCCATGCCCTCAAGCATTTTATCCACGGCATCCCTGGTCGGCGGTATCAGGGGAAGGCCGTCGCTCCAGCCATGTTGAAGAAAATACTTCTCCATGCCTTCCCGCGCTGTTTCGTAATCCCGGTCAATAAAGGTAAGGGTGCTGTCCGCCGTTTCGTTTACCTCGTCGGATTGCGGCCGCCATTGCGTTAAAGCCTTAATGACGTCGTCGGCGGCCTTCTCCCCTAATTTCAATCCCCTGATTTCGTCCGTAAGCGGGATGGAATCCACCGGCACTGCTACGAGAGAAATATCCGACAGGCCCTCGCGCCTGGCAATGAATTGAGCGTTAGCCTGGAAAGGCCTCGTAACCATAAAGGCAACAGGCTTACCCAATTTCTCCAGATAAACGGCGTCCCGAGCGGTCCTTGCCGAGCTGGTTCCCGTAAAGGCAAGGAGCACGATTATACCGTCGCTGTAATCGGCTATTTCCTTCAATCTTGCTTCCCTGGACTCCTCAGGCATGAAAGCCGACCATTCACGAAACTCGATCCCGTCAACCCTTTTTTTCAGAGCGTCTTCGAGCTGGGGCAGCAATGTTTCCGCAAGCCCCCACAAGCTGAACATCAATATTCCTATCTTTTTCCCGTCCAGGTTCTGCAGACGGGGCGAGGGGGAATCCATGGGGGTGGCTTCCGGTCCGCCTCTCGGATTACATACCGTCAATTCCACCTTCCTGTTTGGCATATCCATCGAACCCTCTCCACTTTCCTTGCCGGTTTCATTCGGGTATCGGAAACCATGCCCGTCCTTACAACCATCTTCCGCAGTATCCGGGATAACTCCATCCGGACTGTCATCATGCCGTTAAAGCTTTATTGACCCGGGCTATTCATGGACCGAACACCCCCGCTTCGAGATGCCGATCATATTCATCTTCCGACATCCCCAAAATTTCAAGGCAGATATATTTATTATGCTCGCCAAGGGAAGGGGCGTTGCGATAAAGGTTCGCGGGAGTCTCCGACAATCTGGACGGCTGCCCCAAGTAGGAAAACGTTCCCATCTCCTCGTGGTCTCCTTCCCAGAAAAATCCTCTTTCCTCCAGTTGCGCATCGCTGCAAATATCCTCGGCATTCTGCACGACACCAGCGGCAACTCCCTCTTTCTGCATTAACATCATGACATGTTCGGGTTCGTGCTGAGATGTCCATTGTTCCACAAGTAAATTCAGCCTCGCTTCGTTCTTCTTCCTTCCCAGAAATGTTGAGAACTCTTCATCCTTCGTCCATCCCGGGTTTCCCATGGCTTTTCCCATGGCCTGCCACTCTTCCTCCGTGAAGACAGTAATCGCACACCAGCGATCCTCACCTTTGCAGCGAAACACTCCATGGGGGACGGCGTATTCGCACGCGTTGCCGTTAGCTTTTGCTTCCATTCCGCTTGTCGAATAATCGAGCAGAAGCGGAGCTATAAGATGCAAGCCGGCTTCAAACTGAGACAGATCGATCAACTGGCCTCTGCCTGTCTTTCTCCGGTAATCAAGCGCCCCTATCAGGGCGCTGGCGGCTAAAGGAGGAACGCAGTAGTCTGTATAAGCCACCATTGGAGATACCGGCTCTTCATCCGGCAAACCCACGAGATGGACTATGCCTCCCAACCCGTTAATATGGTTCCCCAAGCCGGGCTGAAGTGCAGCGGGCCCCGTCAATCCCTGATTCGAGCTGCGGATCATTATAATATCCGGTTTGATTTTGATTAATGCATCGTAATCCAGGCTCCACTTTTCCAGTACGCCGGGCCTATGACTGTCCGCAGCGATGTCCGCCCAGGCCACCAGATTTTTAGCGATCTCTTTCGCGGCAGTATTATTCAAATCAAGGCTGATGCTGTATTTATTGGCCGCGAAATAGCTGAAAAAGCCTGCTCGATTGACATTCGGGATTTCATCCTTAAACGGAGCGGAAACACGCAACAGGTCTGGTCTCTGCTGCGATTCTATGCATACTACGGTAGCGCCGTAATCCGCCAGGTATTTGACGCTCAACGGACCGGCGAGAGCCCATCCGAAATCGACAATATGGATTCCATCAAAGACCTTTCTTTCCAAATCCATTTCTTCCTTTCGTTTCAATGGATATACTTAAATAATTCCGGATTGATGCAGGAGCCTCAGGTCTCTTTTTGAAAAAGCCAGTTCTTTCTCATAAATCTCCAGATTGTGTTCTCCAGGCAAGGGAGCTCTCCTCGCTGATGCGAGGGGGGTTTCGGACAATCTGGCGAAAGGTCCGGGGTAGGGAATTCCAGCTGGAATTTCCGGATGGTCGACTTCAACCCAGAAGTTCCTGGCATGAAGTTGCGTGTTTTCACAAATGTCTCGAGCCGTAGACACGGGGGAAAGCATTATCTTTCGTTTTAAAGCTTCGTTATACAATTCAGCTTTTGTGTGTCTTGAAAACAACTCGGCGATTGGGGCTTCCATTTGATTCTGTGTTTCCTGGGTTTGTTCGGACATGTCGAAATCGTTCCAATCGACATTCGTTAAAAGCTCCGAATCCAAGCCTTCTTCCTGCAACCATGCAACAATACCCCGGTTGGTTTTTACTCCAAAACCGCCGCTCAAGATGTAAAAAACAACATAGCCATCCTTGCATTTCCACAGCAACTTCTGTTTGATGTTCGCCCATCGTCCCGACATATAAGATCCCGCCCGCTTAAGAATCTTTCGATTCAATTTCCATGATGGTATTGCGTTGGATATCTCCCATAAGACGCATTCGCGGGCGGATACATCGACGTGTTGCCCGCGGCCCGTTGTTTCCCGATGGAAATAAGCTATCATGCTCGCCGCAGCGGCATGAGCGGCGGCCAACAGAAAAGACTGAGGAAAACTGATCCGCAACGGCGCCTCTCCGGGACGCCCCGTCATATACAGCAGTCCGCTCATAGCCATAACCACGAGGTCCGATGCTTTGAAGTTCTTATAAGGGCCGGTTTGCCCGAAGGGAGTAATGGATGTGTAAATCATGCGCGGATTGATTTCGGCGAGTGCGGCGTATCCCAATCCCAGTTCATCCATGGTTCCGGGCGGGAATGATTCGATTAAGAAATCGGCCTTATCCGCCAGCGTTTTGAGAATTTGCCGCCCATCCCCGGTATCAAGATTTAAGGTTATCCCCCGTTTGTTTGCATTGTACGCGAACCACAGCAGGCTTCTTTCCCGATCGAAGGTTTGTCGATAAAACGGGCCGATACGCCTGTCCGGGTCGCCTCCCGGCCTTTCGACTTTAACGACATCGGCTCCCAGGTCGGCCAAAATCCGGCCGCACAGGTGACCGTTCCTGTTTGTCATATCAAGCACTCTGGGCGAACGAACCAAACATTTCTTCTCGTGCATCCGGTTAATTTCCTTCGCTGCTTATTCGCGTATCCAATGGAGAGGAACTATTCCGTCTGGACGGCAGGGCCACGACGGCATAACCCGGCATTACGTTTTCATTCCTTTGATTGATCGCGGATCGTTCAATGTGAACGCAATGCTCCCCCTTTTCATCTATAAACTTTTTAGTGACCTTGCCTTTTATCCGGACAACATCCGACAAATAGACAAACTTGCCGTACTCCGTATAACTTCTCTTCAACCAGGCATTATCCCCCATCCAGTTGGTGATCAAATGGACGCCCCAGCAATGCCTCTGCACGCCTACATCGTATGAATGCGGAAGCCCCATTGCGTTGGCCGCCGCTCTGTTGTAGTGAACGGCGAAGATGGGTTCGCAGCTTGAGGTATTGGGATCCCGGAACATCCAGGCGGGGTGTTTTCTATAGGATCGCAAGGCCACGCCATGAGCCTGCAGTCTCGGGATGGGAACCCCACCGCCGATAATGTAGGCGATCTCATCGGTAATTCCGAGAGGGCCCTTCACCACCGGTTTGAGTTCCTCGCCAATTTCTACGTCCTCCCAGTACCTTGGTTTGGAACCCCGGATTTCCTCGGAGAGAATCTCCTTTTCAATCCGCCCCAACTGGTCCTCGGTCCAGGGATGCGGCAATTCAATATCGGCGAATTTCTTTTTCCTGCGCGCCTTGGCCCTGGCGAAGTGAACGACCCACCAGCGGTACCTGGCTATCAGATCTCCATTTTGGTTCCAGTATCGATTTTGAAAATGATCTATGACGGTTTCATCCGCGTAGCTGCTTTCCTTCGGCCCTTCAAAACTCTCGAATACACACTCTGCCGATATTTTGTCCCCGATAAATATCGGCTTCATGAATTCCACGTCGCAGCCGGCGTGGAACCCTCCCAGCCCTCTCCAGCCGAATATGACATGGGCGAAACAGGCCCATACGAACGATGGCGGGGCGACGATGCGGCCGAACCGGCTCTTACCGGCATAGCCTGCATCGGTCCATAAAGGATTCGGATCTCCTACGCCTTCAGTGAATTTCAGAATGGCCATTCTGGTGGCGTACTCGTTATGCGTGCTTTCTTCGACCCTCAGCTTGAGACCCAACTTGGCGCGCATACCCTCTATCATGTCCCGGGTAATCGTTGTATCCGGCATAACCACTTTTTTTTCGGTCATGACTCACCTCGCTTGCGCCGCCCGATCTTCTGCGCCGTGCCCCCAGCTCCGCCAATCTCTGCGCCAAAGTGCTTTCCAAGTTCATCGAGATAATCAGGATCGATGGAACCCGCCCGCTGCTTTTCCAGCAAATCCAGTCGAGTCGGCCGTCCGGGAGGGAAAACGGGGATTTTTGCAATAACCTTTTCCTCCTCAAGCCGCGCAAGGTCCTGCTCCGACATTCCCAACAATGATCCAAGGACATATTCGGTGTCCTCGCCAAAATGAGGGGCTCTCCTGAGAACAGATTTATGGAATCCACGAAACTTTGCAGGCATTTGGCTGGGCATCGGTCTTCGGCCGATCGCCTTTCCATGGTCGATGAGATGGAAAAAACCCCGTTTCTTGAGATGGGAATTGAGATTAATTTCCTTCATGTTGAGCACTGCTCCCACAGGGATCCTCAATTTTTGAAGAGTCTCCATTATTTCGAATTTGTCCCGGCGTCCGGTCCATTCTTCAATTAAACGGTCCAATTCCAATGAATTCTCCAGTCTTCCCCGCATGGATGCGAATGTCCCATTCCCAAGCAGGTCCGGTCTTCCAATCGCCCGGACGAACCGCCTCCACTGGATGTCGGTTTCAATGCCGATCGCCACCCAGGCGTCATCTCCTCTGCACCGGTAACACCCATGGGGAGCGTATCGTAAGTGTTTATTGCCGATGCGCTTTCTGTCCCGTCTGTTCAGAACGTAATCCATAACAATATCGCCGATATGGCAGACGGCGGCTTCCCGACCGGAAATGTCGACGTACTGCCCTTTGCCCGTAGTCTTCTGGTGGAATAAGGCGGTAATCAGGGCCATGGCGGCATTGGCGCCTGCGACCCAGTCCCCATAGGCGCAGCCGGAAAGCAGTGGCGGCTCATCCGGGTAGCCTGTGTTATGCGACATGCCGCTCATTCCTTCCATGCCCGGTACGTACATGTAGTAATCCCTGAGGGGCCCGTAATGTCCCAGTCCGCTGATTGAAGTCATGATCAATCGCGGATTGACTTTCCTTAAACGTTCATAATTCAGTCCCCAGTTTTCCATGACCCTCGGAGAAAAGTTTTCGATAACGGCGTCACTTATTTTCGCCAGCCGCTTGAAGATCTCGCGACCTTTTTCCGATCCCAGATTAAGGGAAATTCCCCGCTTGCCCGCATTCAGGCTGTGAAACAGGCAGCCGCGGTTCCAGGGATCGCTGCCGGGCGTATTCTCGGGATATACATTGGCGCGCGTGAATACATCCGCACGCTGCCATGATTCTATCTTGACGACCTCAGCCCCCAGTTCAGCCAGTATTTTCGTCGCGACCGGCCCGGCAAAAACCATTGTCAGGTCGAGAATTCTTATTCCATTCAATAATTTGCCCGCCGCTTTCTTTTTTGCCGCAGGACGATTCCCGCCTGTCGCCTTTACGCAATTTATTTCCGCGCAGCGGTATTTGCCGAAGATTTCCTGATTGTGTTCTCCCAGCAACGGAGCCCTTCCCGATTTCCACGGAGTTTTGCTCAATTTTGCCGGCGACCCGGGACAGGTCGTATCGCCAAGCTCCGGATGCCCGGTTGCACCAAAGAACTTTCTGGCTTCCAGTTGCGGGTCTTTAAAAAGCTCTCCAGCGCTTAAAACGGGAGTAAACGCCAATCTCAGCTCCTGAGCCTCCGCCGTAATATCCCACTTGTCGTGATTCATGAGCCATGGAATTATCAGCCCGTCGAATTTATCCGGTTCGGCCATGCGTGCCTGTGTTCTGGTAAACAGCGGATCGTCCTGCAGTTCCGGTTTGCCGATCAATAAGGGGATATTCGGAGCGCCCCCTATGCCCGGGGTAAGGCTGATCCATCCGTCCCGGCAAGGAACGCTATATCCTATAGGATAGCCGTGGATGGCGAAGGGATTGGTTCTTCTGCTGAACCCCAGGTATGAGTATTCCGCAATATGCCCCATTAAAGTGGCGGCGACACACTCCATCATGGCCATATCGATCGACGCCCCGCCGCCGCCGTTGGCTCTTCCGATCAGCGCAGCCACAGTCGCTATATAACTCAACAGTCCGGTCGAATATTCAGCCTGGAAACCTGCCTGGATTACGGGTCTTTTTTCAGGATGGGTTCCCGGCCTCATGAGGTGCATGGCTCCTCCCAGAGCCGAGGACGTGAGATTATTCGCCTTATAATTCCTGTATGGTCCGGTTTTGCCGAAAGCCGATATCGAGGTCACAATCAGGCGTGGATTAATTTCTTTCAATACCTTCCCGGACAAGCCCAGTTTTGCCAGACCGCCGGGTGCGTAACTTTCCACGAGTACATCCATTTCGCCTAAAAGCCTTTTACAAATATCAATTCCTTTCTCACTTCGGAGGTCCGCTGTTATGCTTTTTTTGTTCGTGTTGAGATAAAAGAAGGTGCCGCTCTTTTCAGGGTTGTGCGCATCATTTGGGAATGGGCCCATTTCCCGGCTGATATCTCCCTTGTCCGGCTTCTCGACTTTAATGACTTCAGCGCCGAAGGAACTGAACAGTTTGGTGCAATAGGGGCCTGCAATACCCTGCGTCAGGTCCAATATTTTCAAGTTACTGAATGACTGCTCATCCATAACACCGACTCTGTACGTGTTACTATTCGTGTACGTACTTCGAAAAGCCCAAAACGGCCCTCCACAAATCGCTTCCCGGTTTAAGCGGAGGTTTTGTTAATGCTGTCCGGCCTGCAGAATCTGCTTCCAATTTGCCGGCAACTGGATACGCCTGCTGACCGGAGGGCCCTGCTCGTGGTTCTGGACATATCCCCTGCTGCGATTCCGACCGGAGTCGCCACTGACTACTATCCCGATCCATTCGGGTTTCAGAAAAACCGGCACCATTCTTTTCGGATCGTCCGACTCGCAATACACGGGTGAAATGATTTTTTCTTCCACCATTCGCCTTGGGTCGAAGCCGGTGAAACCTCCCTGCCAGGCAAGCCGCTCCATCGATTCAACCGACACTTTGGATTTGTCATACAGATACTGCTGGACATCCTTTTTCTGTAACCCGTCTTTCGCAAACACCCGCGCTATGCTCGGACTGATTACCAGTAGAGGAAAAAATTTCCCCCAATTGACCGCCATGTGCGTCCAGGTGGACATGGCTCCGCCGAATACTTCCACAAAAGTATCCAGGTGTTCCCGTGCCCTGTCCCCTCCGCTGGCAATCGGAGCGGTGGCATATACTACGCTCTGAACAGTGACGACATTCTCATCGGGCTTGAACCCGCGGGCGACGCTGAATGATTCCCACCCAAGTTCGGCCAATACATCTTCATTTTCAGCCAGAGCCACGTTGAAAGTGTCGCCGATGGTCGCCTTGTCCGTTGTTCCGGGCGGTATTCGAAAACCGGCCACATTCCCCATGAACAGCCGTAAAAAACGGCCTATGCTTGTATTCGCCTGTCGGCCGACCCGCATCACGCCGGTTTCGTAATTGACGTTCAGCTCTTTTATTATGGGACCATTCAGAATGACCAGCGGTTCCCAGCCGGGAGTGCTCCCGGCATCCTCAATCCGGAAGAAAGGATCGGAAACAGCCTCCACCGCGGCCAGCAGAACAGGCATGTATTCCGGCCTGCAGCCCGCCATTACCCCGTTAACGGCGACGTTCCAGACCGTGGCTTCACGGTTTTCGGGAAGCAGGGCCCCGACGACTTCACTGCCGAGTCGGTCCGTACATTGTAGAAACTTTTCGACCCTGTCGATTGTAGGCGGGATCACCGGGAGACCATCGGTCCATTGCCTTCTGATAAAGAACTCCTGCACCTCATCCAGCGTTCCCTGAAAGACTATTTGCTCCGGTTCCGGCTCCCGAAGTCCGGCGGATTGACCGGCCGGTTTACTGGTAAATGCATGGATGATGTTGTCGACCAGTGTCCCGGTCACTTTTTGACGGAATTCTTCGTCGCTGTCCGTGGCCACCACACCCGGATATTCAGCGATCGGCAGATCCTGGACTCCCAGGCTTTGTCCGACCGATCGCGTTTGTTTTATAAAACCGCTGGTGATAATCGATACGGAAGGGAGGCCGGCTTTTTCGGCAACGATGGCCGCACGCGCAACTGCGGGCGAGCAACTGCCTCAACCTCCGACTCCGGATATAACCGCGTCACAACCGTACTGACGAAGCTGCTCCGCCAGTGTGGCGATGATCTCGTTCTCCTGGGGGCCATGCGTGTTGCCGAAAGTACCGTATTCGATGAATTTCACTTCCGGGTATCGCCGGGAGAGCGAAGTTCTGATGAGAGGAAACATTTCCTCCGCCCTGAAACCGTAGTCGGACAATTCGCAGATAGTTTTGCCGGATAGATTCGCAACGCGGGGAGCCAGAGCCACCGGCCCGGCAATCCTTTTCCCCAGAGGCCAGACTACCTTGTATCCTATCTCTTTCAATATCGATCTCCCTCCGGGAAGCTTGCGGGTTCATAACTTCAAGCGCCCGGATTCTCTTTGTCCGCCATCGTTCCCATACATCGGGATGCCGTTTCCCTCATCTGAATGTAGGGCTTTGCCATCCTTTATATTCGGCGAGAAGGCTTTGCCAGTTCCCGGGAATATGTATCGGCTTGGTCACAAATTGCGAAGGCCCGTACCCCCAGGTGCCTATGTAGGCAATCATGTCCGGACCCGGACCGCCTGTGACGCATATTTTGAGGCTGTCCGGACTGAGAAGCAGCGGCACCGGGAAACCGGGATTTTTCCGATGTTCCTCGATGACCCATTCCGGCAACCCGCAAAATACCGACTCTCTTCCATCGAACACCTCATTGCCCGGCAGCCGGATTTTCTCATACAGCTTTTCCTGGATTTCCTTCCTGGAAAAGCCTTCCCGACGGATAGCGTCAAACGCGGTCGGTGAAATAAGCACCAGGTTGTTATAGATACAGTTCAGGGCATAGCGGTCATACTTCGCTTTTGCCTGGAGGCTTATATGGGAAAGAATGTTTTCAACAGACGGCGGCGTCGGCAACACCAGGTCGGGTTGCCAGGACATGGCCGGCATCACGCTGATAGTCGGCTGATCATCGGAAAATCCCTCGGCTACCCGCAACGGCTCCCAGGCGCCCATGTATGCCGCCTCATTCTCCCCTATCAGGGAGAAATACCTGAAGGGGCTCCCGAAAGCTTTCATATCATTCATGCCGGGCCAGGTTTGGCCCAGATTCATCATGATCAGCTTGAGTGCCCGTCCGATTGCGGCGTTCGCTTTCCACCCCGGGCCCACGGCGCAAAAACTGTAGTTAATATTCAGTTCATCGATCAGCTTTTTCCCGCTGACGACAAAGAAAGGGGCCACCTGACCGGATGTGCACTGTACGCCAATCAGGTCGAACAGGGGATCGATTATCGTTTCCACTGCCGCCAGGATGACAGGCATATGCTGCGGCAGGCACCCGGCCATCACCGCATTGACGGCGATTTTTTCCACGGTGGCGTTCATGCCGCCGGGAGGGAATCGGGCCATCGTGTGCTCACGCGGCAAGGGTGTCCCTTCAAGCATTCTGTCCACGGCCTTTTCCGTTGGCGGCATTAAGGGCAATCCGTCGCTCCAGCCATGATTCAGGAAAAAGCGCTCCATCTCTTCCTGAGCCGTGAAGAAATCCTTACCGCTGAAGCCCAGACTCGCTTCGGCTACGGCCGGTATTTCAGGAGGCTGCGCGGACCACTGCGTCAAGGCTGCAACAACCTCGTCCGCGACTTTCCCGGCCAGGCCCAATTCTTCAATTTCCTTTACAGGCGGCACATAATCCAGAGCCAGTGAAGCCACAGCCAGATCTTCCAATCCTTCACTCCTGGCGAGGAAGCGGGCATTGGATCTGAAACATTTCGTGACTATGAATGCCACCGGCTTTCCCGATTTCTCAATCCTGACGGCATCCGGAGCCGTTCTGGTCGTGCTGCCGCCCGACATTCCCATCGCAACTATCACGCCGTCACTGTTGTCGGCAACCTCCCTGAGCTTTGCCGCCCTGGCATCCGCATCCCCAAGCACCGACATTTCCCAGGTACGGAATTCGGCGCCCGGCATGCGGCTTTTTAGAGCTTTGTCCAGGCAGGGATAGAATATCTTTCCAACCGGCACGCGGTTTCTGAGGATACCGATCTTCTTCCCGTTCAGGTTCTCAAGTCGAGGCGCATTGGGCATCAGAGGCGCCCCATCCGCAACCCCCGCAGGATTCAGGACTCTTAGATGAAATGTGTCGGTGGCCACTCCTTATCCTCCTGCCGGCAATTTTTCCAATCTTTCCCGCCGTCAACGTCCCGTTGCCCATTGAGAAGCTCTGTGAGAAATGCGGATCAACACAGAAAGCACAAGGGCTGTCGAAATTCCGATAAAGGCCCGGCATTATTTCGGCCGGACTCCTTTCGAGTAATTCACCCGGCCCACATAGAACTCCTCCTCGGGCTCGCGCGGAGTAACGCCGGCCGCCTTCAGACCAGCCCTCATAGCATCCTTGAAGTGCTGGAACAGGAACGAAGTCGGTTTTCTGAACATGCCGCCGTTTCCGCCTGTCAGCCACTGCATGTATTTCATACCCAGCAAGCCGCACTGAAACGCCGCGTCCCGGGCGCCCAGCGTTATCGGTGCCAGCTCCCAGTAAAGTTCCATGCCCCTGGAGAACTCTCCTTCGGCGAACGCATTGAACATGCGGACTATTCTCGGATTTTCCTCCTGCTCATTATCAAATATCACGTAGTCGGCCGGTCCCGCCCACTGCTGCCGGTATTTAGATACAGTAATAGGCCATTCCGCCATCTCCGCCGCCTGAAGCAATACCTGATCTCCGACACGGTGATGCACATCCGCCCACTTTCCAATGCCGTCACTCAGATATGCTTTTATTGCAACAACGTTCGGTATCTGACAGATTCTCTCTATGAGCGCCGGATTGAACAGGCTTGGATGGAATCTTCCGAAATCGTAAAAAGGCTTGGGCCAGAGGTCCACGGCAAGGTTGATCGAGTCGCATATCTTTTTGGTCGTCCGATAGATATCCTCCTCCGACCGGGCATAAAAATTACCCGGCCAGCCCAACAGAGTATGGGTTCCGCCTACGCTCTCAAAATAATTGAGCAATTCTATCGATTGGTCGGCATCGTCGAGAGCTCCGAACATGGATACCAGGACCTTGCCTTTGGCCTCCTCGCAGACAATTTTCACAAACTGCCTGCGCTCTTCACTGCTCAAAGGGCTGACTTCGATCGCGCAGAATACGCTGAACACGCCTTTATTAATATTGTGCCTGACATCGAACCGGACTCCTTCCTCATCCAGTTTTTCGAGATCGGGCGAATAGGATGGTTGAATGACACCGTCCAGCCCGCGGTAATTCTTTCTGGCCCATTCTTTTGCTTCCGATTTTGTGAATTCCATAAACAGCTCCTTGTTGAAGGGATGACGCGCGCCGGCGCGAAGGAATATCCGGTTTTCCGTCAAGCCTCATATTTTTTCAGCCTGTACCCCTTTGCGTAGTTTACGCGGCCCACGTAAAATTCCTCCTCGGGCTCCCGCGGAATAATCCCCAGGGCCTTCAGACCGCCTCTGATCGCATCCTTTTGATAATCGTACAGGCGGCCGGTGGGCTGCCGGACGGTGCCGCCGTTGCCCCCGGCGCACCAGTGGGCGTATTTATCGGTCAGGGCAGTCACGATGCCGGTGTGAAAATAGGAATCCGCCAGCGATCCCTGGGGGCCCGGCCGGGACATCTCCCAGAAGATATCCATGGCCTTATCGATTTCACCCTCTATCAACAGGTCAAATATCCTCACGATGCGCGGATTCTCGGGAGTCTGCATGCAATAAAAGGGGCCGGCGCCGGCCCATTGCTGCCCGTACTTCGGGATAGTGAAAAACCATCTGTCCGGCATCGGATCACTGACGAGGATGCGATCCCCGCAGAGCCGGAAAGCCTGGATGGTCAGCGCAACGGAACTTCCCCCGGTGATTTTCATGGCCACGACATTGGGGATGTCGGCGATCCGGCGCATCACGTCCGGAGGAAAATAGCTGGGGTGAAAATGCCATGTGTGCAGCCGGCCGGGATAAAAGGTTATTGCCAGGCCGGTGGAGTCGCACATCTGTTTGTACATCTGAAAAATGTCTTCTTCCGACCTGGGATAATACTGCACGGGATGGGCGAGCGTGGCATGCGTGCCGCCTGCATTTTCGATATGGCGCAGCATCTCGATATCCTCCTCGACCGTATCCTGCATAACGCTTGCGGAACTGTGCATTTTGCCCCCGGCTTCATCGCAGACTATTTCCACGAACTTCTTCCGTTCCTCAAATGTCATGCCGCATGTTTCGGGCGCAGCCATTATCGAAGTAAAACCATTGGCGTAAATATGATTGACATCAAAACGGATGCCTTCTTCATCCAGTTCCTTCAGATCGGGAGTAAAGGAAGGAAAGATCGGCACTTCCAGGCCTTTCATGTTCTGTTTGGCCCACGACTTTGCTTCCGGCTTTGTGTATTCCATGGCTGATTTCTCCTCCTTTAATATCATTGCCCGTACACCCGCGATGTGACGCGCAAATCGCCGATGCCCTTCATGCCGAACCGGTCCGTTCGACCGTCACGCATCGATCAATACAGTAACCGAATTATTCCCGAAGGTCGGGATGAAACACGAATGCTTCCCGTGCCCGCCAAGCACCATTACGACAAAATCGTTTTTGCGGGCGATCGGGGCCGGTTCGCCGTCCGCGAATTCACCGTATTTTTCCGGAAACTTCCTCCTGTACTGGAGATTTTCTTCGGATAAATTCTTCAATGAGAACCGGGCATTAAGGAAAAGGAATTCCTTAACCTGCTCTTTTGAAAATCCGTCTTTGGCTATGGTAGCCGCGTGTTCGGGGCACAGCATCAGGACGGGTTCACCGGTAAAAAAATGCGCATTATTATTGCCGGGAGTGGCCATTGTGGCCGCAATGGTCATCAGCAGGCCCTTGCCCGTGACGCTGGTATGCTCGTTTATATTGTGTGGATTCTCCGCGGCAAAAACCGTAACAGTGCTGTCTTCAGCCTTAAAACCCTTTTCAACATGGTAAGGTTCCCAGGGATTTTCCTCTTCGTTCTCAGCAACGCAGTAGGTGTATTTCGATGGTTGCCCCTGAGTGGATTTGTCGATCTCGCCGGGAACAGCCCCGCCTACGTTGATCAGGATCAGCCTCAGAGCGCGACCGATGGTAGCGTTGGCTCTCACGCCGGGACCAAAGGCATTGCCCTTGCCGTTCAGTCCTATTCGCTGCGCGATGGGGCCATTGACTACAACCAACGGACTGCAGGGATGTGTCGTCGATTGCACGCCTCGAAGGCTGAATCTCTCATCAGACATGGCCTTCAAGGCCGAGACAATCACCGGCATATAATCGGGCAGGCATCCGGCCATTACGGCGTTTATGGCGATTTTTTCCAGCGTGGCCGCTCCCATCCCGGGAGGCAGGATCGCCACCACATCCTGCGGATCTTTGTGTCCGACAGACGCCAACATCCCCGTTACCCGCTCCTCGGTCGGCGGGATGATCGGCAATCCGTCGCTCCACCCGCGTTCTATAAAGAAGCTGTTTACCGCCTCTTCTGAATTTTCAATACGGAATTTGCCGGATGCCAGCGTGATAGAGTCCCCCACCAGGCATTAACCTCCGAATCGAATCAGGCGCTCAGTCCCAGTAATTTACCCGGATTTATTTTGGTCATAAGGTTGATTTCGTCTTCAGTGATACCGTACTTGACCAACGTAACGATAAACATCCTCAAGCCTTCGACCGGACGCGGGTTCCAGATTTGCCCGAGGTCCGTCGACATGATGCATTGTTCTGCGCCCACGGTCTTGATTACGTCCACCATCTCCGCGGGATCGTGTCGGAATTCCCAGGAAAGAAGCGCTATCAGGGTGAACTCGATGAATGCTCCATTTTTGGCAAGAAGCACCAGATCCTGTTTGCTGAAAGCCTGTGAAAAGAACTCATGGTCCAGGGGATGAGTGACAACGAACTTGTCTATCCCCAGCTTGCGTGCTTCCTTTTCCAGGGCGAATGTTTCGGCCGGCGACATGTGGCCGCTGGCCAGGACCATGTCGTGTTGCTTGACGATGGGAAGTATTTGATGGATCTCCGGCACCAGCTGCCCTTTGTCGTCCAGGATAGAGTACCCTTCGCCTTCGAGGGGGAGGCCCAGTCCTCTCATTTTGTCTATCGAGTTGGCGGAAGAAAAGGTCGGCATCCAGACCACCCGCGCTCCTGCTCTGGCGGAATACTCCACCGCCCGCGCATTCAATCCTCCCATTTCATAATCCAGGCAGACGCTGCCGAAGACCGTAAAGTCCGGCACCAATTGATTCACCATCATCGCAATCGGCGCGGTCGGGTAGGAGTGGTTCTTTAAAACAATGGCTTTCATCCCGGCCTGTTTGGCCTGATTTGCCGCTTCCAGTGCATCCACCCGGCACTTGAAAGCATCGGGGCCGGGATGAAGGTGCATATCAATGGATCCGGATATTAATGCGTCATAGTCGATCATTTTAATCGCCATCGATATTCTCCGAACCGGATGTGGAATCCGTAAGCATGGCAACGATCGCATGAATCGCATCATCCGCTTTCTTTTGCACTTCAGCCGGGGCAATACCGGCGAGCGGGTGTGGAATTACGACCAAACGCGGAGCCGATATTCCCTTGGACCGCGAAATCGACCTTGCCAAAGCGATAAATGCATCGCTGCAAATAACAGCGGTAGGGATTCCCTTCTTTTCCAGTTCCGCTGAATCGTGGATACTCCACGATGTGCATGAGCCTCAATCGGAAATTCCATAAACAACCGCGTCGCACACAGGAGCCAGCTGCCCCATTTCCTCGGGAGTCAAGGGAACCGTAGCGCCCGTCCCTCCTTTTTTAAGTCGGACAACCTTTGCGAATTGGAATCTTTGACAAAGCGCCTTCTCCACTCTCTCCAGAAAGATATCGAAGTTAGGCTTGCGGTTGTCCACCAAACCGATAACCTTTCCGTTCAGGTCATCCAAACCGGTTGCCGTTTTTTCCTGCCGAACGGTGGTTTCGGCAGTGGGATCCAATACATCGATAAATTCGTTCACTTTACGTATCTCAGGATTCATGCGGATCCGGTTGTCGCTGAAGCAGCCTTTGAACCGAAATTGCCGCCGTCGCTCCATCTCCTACCGCGGTCGCTACCTGTCCCGGTGAATTGCTTCTAATATCGCCTATCGCGAATATAAAAGGAAGGCTCGTTTGCATCTTCTCATTCACGACAACGCGCCCTTCGCTGTCAACCGAAAGGAGATTTCCGATAAATCCCGTATTCGGCTCTATTCCCACATCTATCAGCACTCCGTCAACCTTTAAACTCTCCTTCTCCCGCGTCGCGCTGTCCCGAACCTCTACGGTTTCAACCCTGCCATTGCCTGATATCGCAGTCACTTTAGCGGCGCAGCGGAGATTAATCTTTTTATTGGATCGGGCCCTTTCCTGGAGAATTGCCGAAGCGGAAATCGTCGTCTCGGCCTCAATCAGATAAACTTTTGAGGCAATTTTGGCCATATAGAGAGCTTCGGTGACTCCGGTGTCTCCGCCGCCGCATACGACCACTGTTTTATCCTGAAACCGGCCGCCGTCGCAAAGTGCGCAGTCAAATACGCCTTTACCCTCCAGTTCACGCTCCCCGGGTATATTCAGTTTCCTGGGCCGGCAGCCGCTGGCAATAATCAGCGCTATAGCCGTGAAATATCTCCCGTCGATCAACTGCACACATCTTGATTCCGAATAGGATTCGATTCCGGAGACTTCCGCCATCTCCATCTGCAGGCCGGAATCGAGAGCTTGAGTCATCATTTTGGAAGCGAGTTGAGATCCTGCGACGCCCGCGCCGAAACCGGGATAATTCTCAATCCATTCCGTGTTCTTGATGTTACCGCCAAAACCGTCCTTATCAATGAGCAGAGCCCGGTACCCGGCGCGGCCTAGATACAGACCGGCCGTGAGTCCCGCGGGCCCTCCGCCGATAATTATGGCGTCGAAATCAAGCAATGCTTTCACCTTTCAGCTTTTGCACCTTAAGGAGGATACACGGACAAACCGAATTCCCGGGCGGCAGATGTATCGCTCATGTCGATTGGGCCATGCCCTTGTTCCCGCCAAAACCTTGCGATCCCGTTCCTTCTCTGATCTGCGGCTACAGGTTTGTTGACAAGCAACAAAAACTGCTTTATATCTAGGCTACATTTTGTACGTGTACGTACTAGGATACGGATTCTTTTTTTATCATAGTGAAGCTTGGTTTAAAATCAAAATAACAGGAAAATCGATGCAGAACACGCATCCGCATACTGGCGACTCCGACCCGGAGATCAATGCCGCAATGCCTAACGCTGAATGCAGGTCGGTTTTGCAGCTTTAATCCGGGGTTTTGGATGGAAACGATGCAAAATGACTGCGAACACTAAGAATGAAGAAAAGGAATTGAAGGAGAATCGGCTCTGGCTTTGGAGACCTCCCGAAGACGGCTATATCGGCCGTCGCGGCCTGCGCCCCAAAGAAGCTCCCGAGAAAGTCACCGGAAGAGCCGTTTATGCCAATGATGTGTATCTTCCTGGGATGTTGTATGTGAAAATATTCCGCTCTCCGTATGCCCATGCCAGGATCAGGAAAATGGATACCGGCAAAGCCGAAGCCCTGCCGGGCGTATGGGCCGTGATCCGGTATGATGATCCGGATATCGATTTGAATGATCCGTATCAGCCTGTATTGGGTTTCATGTGGTTTTGGCATCGGAATTCCATTCTTCCGGATACCGCCGATTATCAGGGCGTCAGGTTGGGCGCCCTGGTCGTTGCCGAAACCGAGGAAATCTGCGACCTCGCTTTGAAATTGGTGGGGGAAGGCATCGAGTGGGAGTCCTTGCCTTTTATTCTGGACCCGGAAAAGGCAATCCAGACCGATGCACCCCTTCTGCACCCGGAAAAAAATTCCAAAAACAATATCTGGAAAGACGCAGTGATTCTCGACCAGGGCGATGTAGAGAAGGGGTTCGCCTCATCCGATCATGTGGTCGAGTTCAGCGAGATCAAGAAGGATGATGATGTCTGGGCGGGCGTGGAACCCGGATGCATGGTTGTCCGATGGGTCGGCGACGACCTGGAATTCTGGTATCACGGGCAAAGAATCGGGGTAGACGTAAATTTCATATCCGCTCCCGTGTTCAAAAACGATAAAAAGCGGCCGAAAAAAGTGATAGCCCATACACCCTACAATGGCGCCACATTCGGCGGAAACGCCATGGGGCTTGCCAGCCATTTAGCCCGGTATGCGGCGATAGCAGCCAGGAAGACCATGAGACCGGTCAAAGTTGTGGACGATTACGCCATGAGCTGGGAAGGCAACAGTTTTGAGACCGGGATCGCCCGTTACAAAGTAGGCTTCAATAGTGATGGAACCATTGTAGCCATCAAGATTGAAATCTACCAGAAAAACGGTCTCCCGATAACGTCCAAGTTTATCGATACTATAAAGACACCGAATGTTTATGTGCGTGAAATACATTCTTATTGGAGCCGGCCCCATGAGTCCTGCTGGAAAGACGGTGCGGCTAACTGTACTCTTGCCAACCTGATAATCAATAAGGTGGCTGCGTGTTTGAATATGGATCCTATAGAGGTGCAGCTGCTCAATGACGGCGCTAAAGGGCAGGATATGGCCTGGCTGGACGAACACGTCAAGAAGCCATACGGTATGCCGCTTAGAAACAGCTTGAAGGAGGTTGTTGAAGCCGGCAAGAAAGCTTTCGATTGGAACCGGAAGTGGCACCAGCCCGGCGCCCGCAAGCTCCCCAACGGCCGGATGCACGGCGTCGGTTTTTACGCGGTCGCCGGCTGGCATACCGGAGCCATGAAGGGAGGCGTTCCCGGTATATCCATGGCCAGAGATGGAACCGCCACCGTCTTCTATCGCCGCCCCGACTGCGGTCAGTCTGCCCTCACAACGTATTGCCAGATTGCGGCGGACGAAATCGGGCTGTGCTATGAGGATGTTAAAATTGAGTTCATAGACTACTTCTATTTCGACGCCGTTCCTCCCGCAGGTTCCATGGGTTCCAGTTTCAATACTTTCGGTCTTGTGGTCAATGCGCGGAGAATGAAGAATCTTCTCCTGGAATACGTTGTAAACCCTCCCGTTGAGGCAATGCGAACTTACGGAAATGCGATTCCGCCGGCACTTGCCCCTTTCCGGGACAAAAAGATTGAGGAACTGGACATCAGGGACGGCATCATCTTTGAGAAAGCCAATCCGGAAAACAGGCTGCCGGTCGGGAAAGTCACGTCTTTGCAGCCGCGTGGACTGGAGGCAGCGGCCGAAGGAGGAGCTTTCTTTGTCGGCGATAAGCCTCCTGAACTCCCAGAAGTCCGGGAGAAATACACAATGGTCCGACAATGCGTTTTCGTGGAAGTGGAGGTCGACACCGAAACCGGACAGGTTGAGGTTACCAGGCTGGTCCATCCTTATGACGTCGGCCAGTCGCTGAATCCCGACGTGAATGACGGGCAGCTTTACGGGGGCGCTTATTCGGGCGTGGGTGTTTCCGCCACTGAGTCCATCTTTTATGATCCGCACACCGGAGTCAGGCTGAACGATAACATGCTCGGCTACCCTATGCTGACCATACTGGATGTCGGTGATATTGAAGCTCCAATCGTGGAAACGCACCTTGGCTGGAGCGCCTACGGACTTTGCGGCTGCAGCGAGGCCGGCAAGGCAGCTACAGCCGCAGCCATATTAGTCCCCGCCGTCTATAACGCCATCGGCAAGTGGATTGAGGAAACACCGGTCACGCCGGAAAGAGTCCTTAAAGCGCTGGGAAAAGCATAATGCATCCGGAGACAACCGGCGAATGTTACAGATCGCTATATTCTTTCCGGCTGTCGCCAAGGAGCCAAAATATGGTTACACAAGGAAACAAGAAACAACAAAAGTCCGCCGGGAGATCCGAAGCCGGGTCCTCTGAATCGGTTGTCCGCACCGGCGCGGCTGCCCATCCGGCTGTTGACGAGACGCGGACGCGCGCTGTTCCTACCCCGAGAATGGTGAATATGACGGTGAATGGAAGACCTTGTAGTCTCCAGGTAGAACCCAATTGGACTCTGCGGGATGTTCTCCGGCAAAAGCTGGGGCTGACGTCCGTGAAGGATTTTTGCAATGGATACGGCGCCTGCGGGTCGTGCACCGTCATCATGGATGGCCGACCAGCCCTTTCCTGCATGGCATTGGCGGCTGATTGCGGGGGGGTTGTGATCGAAACCGCTGAAGGTATCGCCGATGCCAGGCATCCTCTCATTGAAGCTTACATCATGAACTGGACTGCCCAATGCGGTTACTGCACTCCCGGATTCCTTGTTACAGCCAAGGCGCTGCTCGATCACAATCCTAATCCAACCGTTGAGGAGATCAAAGAAGCTCTGGGCGGCAACCTGTGTCGTTGCGGTACCTATCCTGCGCACGTGAAGGCAATACGGGAAGCAGCTCAAGTGCTGAGGGGTGAGAAATAATATGACAGAAGAACCAGACGAAAATAGGCCATGGCTTTGGAGGCCTCCCAGAGGAGGCTATATCGGCCGTCGAGGCTTGCGCCCCAAAGAAGCTCCCGAGAAAGTATCCGGCAGAGCGGTGTATACAAGCGACGTTTACCTTCCGGGGATGCTGTATTTGAAGACATTGCGCTCTCCCTATGCACACGCCCGGATCAAAAAAATGGATAGCGGCAAAGCCGAGGCCCTTCCCGGAGTCTGGGCCGTGATCCGATATGACGATCCGGATATCGACTTCTCGGACCCCTACGGACCCGTAATCGGGCGCTCGTGGTTTTGGTATCGGAACATTCTTCCTGATATCGCCGACTTTGAAGGTGTAAGGCTGGGGGCGCTGGTGGTCGCCGAATCTGAGGAGATCTGCGATCAGGCTTTAAAGCTGATTGGCGAAGGCATCGAATGGGAGCAATTGCCGTTCATTCTGGATCCGGAGGAGGCTGCCAAACCCGGGGCTCCTGTCCTGCACCCGGAAAGGAATCCCGACAGCAACGTCTTCTCTGACACAGTGACCTACAGGATTGGTGACGTAGAGAAGGGCTTTGCCTCGTCCGACCATGTCGTCGAGTTTAAGTTGGTCAAAATCGAGGATGACGTCTGGGCGGGTGTAGAGCCCGGAAGTATAGTGGCCTGGTTGAGGGATGAAGAGATGGAAGTCTGGTACCACGGGCAAAGAATTCCAGCAGATGTGAATTTCATTGCCGCGCCTGTATTCAAAAAGGATAGAAGCCGGCCGAAAAAAGTGAAGGTCCATACTCCCTATAACGGGGCGACCTTTGGCGGCAATGCCATGGGATTGGTCGCTCAGCTGGTACGATACGCAGTCATTGCAGCCAGGAAAACCGGGCGGCCGGTCAGGGTGGTGGACGATTATTCCATGAGTTGGGAAGGTACCAGCTACGAGACCGGAACAAACCGTTTTAAGGTGGGATTTAATGACGACGGCACAATCGTGTCGATTAAGATCGACACACTCCAGATAGCCGGCCACCCTCTGCCCAGCAAATTTGTAGACGCCATAAAAACTCCCAATATCCTGATGCGCGAAGTACACAGTTACTGGAGTAAGGCCCACGAGTCCTGCTGGAAAGACGGCGCCTCCAACTGTGTTCTTTCGAACATGGTTATTAATAAAGTCGCCGCTCATTTGAACATGGACCCGATAAAAGTGCAGCTGCTCAACGATGGCGCCCATGGGCATGATATGACCTGGCTGGACGAGCATATCAAAAAACCTAACGGAATGCCCCTCAGGGACAGCTTGAAGGAAGTTGTCGAGGCGGGCAAGAAAGCTTTCGATTGGGACCGGAAGTGGCACCCTCCCGGCACACGCAGGCTCCCCAATGGCAGGATGCATGGGGTCGGTTTTTACGCGGTGGGTTGCTGGCACACCGGCGCCAGAAAGGGAGGCGTTCCGGGCATCTCCCTGGCGAGAGACGGTACTGCCACCATTTTCTACCGGCGTACCGACTGCGGCCAGTCCGCCCCTACTACATATTGCCAGATTGCAGCGGATGAAATGGGGCTGCGCTATGAAGACGTCAAGATAGAATTTAAAGATTATTTCTATTTTGACGCCGTTCCTCCTATGGGTTCCATGGGCTCCAGCCTGAATACTTACGCCCTGGTGATGAATGCCCGGAGAATGAGGAAACTCATCCTGGAATATGCCGTGAAATTTCGTTTGGGTGCCACGAACATTAATTATGGCGACGACGTTCCGGCATCGGTCTCTCCGTTCCTGGGCAAAAAGATCGAGGAACTGGATATTAAGGACGGTTTCGTCTTTGAAAAAGCCCATCCGGAAAGCAGGATTCCGGTAAAAAGAGTCGTTTCTTTTCGACCGCGCGGCCTGGAATCGCATGCGGAAGTCGGGGATTTCTTTGTCGGCGAAACCGCAGATGAACCTCCCGTGGTGAAGGAACCTTACAGCATGGGCCGACAGGGTGTTTTCGTGGAGGTCGAGGTTGACACTGAAACCGGACAGGTTGAGGTAACCAGGCTGGCTCATCCTTACGATGTTGGACAGTCGCTGAATCCCGATGTGAACGATCAGCAGCTTCTCGGCGGGGCCTATTCCGGCGTAGGCGTCTCAGCAACCGAGGCTATCTACTATGATCCGCGTACCGGGGCCAAGCTGAACGACAACCTGCTCGGCTATCCGATGTTGACTATACTGGATATGGGTTCCATTGAAGCTCCCATCGTGGAAACACATGTGGGGTGGAGCGCCTATGGGCTCTACGGCTGCAGTGAGGCCGGCAAGGCGGCTACGGCTGCAGCCCTATTGGTCCCCGCTGTTTATAATGCAATCGGCAAATGGATTGAGGAGACACCGGTCACACCGGAGAGAGTCCTCAAGGCGTTGGGAAAAGCATAAGGGTCTGTGCATGAATACCATGTACAAACCCTGAGAGGAAATTCCAATGAAGAGCTTAATGAAATTCGAGCATATCAACGCTGCCAGCCTGGATGATGCGGTCTCGATTCTGCGTCAATATGGAGATAAAGCCTGGATCCTCGCCGGAGGAACCGATCTGGTCGGTACCATGAGGTTTGAGGTGCTTCACGACTACCCTGAGGTCCTGGTCAATCTGAAGGCGATTCCCGGACTGGATTATATCAAGGAAGAAAACGGCGCTCTCAAAATCGGTGCGTTGACCCGGCTGGAGGATATTGCCGGAAGCCTGACCGTCCGGAAACGGTATGCAGCACTGGCGGAGGCGGCCCGTAGAACTGCTTCACCGCATGTTCGGGCCATGGGCACGATCGGCGGCAATCTCTGCCAGCTTATCCGTTGCTGGTATTTCCGGAAGGAGGATAACCGGTTTGACTGCATCCGCAAGGGAGGGGCTATGTGCCACGCCGTCATCGGAGACAATCGATACCATTCCATCTTTGGAGCCTCCAGGGTCGCGCTTCCCCCATGCTCGGCTAATTGTCCGGCAGGCAACGATATTCCCTCTTACCTGAGCAGCATCCGGGACAACAACCTCGCCGAGGCCGCACGAATACTGTTAAGTTCCAATCCGATGCCCGCTGTCACGGGCAGGATCTGCCCGCATATTTGCGAACAAAATTGCAATCGGAGAGAATTGGACGAAGCCCTCTCGATACGGTCTATCGAACGTTTCGTTGGAGACTACGCTCTCAATCATGCCGGTAGCCTGTATCGGGCTCCCCGGCGGGAAAGCAAAAAGAGAGTGGCCGTCATAGGATCCGGACCGGCAGGCCTATCCGCCGCCTATTACCTCAGAAAACTCGGCTATCGCGTGACCGTTTTTGAAGCCAGGGAAAAAGCCGGAGGCGTTCTCACTTACGGCATCCCGTCACACAGACTGCCCAAGGACGTGGTAAGCAGGCAGATTCAGGCCATTGAAAACAGCGGGGTGCAATTCAAGTTCGGTGTTAATGTCGGCGAGGACACCACTCTGGAGGATCTGCAGAAAAGATATAACGCCGTTTTTTGCGCGACCGGCGCCTGGGAATCCTCCGGTCTGGGAATTCCGAATGAAAGATTGCTTCACAGGGGCCTGGATTTTCTGGAAAAGATCAACCGCGGTCTGAGAAGGATAAAAGCCCGGAAAGTGCTGGTGATCGGTGGAGGCAGCGTCGCCATGGATGTAGCGACTTCCGCCCTGCGGGTGGGGGCTCCGGAAGTAACCGTGGCCTGCCTGGAGTCCCGCGACGAGATGCCCGCCTTACCCGGAGAAGTGGAGCAGGCAGGAAAAGAAGGGATAAGGCTGATACCTTCCCGGGGACCTTCGCGTGTTTTAAAAGCCAAAGGCAAGATTTCCGGAATGGAATTGATCCGATGCACTTCAGTCTTTGACAGCGAGCATCGATTCGCTCCCACATATGATCGATCGGTTAAAGACACTGTAGAGGCTGACCTGATAATTCTGGCGACCGGGCAGAAACCCAATTTATCCTATGCGGAAACGCACCTGGATATGGACAAAGGCCTGATTGCAATTGATCCGGACACACAGGCTACCAGCGCGGCCAAAGTGTTTGCCGGGGGGGATGCTACGATTTCCGGTCCTCTTTCCGTGGTGGCCGCCTTGGCATCCGGACGACGGGCCGCCGAGGCGATCAACCGATATCTGGGAGGAAAGAGCGCTTTGCAGGACCCGAAGAAGGTGGAACACTTGACCCGATGCAGTGACGACTGCCTGGAACGGTCCAGCCGGGTCAGGATACCGGAGCGATCCATGTCCGAGTATGGCTTGGATAAGGAAGATGCAATGGGGTCGGAATTAAAAGCCGTTGAGACGGAAGCCGGGAGATGTTTCAATTGCGGATGTGACGGAGTCAATCCGTCGGATATCGCACCGGCATTGGTTGTTCTGAATGCCACGATAGTGACGACAAAAAGAAATATAAAAGCGGAAAAGTTCTGGGTTGCGGATAAAGGATTGAAACCGACTGCCCTTGAAAACGACGAAATAATAATCGAGATCCGGATACCCAGGCCGGCGGCCGGCATTAAGAGCTCTTTCCTCAAGTTCGCCATGCGGAAATCGATAGACTTTCCTATCGTCAATTGCGCGGCAGCCATAACAAGCAGGAATGGAGTCGTCAGATCCGCCAGGATTTGCTTGAATGCCGTGTATAACAATCCTTATCGGGCAACAAAAGCCGAAAATATCATCAAAGGTAAGCCTATCGACGAGGTCAATGCCGAGGCTGCCGGAGCTGCGGCCGTTTCTGATGCCGTGCCGCTTCCATATAACAAGTTCAAGATCCAAATAGCCAAGACCTTGGTCAAGAGAGCAATACTGGCCTGTGATAACGTCCGGTACTGAACAGAACAAGGAGGACAATAAGTATAGATGCCCAAGCTATTGGTCAAGTTTTTCGGAGTTCCGGGTGAGGATGTATGTGAACTGGAAGACGCCAGATATCTTATTGATTTTACCGACAGAATCGTGGTGGTTGATGCGCAGGAAGTACGCTCTTATGAAGAACTTGTGAAAATAGTGAGCCAGGAAAAATACAGGAACCAGGAGTTTATTGAGATTGTACAGATACCGGCGATTACGGGCGGTTAATTTGCCGCTTCCATCAAGAGGTTAGCAGGCATGATACCCATAGCTGAAATTAAGCAATACCAGGAAGAAAATTTGCTCCTTAAAAGGCGGATTGAGGACCGAACCGGAAAGACTGTCGAGCAGCTTTACTCGGAGAGAGCCAAACGGGTCAAGGACGTAATAGAATTAAAAGTACCGGACCGGGTACCTTTTATGGTTCTGGTTGAGCCGCACAGGTATTCAGGAATTCCCAAATCGGCCGCTTATTATGACCACATCACCCTCAAACGAACGATGCGAAAAATGGCCGTGGAACTGGAACCCGATATGGGTGAGCCCGGATTCCCGGCCTGTGGGGCCGCAATGACCGAACTGGATATCCGGAATTGTATATGGCCAGGCGGACCGAAACCGGCGGGCTACGATTACCAGTTCGTCGAAAGGGAGTACATGAAGGCGGACGAGTACGATATCTTCCTGAACGACCCTACCGATTTTATGATTCGCCGCTACCTTCCCCGTATATACGGAACCTTGGCCCCCCTGGCGAAATTGCCTCCCATGGACAGTATGTTCATGGGGCTAGAATACTTGACGCCGCTGTTTGCCAGCCCGGAATTTCTCGAAATGGCCAAACGTTTGGCTGATGCCGGAAGACATGTAGAGGAGTTTCGCAACACTATAGGCAATACTTCCGAAGAGCTGGCCCAACTGGGGTTCCCTCCATTCGCTACTTTCGCCCCCGGCGGGGTAGGCGGCGCGCCGTTTGATACCGTTACGAGCTTCCTGCGGGGCATGAGAGGCTCCATGCTGGATATGTACCGCCAGCCTGACAAGCTGCTTGGGACTTGTGATGCGATCCTGGAAAGACGCATTGCCCATGCAATACCCGCCGATCCAGCGCACCGGGATTATCCTCAGAGAGTCGCCATGCCGCTCTGGAGGGGCGATCCTGTCTTTATGTCCGATGCCCAATTTAAAAAATTTTACTGGCCCGGGCTGAAAAAGTCTCTGCAAACCCACGTGGACCTGGGCTACGTGCCGGTGCCGTTTTTTGAATCAAAATTTGGCGACAGACTGGAATGCATGCGGGAACTGCCAAAAGGGAAAATACTGGCTTCGGTGGAGGCTGCGGATGCCGTCCGGGCAAAGGAAATTCTGGGAAACCATACCAGTCTGTTAGTCCGTTGCCCGAATCAGTGCAAGCTGTGGTCGCTCAGCCAGCTGGAGTCTTTCCTCAAGGACCTTATCGATAAAAGCGGCCGAAATGGCGGCCTCATAATCGTTGTCAAGATGCCGGACAACGTGCAGATAAAAGACTTCCGGAATATGCTGAAATCCATTGAAGAATACGGCCGGTATTAGTTGCGTATATTACGGCAGCTACAAGTCAGTTTTATCGGAGAAATCGGTTCTGCTGAGATTCCTGTTTCAGGCAGCGAAACGATGCGGAATGGCCGTAAACGATCCGGCGCATAATCGACAATTACAAGGACGGTTTTTGTTACGCAGCAGAATCCTTAAATGTAATCTCCGTATTGGAGGGCAATCATGAGGAAGATTCGGATTGTTGGAATTTTTATAGCGATCATTTTAACGATCGCACCTTTCGCGCTTTCGCAGATACGGTATGTAAAGACGACTGGTGGGCAACTGCAGGGAGTCGTTGCCGATACTGTGTCTTCGTTCAAAGGGATTCCCTTCGCGGCGCCTCCGGTGGGCGATCTGCGCTGGAAGGCACCACAGCCCTCAAAGGCATGGACCGGAGTTCGGGAAGCCGATACCTACGCTTCCGGTTGCATGCAGGACGCAGGTATGTCCAGGATGATGGGAACTTCGGTGGGTGTCAGTGAAGACTGCCTATACCTGAACGTATGGACGGCAGCGAAAGCCGCCGATGAAAAGCGGCCGGTAATGATATGGATTCACGGCGGCGCCTTTGTCGGCGGGATGACGGGCGCTCCGATGTTTGATGGAACAAAATTCGCCCAAAAAGGTGTGGTCCTTGTAAGCGTCGCCTATCGGCTCGGTGTTTTCGGTTTCATGGCGCACCCCGAACTCAGCCGTGAAAGCGGCAGGGGATCGGGCGCTTACGGAATTCAGGATATGATCGCCGGTCTCCAGTGGGTCAAGGATAATATCGCCCGATTCGGAGGCGATCCTTCACGTGTCACGATTTTCGGCGAGTCCGCGGGAGGAATTGCCGTCGGCATGCTTGCTGCCGCGCCGTCCGCCAAAGGGCTGTTCCAGCGCGCAATTTCCGAAAGCGGCGGTTCTTTTGCCCCGCCAAGGATTGCAGATGGAGCCGGGCAGAATGTGCCGGCATTGAAGCTGGCGGAGTCGGACGGCGAAAGCTTCCTGAAGAAGCTCGGCACCTCCGATATCAAGGCTGCGCGGGCCCTGCCGGCTGAACAGATCCAGGAAGCGGCCGGCGGCGCCCGTTTCTGGCCCGTGGCCGATGGTTATGTAATTCCGGGCGATCCCTATGAATTGTATGAAAAAGGCCAATTC
>JAFGTD010000327.1 GCA_016934295.1 Acidobacteriota bacterium
CCTGACCGCCATCGGCGTGGATGCGAGCGAAGGCGATTTTATCCTTGCCGTGAACGGAGAGCCGACCGACGGGATGCAGGACATCTATGAATCCCTGGTCGATACCGTCGGCAAACAGGTCCGGCTTAAACTGAATTCCGTACCGTCGGAAGAGGGGAGCCGGGAAACGGTTGTGGTCCCGATCGGCGACGAGACCCCGCTTTACTATTACGAGTGGGTGCAGGGCAACATTGAGAAGATCAGCCGGGCTACGGACGGACGGGTGGGCTATATACATATTCCCGATATGCAGACCCAGGGGATGAATGAGTTCGTCCGCTACTTCTATCCCCAGTTGCGCAAGGAAGCGTTGATTGTCGACGTGCGCAGCAATGGGGGGGGGAACGTTTCGCCGATTCTGATCGAGCGCCTCCGCCGCGAGGCGGCCATGATCGGTATCGCGCGCAATGTAGCTCCGGAATTCGATCCCGGCGGGCTGCTGGCGGGACCGAAAGTTGCCCTTATTGACGAGTTTTCGGCTTCAGACGGAGACATATTCGCCTATCGATTCCGGCACTACAATATGGGCAAGCTGATCGGCAAGCGGACATGGGGCGGCGTTGTGGGAATTAGAGGGACCCTGCCGATCGTCGACGGGGGATTCCTGATGCGGCCCGAATTTTCCCGTTACGATCTGGCAGGCACGGAATGGATTATGGAGGGGGTCGGCGTAGCCCCGGATATTGTCGTGGACAACGATCCCGCGAAAGAATTCGAAGGGGTGGACCAGCAGCTGAACAAGGCCATCGAAGTGATCCTGGAGGAATTAGAGGAAGCCCCGGTGAAAATTCCCCCGCCGCCCCCGTATCCGGTAAAGTAGTCCGCCGGATGCCCAGCGGAATTGCATTGTTTATAGGAGTTTGCCGCTAAGGGCGAGATCTGCTTCGGATTTCTCATGCGTAGTTGCGATCGCTACCGGAATCGGCTCCATGAGAACCGGAATGCTCCTTGGAATAGAAAAATCCGCCTTCACAACAGCGTCCGGGCATGTTACCCTCATGGGCGTTGTTTTATCGGGATTTTATGCTTCGGATAGGATGACAAACCGCAGGAAAAGAGTGGGCCGTTAGCTCAATTGGCAGAGCAACTGACTCTTAATCAGTAGGTTGAAGGTTCGATTCCTTCACGGCTCACCATTTATTCTAAAAGACTTACAGTTTCGGAATTATCCGTATTGCATGATTTATTCCTGCCTGTGTAGCTCCGCCTGAAAGAGGGATTTTTTAGGTGCTGGTAAAAATAGTATGGGGTGATGTGCTTTTTTATCGCCTAATCTTTTAGTTTTAAAAACGGTGGTGGTTTATGCAATTCTCGCATCCGCAAATAACGTAATAGTAAATACCAAGATAATCTACAGGAACTCGTCTTCTTTGCCCATGTGGGACAATCCGACTGTTTACCATTGCTTGCCGGAATGTCTCATGCGTGGGAAAAGGCTTGAGATAATCTCACAACCGTTACGACAACACCCTTCTAACCCACATCGGACGGCGGCTTGTGGGGAATCCTTTCCAAGATGTCGGTCTTCTCGAAGTACTCAAGATTGAGGAAGCGGGCTTCGTCCTGCCGGAAGAAGATCATGTTGGCTGCCTCTTGCAGTAGGTTGGCGAGTGGGGTCTTTACCTCCAGCCGCTCGTTTACGGTATGACCCAAGATCTCCATCAGGTCGATAGTCACGGGAAGAACGTGCTCGCACTTGTCCTGGTAGCCGGTCATCAGCTCTTTGTCGAATCGGAGCTCGTCCCAGTGCGAGTAAGCCGTCCCGGAATCGCCTTCCCGTTCTACCTCCATTTGTTGCAGCGTGCCCAACTTGCCCACCGCCTCGGGTGTGAAGAGACCGGTCTCCCTGTTGTAGAGGCCGTGCCACTCGTCCCAACCTATCCCGAGCGTGTGCCCGATCTCGTGGATGATCGTCCCGGCGATCTCGTCCGCCGTGAATCCTGCAAGGTATTTTGTGTTGAATTCAACGCGGCCGTAGCGCGTCCCATCATCCCCCCAATAGGGCTGGTAGGCGCGGGCGATAGTGTAGCTGTTCTGGGTGAAGATCCCAAGCCGAATGATGGTGGAGTGCTTCGGCTGCACGAAGCGGTTCCAGAAGTTGCACGCCGTCCGCGCCCCCTGCTTGAGTTTGCCTCCCATATCCGAAACAATCTTGTAGGTGATCAGAGTGGGCGATGGGGGTGGCTCAGGCGGCTGGGGGGTGAGGATTTTGCTGGCGCGGATTAGCCAAGAGATGGTGTGCTGGATCGTGTTCAGGCGCGCCAGTTCCTCATCCGTGAGTGCGCGCCCTTGGACCTGAATCCGGGCAGCCTCGGTCTTTAGTGCTTCGATGAGACCCTCGATGCTGTCGATTTTGTCGAGGGCCACTTCGCCAACCGCTAACGCCTCCGCCTCGGCGCGCTTCCCATGGAGGATCTTCATCAGGCGGCTCTCACTCGGTATAGCATCCTCGCTCGAAGCCGCCGTTCCGAGCGCAAGCTCGCGGCCCCACGAGGCGAAGAACTTCAGGTTAGTGACCTCCTCAATCTCCTCAAGGGTTGCAGGATAGTCCTCCGGGTTTGTCTCGCGAGGGGCATCCTGCGGGATGATGAAGCAGTCGATGTGTGCCTTCGAAAGTGTGTCATAGGGGTAGGTGTGCGGGTCGACGATCACACAGAAGTACTTGTCCGGAATTGGCAGGTACTTGTCGGTCCCTCGGTTGATAGAGGCAGGCTCTTCGCCGAACACCGGCCCCACAATGGCCCATACGTGATCCTTCCCCTGCTCGTCCCTGATTTCGCGGATCGCTGTTTCGAGCTTGAGCCATACGCCGCTGTTGAGCGATGCGTATTGCGGGCTCATGTTCGACATGAGGAACGTCTCCATCTGCGCGAGACGTCCGAACTGCCGGTTGATGACTTCGTTGGGCGTCATGTGCCCCACATTGAGTTGAATTCCGCCGATCTTCCCGAATGTTTTCCGACCGATCCGATACTCGTCAGGCAGCCGCATGTCGTCGTAGTAAGACAAGGGGCGGTCGTAGTCGACATCGTCTTCGGCGTGAGCGACCCGATAGGCTGACCATGCCGGTTGCAGGCGATCCGGACAGAAACCCACGATGTAGCCATGGTTCACGAGGATCTCGATAGGGCGGGACTCGTTGAGGTTCTGGGGTGCGCCGCGCCATAGATGCAGGTCAATTAGATGCGCCTGGTGGGCGCTCGACGGATGAATGCTTGTGTAATCCACTATTACCTCCTCGGCGGTTAACCGCCACCAAAGCCGAAATTCCACTCAGGTATTCAGGGCCGATAGATACGATTATAGTTTCCTCCGCTCGGCCCAGGTAGTTATAGAGCATCAAACAAACTAATTTCTTAGTTGGAAAGAATTCATATGTGTAATTTTAACCCGGACATCACTGCTGTACAAGGGTAGAAGTTACCCCGTACACAGCACTCGGTTCCTCAAGATCGTCCCAAGATGCCTCTTATTAATCGTGCAGAACTGAAAGATTTAATTTCGAATATTCCTGACTGGAATGCTTCTAATGTATCTATATGAGTAGGGGAAATTGCTACTCATGTCGTAACGTCACCATAGGATCCACCTTCGTGGCTCGTCGCGCGGGAATGTAGCAGGCGGCAAGGGAAGCAATTGTCAGTACAATTGCTACGCCGATAAATGTCCCCGGATCCGTCGGCTCGATCTCAAAGAGCATGCTTCGCAGCACTCTTGTCAATCCCAGGGCTCCTCCTATACCGAGCGCGATGCCGACAATTGCGAGCAACATCCCTTCTTTCAGTATCAGGTACATGACGTCTCTCCGCCGGGCGCCCAGCGCCATCCGCACCCCTATCTCATGCGTCCTATGAATGACGGAATAGGAGATCACACCATAAATCCCTATCACCGCAAGAATCAATCCGAAGATACCCAGCAAGCCCACAAGCATGGTCTGGAATCTGGATTCAGCGACGGATCTGTCAAGGATCTGATCCAGCGTCCGGACATTCGTTATCTCCGCCTCCCGGTCAGCGGACCAAACCACATCTTTGATTGCCGGGAAATGGAGCATGGGATTTCCGGAGGTTTTCACGCTGATTCCGAATTCAAAACTAGGGATAAAGGTGAGTGGTGTATAAAACACCGGATCCGGGGATTTCACGACAGTGTGATCCCGGACATTGTTCACGACACCAAGGACTTCCATCCACTGATGACTTCCGTCTTCTCCCTCGTATATACTGAATTGTTTTCCCAGCGGATCCCCCGGTATGCATCTGCGGGCCAAATCCTCGCTGACAACAGCTACAGGATTGGTTGAATCCTCTGCGTTAAACGAGCGTCCCCTCAGAATCCGGATTCCAAGTGCGTCAAAAAATTCCGGAGTAATTTTGCGTTCCCAAATCTGCCGCACGATGGAAAGCTGATCCCCCTCCAGCCCTTCGATATAGAGACCGATGTATCCTAAACCGGGGTAAGGCGCGACGGGGCCAAGTTTGTTGATCACACCACCTCCGCTGATCGGCCCCCCGACTGAAAGAGCGGCACGTTGTACCCCGGGAATCGACCGGATTCCATCGAGCACCTGTCGGGCAACAATTAGGCGCTGTGTCCCTTCGGCCTCCTGCGCGACCAGATCGGAAAAACGTACCCGCAATGTAAGAACGGGACCCGGCTGAATTCCGGTGTTTACGCTCATAAGTTTGGAGAAGCTGCGCACCATCAGACTGCCGCCCGCCACCAGGATGAAGGCGAGCAACACTTCCAGAACAATAAGCGCGTTTCGAAGGGGATGCGGCCGTTTCATCGATGTTTCGATGAGCGCTCCTTTTTGGCCGCCTTTCATCATACTGCCCGCGCCCTTGGACCATGCCTGAAATGCCGGAGCCAGACCGATTATAATGGTTGCAAGAAGCGAAACTCCCAATGTGAACCACAGAACATTACCGTCAAGCTGGATGAAATCCACCCGCGGAGTGTATGGTGGCGCGATCCCGCGCAGCAGATGCGTTCCTAAAAAGGAAAGAAACAGGCCCATCCCGCCTCCAAGAAGGGCGAGCAGCAGGCTTTCAGTCAGGAACTGCCGAAGGATGCGCCGTCGTGTCGCTCCAAGCGCCTTGCGAATGCCCAACTCTTTCTCGCGGATCCATATCCGGGCTACCAGAAGAGACGCGACATTCACACAAGCCAAGAGCAACACGAATCCAACGGCGCCGAAGAGAATCCACAGTCTGGTTCGCACTCCGGGTATAAAGACCAGATCCAGACTTCGTGCGTACAGTTTGGACTCTTCCGCCAAGTCGGGATATTCCCTATAGATTGCCGGATATTCCGCGGCGAAACTTTCGGACATCGGCTGTAGCTGGGCATTTGCCTGTGTAAGCGTTGCATCTTGTTTTAACCGCGCAACGATTTGGGAATATCCGGAATTACGGTCGCCCTCTGATAGTGGAACCTGTGGAACCCACATCGCGCTGAAACTCCCGTCGTAACTGCCCACCTCATAAGAAATGGAAATGCCTGCGCCGAATTCTCTTGGCATTACACCAATGACGACATAGGGCGACCGATTCACTGAAATGCTTTTCCCGACAATGTCGGTGTCCCCGCCGAACTGCTCCATCCAGAGGCCATGGCTCAGGACCGCTACATGCTCATTCCCTGGTTGTGTGTCTTCGGGAATGATGGGTCTTCCGAGAAGGGGCCTGACTCCCATTATGGGGAAGAAATCGCCGGAAACGTAGCCAGCCATGACTTGCCTGGGTCCCGTTCCTCCCGTGACCAGGTGACCTCCGCGGCTACTGTAGGTAGCGATACGTTCCAGTGCGGTGCATTGATCCCGAATCACATGCAACTCTGCAGGCGTGATGGCATGGGCTATCTGTTTCCGATGAATGGTCACAAGCCTTGAAGGATCGGGATACGGCAGCGGCTTTAGTAGTATGCCGTTCACGGCACTGAAAATGGCGCTATTGGCACCAATGCCAAGCGCTAGGGCCAGAACCGCAACGACCGTCAATTGCGGAGACTTGCGCATCATGCGAATTCCGAAACGCAGATCCTGCCATAATTGATCCATCCATCGAGTCCATCGCGTATCGCGACAGCCTTCCTTAATCTGATCCATGCCACCAAACTCAATCTTAGCCCTGCGCCGGGCATCCTCAGGAGTCATTCCATTACGGATGTTTTCCGCGGCCATGGATTCGAGATGGAATTGCAGCTCTTCATCCATTTCGCCTTCAAAGCGGTTCTTTCCATTGCAATTACGAAACCATGCCATCATTCGGGATAGTAATTTCATAAGGAACCTCCTTATGTTGTCCGGAGAATGCGGTTTACAGCTCCCGACAGACGATCCCAGCTTTCGGTTTCGGATTCGAGCCTTCGTCTCCCTGTTTTAGTCAATCTATAAAATTTCGCCTTGCGGCCATTTTCCGATATGCCCCAATCAAATGAAATCAGGCGCTGTTTTTCCAGACGATAGAGGGCGGGATACAAAGAGCCCTGTTGAACCCGCAATGCATTCCGGGAAATCTGTTGTATACGCAAAGACACCCCATAGCCATGCATGGGCTCCAGCGCAATCGTTTTGAGAATAAGCAGATCCAGAGTCCCCTGGAGAAGGTCGGCTTCAGCTTTTGTCATGATTTCTGTCTCCTAGATTGTCTAGGATTAAGGCATAATCCGCATCCATGGTCAATAGAAAATATCCGCATAATAAATTACTTTTTAATTTTGATGGATCGTTTTGGCTTGAACGGGAAAAGCTTTATTCGAAATTCCACTTGACAGTCAAATAGAAGAGAAGTATTTTCCCAGTAGACAGCCAAATGGAGACTTCAAATGCCACAATCAAAATCCGAAGTGATGTATGGAACATTGGATCTTCTTGTGCTCAGGACGCTGCAGGCTCTTGGCCCGCAGCATGGGTATGATATTGCCCGCCGCATAGAACAGGTGTCACAGGAAGTTCTGCATCTGAACCAGGGGACGCTGTATCCGGCTCTCATGCGGCTCGAAAACGGCGGTTGGGTCAAATCCAAATGGGGAACCACGGAAAACAACCGCAAGGCCCGCTATTACTCGATCACAAAAAGTGGGCTCAAACGGCTGGAAAAGGAAACCCGTAACTGGGAACAGATGTCGGCAATTATTAACAGGGTGCTCGATGGCGCTTTTTAAAATTCGTTTGGCATTTACCATACAGGACTTGAAATGGATATCCAGCGAAAAGGTGTTGCACGACGACGCTTATTAAAAGGAATCCTTATTGCCTGCATTGCAGCTGCAGCGATCGGCGGTTCCGGTTGGTATGTAAGCCGGTTGCAGCCGGCAGCTCCCAGCGTCGAGCGTGATTCACTTTGGATCGATGTTGTGAAGAGAGGCTCTATGCTGCGGCAGGTCCGGGGATTAGGTTCTCTTGTGCCTGAGGATACTCGCTGGATAACAGCTGTTACCGAAGGCAGGGTTGAACGAAAGCTGGTAGAACCCGGTGCGCAGGTGTTTCCCGATACCATCCTTCTCGAATTGAGCAACCCACGGCTCGAACAGGAAACTCTGAATGCGGAATGGGACTGGAAAGCGGCCCAAAAGTCATACTCCGATCTTGAAGTGAACCTTGAAAGCCAGCGGCTTGGCCAGGAAGCAACGGTTGCCTCAATTGAAGCGGACTACAAGCAGGCGCTTTTAAGGGCCGAGGCGAATGCCGAACTGAGCCGACAGGGACTCTACCCCGAACTAAACCTGAAGGTGGAAAAGGCGGCGGCTGAACAGCTCGCGAACCGGCTGGAAATCGAGAGAAAAAGGCTCGATATTTTCAGAAAGTCGATCGAATTACAGCTTGAAGCTAAGGAAACAAGAATCAGCCAGTCGCGAGCATTTTACGAACTCAGGAAAAGTCAGCTTGACCAGTTGAAAGTGCGGGCAGGAGTGTCCGGTGTGCTTCAGCTCCTGCCGGTTCAGCTTGGAGAGCAGGTGGGACCGGGCGCCAATCTGGCCCGTGTGGCCGATCCGACACGACTCAAGGCTGAATTGAAAATAGCCGAGACCCAGGCAAAAGACATTCAGATTGGACAGGAAGCGTCCATTGATACACGCAGCGGCATTATTCCCGGGAGGGTTGCACGAATCGATCCCGCGGTGGCGGACGGCACAGTCACCGTCGATGTCGCGCTGGAGGGTGATCTGCCCAAAGGAGCCCGTCCCGACCAGACTGTCGACGGCACAATTGTTCTGGAAAACCTGACGGATATTGTCTACGTCGGGCGCCCCGTGCGGGGATCGGCCGAAACAAGCGTCAGCCTGTTCAAGCTTGAACCGGATGAAAAACATGCGGTCCGGATAATTGTACAACTGGGTCGCACCTCGGTGAACAGCATCGAGATTCGCGATGGCCTGAGCCCCGGAGATAAAGTCATTCTCTCGGATATGGCGGCCCAGGATGGATTTGACCGTATCCGGTTGAATTAGGCTGTATTGATTAATCGTCAGATAACGGATTCCAACTTTTTAGCAGCAGAAGGAGAAATCATGAATGATCCTGAGAGACCGCTGATTCGCCTGGAGAATATCAGCAAAGTCTTCTATACGGACGAAGTGGAAACCCATGCTCTTTCCGATGTCACTCTCGATATCCAGCGGGGGGAATACCTGTCGATAGCCGGGCCTTCCGGCTGTGGTAAATCCACGCTGCTTTCCATTTTGGGATTATTGGACTCGCCTACGAAGGGCGCCTATACGCTCAATGACGAACCGGTTCAACAGCTCGGACATGCCCAAAGGGCAAAAATCAGGAACAGGGAAATCGGTTTTATATTCCAGAGCTTCAATCTGATCGGGGATCTTACGGTTTACGAAAATGTGGAGCTGCCCCTCACCTATCGGGGAATGGGCAAAACCGAAAGGAAGAACCGGGTTCATGAGGTGCTTGAAAGGGTAGGCATGGCGCATCGTGCCAAACATCTGCCCAGCCAGTTGTCGGGAGGCCAGCAACAGCGTGTAGCGGTTGCCAGGGCGCTGGGAGGAAATCCTCTGATCCTCCTGGCGGACGAGCCGACGGGAAACCTTGATTCGCAAAATGGAGAAGCCGTCATAGAGCTTCTGAATGATCTGCACCAGCAGGGCGCCACTATTTGCATGGTCACGCATGATCCGCGCTATACGCGTCATGCGGATCGGATCGTTCATCTCTTCGATGGACGTCTAAAAGAACAGGAAGCGGCTTAATGGAATGCGTTCGCCTTAAATGAATAGGACGTGGAGAACATCATGAAAAGCAGGATCCGTGATTTTCTTTCCCGCTGTATCGCGCTTTTTCAACGCAACAAGATGGATAAGCAGCTTCAGGACGAATTGGAGTTACACCTGGAGATGCGGATTGAAGATAACCTGAAAAATGGAATGAGCCCCGAAGAGGCGCGGCGTCATGCGCATATCGCACTTGGCGGCATGGATCAGACCAGGGAAGCGTATCGTGAAGCGGGATCGATTTCATGGATTGAAGCTCTTATGCGGGACGCCCGCTACGGGATTCGGATGTTTCGCAAGAATCCCGGATTTTCCCTGGCGGCCATCATCACTCTGGCGCTCTGCATCGGAGCGAATACGGCCATCTATTCCATGCTGGATGCACTCATATTCAAACCACTGTCGTTCCATGACTCCGATCGAATTTTCGAAATTTACTCTTGTTATGGTACGGATCATAGGAAAAGCAATATTCTACAGTTTGGGGATTTTAAACAGAATGTGGATGCATTATCCTATCTTGCGGTGTGGCAGACTAAAAAATTCAATCTGGTTATAGGGGATGATGCCATGCGCTCCGCAGGCGCCGTTGTGACGCCGGAAATATTCGACGTGCTTGACCTGGATCCTGTACTTGGCCGATTATTTTTTACAAAAGATAGCAGCGTGTATAACAGCATGTTCTCCGATCCAATAGAGAATGACCTGTTCACCGATACAAAAGAGGTCATATTGACACAATCATTCTGGGAATCCTATTTCCAGGGAGATCCCGGGGTCATCGGCCGCTCAATCCAGGTTGAGGGCGGTGCTGACACGGTTGTTGAAGGTGTTTTCACGGTTATTGGTGTAGCACCCAAAACTTTAGAGTCGTTTGATGCCCAGCCGCGGTTTATTATCCCTCATCCGCGGTTGAACATCTCCAACCGATTTCAGTCCTCACATACCTTATTGGGACGGCTGAAACCGGACGCAACCATCGGCGCCGCGACGGGACAGATGACGGCGCTCCAACGGCAGGCTTTTGATAACGCATCCAGGTCTCTTCAGGAAACCATGGACCGTAACAAAATCTTTATCAGCATGGATACGCTCCAATCCAGCAGGGTCGATCCGGAATTACGCTTTAAACTTTATCTGTTTCAGGGAGCGGCATTGTTTGTGCTGTTAATCGGGTGCGTCAATATTGCAAACCTGCTGCTCGCACGAACCAATGCCAGGCAGGGAGAAATGGCCGTCCGTATTGCCCTCGGTTCCGGGCGCAGGGCGATCGTGCGCCAATTACTTGTCGAAAGCTTTCTTTTGACATGGCTCGGCGCTGCAATTGGAATTGTGTTGGCAACAGGCATCATTGAGATAATCAACGTCTATTCCTCACAGCTTATTCCAAATTCGTTGCCCTTTACACTTAATGGTCGATTGCTTGCATTCGCCGCCGTAATCGCGACTTTGACATCCCTGGCGATCGGGTTGTTTCCCGTCTTTCATGTTTTCCGCAACGACCTGTCGGCATTGACGCAAAATCAAAGTCTGCG
>JAFGTD010000328.1 GCA_016934295.1 Acidobacteriota bacterium
CGGCGAGGTACCGCCCGCTTCCGGTTGCGCCGCAACCGAGGATCTCCAGTCCACCGCGGAAGCGCTCGCGCAGTATATCGAGCCCCTGGCGCAATACGTCGACCGGACGGCCGCGGGTAGGGAGATACACCGATGAAACGACCGTGTTGTCGCAGCCAAGGAGCACGAAGTCGGTGCTCACCGACCCGACGTCTATACCGAGCCATCCCTCCAGCGGTGCGCCAAAGGCTCCAGCCGGCTCCTCTTTGCGGCCACTCTCGCGGCATGGCCCAAGCCGCTTGAGTGTTGCATGCCTCCCGCCCGTCGACGAGACTACGGCCGAAACGCATCGGCGTATGTCTTCGAGATCAAGAACTTCGCTGCCCTGTGTGGATGCGACCAGCGCCGCGCCGGCCGCTCCCTCGAGCCCCGGGCAGGCAGACCGCACCGGCTCGCACCCGATGCTGCCGGCAAGCATCTCCGTAAATGCCCGCAGGATCCCCTCGTTGCGAGCGCAGCCGCCCGCAATCACTAACGGTGTGAGCGGTTCCCGTCCGTGCAGAAGTGTCGCAAGTGCGTTCCGGGCGATGGCCGAACAAAGTCCGTAACAGATCTCCTCGATTGAGGCGCCCCGTTGCTGAAGGTGGATCATGTCGGATTTGGCAAAGACCGAGCAGCGCCCCGCGATGGTCGCACCTCTCGCCGCGGCCGTCGACAACCGCGAAAGTTCGCCGATGTCGATGTTGAGGCGGCGCGCCTGCTGCTCTAGGAACGAACCGGTCCCCGCGGCGCAGGCATCGTTGGTCGAGAAATCTCTCACGGCGCTGCCATCGCCGAAGACGATGAACTTTGAGGTGTGACCGCCGATCTCAATGGTGCTCCCGGCTCCCGGGTGCAGCCGTCCGATGCCCTCCGCGATCGCGACGATGGCATTCACCGGAAGAAGACCCCCGCGCGAGCCTGCCTCGATTCCCGCCGCCCCGGCATGCAGGCGCACACCGGGCATCCGGAGTTCCACCTCCCTGAAGAATTCGTCGATGCCCTTCCGGTCGTCGATCCCCTTCTTGGCATAGCACGTAAGATCGATGTTCCCGTCGGCGTCAAGGAGCACTGCCTTGGTATAAACGGACCCGAAGTCAAAACCGATAGCCTGCATGCAGGCCTCTTAAGTGGGCATAGGTGTATTGTCAAGTTAAGGGATTATGAATATCCATAACTACAACATACAGGCATCAAGAATGTTAGTGTATCCGGGTATTGAGGCTATGGTAACCGGTTATGCGTTGAATTGACAATCCCTATACGGCCCGGGGGATTTGATTGTTGAATCCTCATCCGGGAGCCGGTTAGAGAATTTGGACGTTGATCCCAATTATCAGACGAGCTCCCGGCCAGGTAATAAACCCTCTTTTAGCGACCGAAATCTTTGTGCTTGGGAAAACAGTCCCTGCAATACACCGGACGATCTTCTCTAGGCTTGAAAGGGACTTCGCACTCCTTTTTACAATCGGCACAGATAGCCTTATGCATCTCTCTCGGACCTCTTTCGTATCTTCCATCTTTAAAAGCCATACTATTTCTCCACGATATGGATGCCTGTTGCAGGCATCGGTTGTTGGTTATGTTAAGAGTTAGACCATTATTTAATTGCCTGCTCCCGAGGACTCAGGGGATTGGGGTTCCGGAATATTCCCGGCGCGAAGTTCGTTCACACGATGCGATTCCGAATCCGTTCGGTGAGACGATCTAATTTCCTTAAGAGTTTTTCGCGATCTGGCGGTCGGGTGCAAGTCTCTGTAATGAGCGATGTCCAAAGCGGTCACCGGAATACAGGCGGGGATGCCCGAGTCGGGTCTTTCGTCGTTTAAATCCGCGAGGACTTTCTGATAGCAAAGGTCGGGCGCTTCCTGAAACTTCAAATCCTTTCTCTGGAAAAAAGCGTCCTCTATCGTCAGGACTATCTGTCGAAAATTCCTGTCCTTCTCTGTAATTCGAAACCCGTATTCGATATATCCGACCTGGGGGATTGAGCCAAGATATCTCAGCTTTAGAACAAGTTCCTTTGGCATTTACCGGTCTCCTTCCAAAACGTCGGAGGTAGGACTATTTCTTTAAAGATTTATACACAAAAAATCCGTGGCCCTTACGACCATCGGTGGACGGGTTTATAGGGCTGGCCGCTACTGGGGGGCAAGAGAAATGGTATTGTCCGAGAGTAGAACTAAATTTTACACTATGCTTCGCAAAAGATCCATTCCAATATGATTCAGGCTATCGAAGAGGCTATTATCCCCAACCATTTTGTTTCTTCGATGGAGTGCGGTTCACCCGCCTGACGGCATTTCCGGTTTTGGAACAATCCGAAATACATTGCGATACTGATCCTCAATGTTCTCCTGCCGGAATGGCATCGGGCGCCCCTTTCTGTTTAGAAACAGCGGAATCATGTCGCTGTAATGGGAACTCGAGGGATTCCCGGACTGTCCCGGCACGGTCACAACCGACATGGGCTCCTGCAGGCTGAAATCCACAATCATGCGCATGGCGGGAATGACGACGGCGTCGAAATTCTCGCCCCATGCAAAACCGGACACATTAACGGAATGCGCATCGCCGCCGGCCGGATACGGCCCCCGGTTGAAGTAGGAATGAAAGAAGATCGTTTCTTTAGTGAACTCGTGCTGCCAGCGATAGGTGTGTATCTTTCCCCACTGCCATTTTTCCCGATCCCGGCCGATCTCTTTCTCAAGCAGACGGACCGCCTTCTCGAGCGCCTCGGCGATAATATCTTCGCGCGACTCCGGTTCCCGGGTAGCGGTGTTGTCCCAGAAGGGGGATTCGGGCCTGAAGAGAAGGTGATCCTCGGGCGCCGGGTAGGACATCATGTTGGCGTCCAGAAAAGCCTCCCAGCAGAGGCTCTCGTCTCCGCCCAGCTCATCGAGGAAAGTTGAGCGCGTGACCGTGTGCATGAAGGCGCCCATGACGGCGGCGCCGGCACTCTCAGGCGCCATGACGGCATCGAAGCGGTCCGGCCCGAGATATTGCAACGCCTCGAGAGCGCGCGATTTTTCCTTTTTGTCCCGCCATCCGTTAATCCTGGCCGTCAGCGAGCCATGCAGCGGTTCGGAAAAGAGCAGTGCCTGCACCTTTTCCGCCATGAGTGAAAAATACTCTCCCTGAAGATCGATCATGTCCTCCATGCCGGCTTCGTCCATCTTTTCAAGGACGGCCGCGATGCGGTCCCGCCTGTCGGAGTGAAACCAGGAACTCGTAAGGCGATAGGGGAAGTTCCCGGGCACGGTGCGGTTGTTGGCGGTAACGAGGAATCCCTCGGAGGGATCGACCGAGGAGGGGCGGTGATCGGGATCCAGAAAGCCCGTCCAGTCATAATCCCCGGTCCAGCCGGGCGACGGGAGCATGCCCGTTCCTTTCGCGCGCAGGGGAAAGGCGCCGGTAACCTGCCACGCGATCGAGTCCTCGTCGCCAAAGACGAGATTCAGGTATATGGCCTCGACAGACTGAGCGGCCTTCCGGGCCTCGGTCACGTTGCGGGCCCTGCCCAGGTCGTAAAATGCTCCAACTGTCTGCCCCATCTTCTCCACCGCCCAACTGAGGGCAATGCCGTAGTCCGAAGTCATGGGGAGCGGCTGCACCAGCATCACCGGAGGGAAGGGAACGTTCTTCAGGGCGTTGTTCAGCAGCGGTCCGTGCCGGGTTTCAAGAATGGTGGCCTCAACCGGCTTTTTCCCCTTGATCGCGAACTGCTCCCTGCGTTCCGTCACGGGGAGCCATCGGTCCTTGTCCAGGTATTGGATGACGCCCCCGTCGGTCCTTATTTTTTCGATGAAGATGTCCTGGCTGTCGGCCATGACCATGCTCGCGCCCCAGGCGACGCGGCCGTTATAGCCGAGGGTAATGAAGGGCACGCCCGGGAGCGTGACGCCCGCCGCCTCGTAGGTGGGGCATTTCAGGTGCAGGAGCATCCATGAATTGGGAATCATGAGCATGAGGTGCGTGTCGTTTTCAACAATAGACTTGCCGCCGGCTGTTTTTTCTCCGGAGAGAGCCCAGTTGTTCGACGCCGGAATGCCCATGGGAAGTCTGTTTTTCATTTCCCTGCGAAGATCGTTGAAGGCCGCCTTGAACTTCACCAGGCGGTCCGCGGGGATTTCCTTCAGCTTGGCCGCTTCATCAAAGGCTATGGCCTCGTCGGCATACACGGGGAACAGCCAGGCCGCCTTTTCGTAGCCCAGCTTTTCGGCGAGAATGAGAAAGTTCAGTTCCTCAACCATGTTGACCGAGACATCCAGGTTCAGCATGCAGAAGACGTGGAGCGTGTCCTCGGGCGTCCACTTCGCCGGGCGGTATTTCGTGAGCACAAACTCGGCGGGAAGGTTCGGGTGGCTCTCCAGGTACGCGTTGACCCCGCGGGAATAACTCTCCAGGACCCTGAGAGCCCGGGGGCTCATTTCCTGCAAGGCTGCTTCGACATACTTCTTCGTGTCGAGCGTCCGCATGAAGAGGTCCATCTTGAACATGTCCCTGCCGGTGATCTCGGCGAGCCGTCCCTGGGCGAGCATGGACATCATGACCATTTGCCAGAGGCGGTCTTCCGCCGCGACATAGCCCGAGGCGAAGAAAAGGTCGTCCTCGTTCCGCGCCTCGACAAAGGGGATTCCCAGGGAGTCCCGCCGGATGATTATCTCTTCCGAAACTCCTTTAAGGGTGATGGTGCCGCTGAGCGGATTAACGGATTTTTTGAATTGCTTATGCAGCATGAAGCAGCCGGAGCACAGGAAAAGGCTTACAAGCAGCATCGCTGCGGCAATCCTGCCCGGGGAAGAGACGTGATGCGAACGACAGTATCCAAGGGGATGCATTTCCACCTCCACTTACGTTCAAGCGTTTTTAGTCTCATGGGCCGACGGGAAGAATAAACGTTGGGTTCCGCAAATGCGCTCCCTGTCGGGATTATTCCACTTCCTTTCAACCATCACCGGCAATTCGGCCATTATTAAGTCCCGCCTAATATTGTGACTAATAAAGTTAAAAACTGTATTAATGTCACTATTTTATGCGGACTTCTATGACGGATTAAAGCATGCAATGGAGCCGGGATGATGAGCGCGTCTTTCCTCTACTGTTTCTGTAACTGCCCTGCCTTGCGCCAGCTTGTAACAGTTGTGCCTTCGCGGGAATAGGTTTCATCTCCGCCGTAAATCAGCACGGCCTGTTTCGCACGATCCCGTGCAAATGCGCGCCAGTTTTTTAATCCGTCGAACCAGTCTGATGCAACGGTTCTTCCCGATTTTGCTTCTATCGGCAACAGGTCGGATCCCCGGTCGATTATAAAATCGATTTCGTTTCCCGAACGATCCCTCCAGAAATAGAGAGATGGGGGCTCGGCACTGTGGAATGCGCTTTTCATGATTTCAGCGGCAATAAATGTTTCAAAAATTGCCCCACGGTGCGGATGAACGGCCAGTTGTTCCGGAGCCTTTATTCCCAGTAAATAGGTCGCAAGTCCCGTGTCATAAAAATAAAGCTTCGGCGTTTTTACCAGGCGCTTACCGAGATTGTTGAAATACGGCACTACTCTGAACACGATATAGCCGGCTTCCAGAATGGAAATCCACTCCTTCGCCGTGTTATGGGTGATGCCGCAATCGGATGCTATCCCTGAAAGGTTAATAAGACAGCCGCAGCGCGCGGCGCACATTTTCAGAAACAATTGGAAGAGCGAAAGATCCCGGACATTTAATATTGACCGGATGTCCCGCTCAATATAAGTCTGGACATAATCGGCGTACCATTTTTGAGGATCCAGTCCTCTGTCATGGATCGGCGGATACAATCCGGTGAAGAGCGCCGATTCCATGGAGGGATTTTTATCATGGAATGAATACAGCTCCTCATACGAAAACGGCAGAAGATGAATCAGAGCAGTGCGGCCGGCCAGGCTCTGGGTAATTTTTGAATTCAATCCGAATTGCTGTGAGCCTGTCAGCACAAATCTGCAGGATTTCGGACCCTCGTCAACAATTTGCTGGAGATATGACAGCAATTCCGGAAGCCTTTGTACCTCATCAAAAACAGCTCCGTCCCTGTATCTTTCCAGAAACGACCTCGGATCGCTTTGCGCTTCCTCCCGCGTATCGGGATTTTCAAAGGATACGTAAGGCTTTGAGGCAAAGAACTCTCTGGACAGCGTCGTCTTGCCGGATTGGCGCGGCCCGGTAATTGTGATCACCGGATATCCCGATATCAGTGAAGGGAGCACTTTTTCAACGGATCGAGGAATCATGCAGCAACTATATCGTTTATTTGGCTAATTGGCAATTGAATTCTCAATCAGCCAGAATAAAATTTCAGGTTACAGAAACATCGTCGAAGGGAAATACAGGCAGGAAGGGGAAAAGCGGAATCCATCGGTGGATACCGGAGTATCCACCGATGGGGTGTTACACTTTTTATTTGGGAGTTACGGCTGCGAAGAGAGTGTTTTGGCCTCTCTGAACCAGCATAAGGATATGATCCCGGCTTTTGGACTGATCAATTTTTTGACTGAAATCCTCCACGTCTTTCACCGGTTTCCGGTTCACTTCCCGGATGACGTCGCCTCTCCGGATGCCGGCTTCCTCAGCCGGGCTTCCCGGTTCGACACGGCTGACCACAACTCCTGTTTGGCCAGGCACTCCCAGTTCCCGGGCGATTTCAGGGGTAAGTTCCTGCACCGCAAGTCCCAGTGTCTTCCTCGACGGCACTTGAGCCGGTTCTCCTGTCTCCTCCATTTCTCCCAACCGGACCGTGCGCGCAACCGCCTTTCCATCCCTCACCAGAGTGAGGTCCACCGTCTTCCCGACAGGCGTGGATGCAACGATACGCGACAGTTCATTCGGCCCGGCAACTTCTTTGCCGTCGAAACGGGTAATCACGTCCCCCCGCTCGATTCCGGCTTTATCCGCGGGGCTTCCCTGCGATACATTCGCAACAAGAACGCCCTCTTTGTTATCGAGACCGAATGATTTCTCAAGAGCCGGCGTTATCGCCTGAATGCTTACACCCAGCCATCCCCTGGTTACGGATCCCTTTTCCTCAAGCTGCGGGACGATGTTTTTGGCCATATCGATCGGAATCGCGAACCCGATCCCCTGACCGCTTGGATAGATGGCGGTGTTGATGCCGACGACTTCCCCGTTCATATTGATGAGCGGGCCTCCGCTGTTGCCCGGATTAATCGAAGCGTCCGTCTGAATGAAATCGTCGTAGGGCCCCGAACCGATCACCCTTCCTTTTCCGCTGACGATTCCCTGGGTCACCGTCTGCTCCAAACCGAAAGGGCTTCCGACGGCAACGACCCAGCTTCCGACCTTCAAATCTTCCGAATCGCCCAGGTTCAAGGCATGCAGATCCCCGGCACCGTCAATTTTGAGAAGAGCCAGGTCCGTCTTCGGATCCCGGCCGACCACATCGGCTTCGTACTCTTCCCCGTTTGCCAGTTTTACGGTGATCCGCTCCGCACCTTCCACCACATGGTTATTGGTGATGATGTGCCCATCGACGTCGATGATAAAACCGGAACCCGTACCTTCCTGTTGCCGGTCCATCGGCGGATTGCTCTCAAAGAAACGTCCGAAAGGGCTGTCGTCTCCAAAAGGAATCCCCGGTAAATTGGGGAACGCAAAACCGGCATTCTGCGCCTTTTTGACCACCTGGACGTTTACGACTCCGGGCTTCACCCTTTCCGCAAGGTCGCTGAAATTTGCCGGGACCATCGGAACCGCCTGATCCGGCGCCATCGGAACCGCCTGATCCGGCACCATCGAAACCGCCGACTGTTGCGATGATTTTGCCGCCGTTGCCATACTGTATCCGATCCCGAGCACGGCGATTGCCAGCGCAATCGTGATAATGCTTTTTCTGAAATGTTTTCTTTTACCCATTCTATTCCTCCTTGTGTCCGGAAACCGAATCCCGGTCATTGTCACTGGATTAAATTTAAAATCCGAAGTTAACGGCAAGATGACCGGAAGATTACAAATAGGTAATGTTGTGGACACAAAGATAGCTGAGGGTCGAAGTCGGGAATCGACAACCCGCATTCCTCAGGATTTACGGGACAGGGATTTCGGCAGGACAACGGTGAACGTGCTTCCCCGATCGGGCGCACTGGTTGCGGTAATATCCCCGCCATGGGCGCGGGCAATCGCCATGGCCAGGCTGAGTCCCAGGCCGATGCCCGCCTGGGCGCGGCTTCGATCGCATCGGTAAAACCGTTCAAAGATGTGGGGCAGTTCGGTGGAGGAGATGCCGATCCCGGTGTCTTTAACCGAAACGACCACCTGAGTTGCATTCTCTGAAACGGCAAGACGCACCGCCCCGCCGGACGGCGTATATTTGACGGCATTGTCGAGCAGGTTGGAGATCAATCGCTGAATCATCGAGGTGTCGCCCGTCAGTCGGATTCCATCCGGAACATCACAGTTGAGATCAACTTTCCTGTCTTCAGCCGTGGGACCGAAGAGTTCGCATGCCTGCCGAATCAGACCGGAAATATCGATATCTTCACCGGATAATTTAAAAGCGCCCGATTCCGTTTTTGAAATCATCAGCATCGTGTTGATCATATCGAGGAGACGATCGCATTCCTCAATAGTGCCGGCGGCCATATCTTCGTACTCGCCCAGGGTTTTACCGCTTGTAAGGGTTACCTCGGCAACCCCCCGGATCCCGGCGATCGGGCTTCTCAGGTCGTGGGCGATATTATCGCTCATCTCCTTAATCTCCGCGACCAGCGCCTCTATGCGATCGAGCATGCCGTTGAAGGTTATGGCAAGCTGGTCTATCTCGTAGTCTCGCGCCATGACCGGAACGCGCTCTTCGAGAACGCCTCCCGATATTTTCCGCGCCGTTCGAGTGACGGCTTTGATTCCGGAAACCGCTCTCCGGGCCATGAACCAGCCGACGCATGCAGACAGAGCGATCAGAAACGCCATCGTTGCGATGAAAACTCTTTGAAAGACATCGAGGAAGCGCGAGTAACTCTCCATGGCCTGGCCGACCTGCATGATGATGCCGGGACTGAGCCGGGCATAGAGAATTCTGACTTTCTCCCTGCGGCCGGCGATGGAGATCGTTTGAAACACGGGATTCTCTTCGCGAAACAGGGCCCTTATCGCCGATTCGTCAATATCTATATCTTTCCAGTAGGACATGTTGGATGAAGAAAAAACCTGGCCGTTTACGGAGAGGAAACGGAAGAAGACTTTCTTGACTCCCGCCGCTGCCGCCTCCGCTTCAATGACCGCGGAGTCCGCGACCGAATCGGTTCCTCTCGAAGCAAGAAGCACGGAAAACCGATCCACCTGATCCAGAAGATCCCGGTCGGTTCGCTCCATGGTGAGTGAGGTGATGCGGGAATAAAACAGGAAGAAGGCGATGCAGGAGGTAACGGTGAAGATCACCGCGTACCAGAGCGTCAGGCGGAAAGCCAGTGTTTTCGGCAGTCTAAGGCGTTTCCCTAAGGACATAGCCCACTCCCCGCACCGTATGTATCAACTTACTGTCGCTCCGCCTGTCTATTTTGTCTCTCAGCCTGCAGATCCTGGACTCCACCACATTGGTCTGGGGATCGAAATTGTAATCCCACACATGCTCCATGATCATCGTTTTCGATACAATCCGGCCCGCGTTGCGCATGAGATACTCCAGAAGCGAGAACTCGATCGGCTGGAGCTCGATTGCCTTATCGCCCCGCATCACCTCCCTTGTAATGAGATTCATGGACAGATCGGACACATGGAGGCTTGTCGGTTCGGATAGGCCGCTCGCTCTCCGAATGAGCGCCTGCACACGGGCAAGAAGTTCGGAAAAGGCGAACGGTTTGACGAGATAGTCGTCGCTGCCCGCCTGGAGCCCCTGAACCCGGTCGTCCACGGATCCCTTCGCGCTCAGGATAATAACCGGAGTCCGGATCTTCTCTTTTCGCATTCTTTCAATGATGGACAAGCCATCCAGCTTCGGCAGCATCAGGTCGATTATAGCCGTGTCGTAGGGCTCGTTTAAAGCCATATGCAGGCCTCTTTCTCCGTCGGCAGCCTGGTCCACGGCATATCCTGCGGCTTTAAGGCCTTTATGGATGAAAGATGCTATTTTTACATCGTCCTCAACCAGTAGAATCCGCATAATGAGCATCCCGTTGGAATAGATATATATTACTACCCAATCCTCAGATTGTCTGTAACGCTGAAAGCGCCCGGGACGGAGCGCGCGGCCGTTTCGGCCGGGGTTTTATCCAACATGCTGCCGACCACGCCTAGAAGGCGCGGCTTTGACTTGCCCCGCACAGCGGGGCAAGGTATCGGAATCGATCGCAAAGTAGAGAATCTGCTTTTTCAAACGTATATGCAGATCCCCGATGTCGATAGCGAACCCGATTCCGACCCCGACCCCCGATGCGCTTTTACCATCAACGTTCGCCGGAACGGCTGAGCCTTCCAGGGTCGCACGGCCAGAGGCCGTGGGTTTAGCCGGTACTAAAAATCCCGGGGCCGGCAGTTCCCGTCAAGCTCGACGAAGCCGGCTCCTACCGATTGCTGTCCCATATTCGCAGAAGATCGACAGGTTCCTGGCCGGGAGTATAATTCTGCGTTGAGTTATTATAGCCGGTTTGACCGCCGTCCGAACAGCCGCAGGCAGCGACCGCCAGCACAAACGCGACTATAAACAAAAATATTGTTTTCACCGGCAGAAACCCCTTTCCTTTCAATCCTATAGTCTCGTCGACCGCAGAAATAGTTCATTCGGGGCTAAAAAATGTGAGATGAGTTGCGCCTTAACCGATAGAAAAATTTTAGCACTTCCCGCTTGGTGCCCGAAAGCCTTTCCGACTATTTAATACGCATTCTATGTACGCTAATTTCCGCATGGAACCCGGCTCAATTTATGTGATAACGTGAGGCAAAATTGAGGCAGTTTTCTTGCCTTTTGCCGGGAGGTCGCTATGTTAAACGGAATTGCATTATTGTTTCTGGGCGCCGCCATGGCCGCGACGCCATGCGAAAATCTGACGGATCTCAAGCTTGCCGATGCCACAATCACAGGCGCCGCTGCCGTAGCCGAAGGCCCGCCTCCAAAAGCCGGAATGTTTGGAAGAGGCGCGCCCCAGGCAAATTTGCCGGCCTATTGCCGGGTTCAGCTCGATCTCCGGCCCAGTTCCGACTCCCTGATTAAAATGGAGCTCTGGCTGCCCACGCAAAACTGGAACGGAAAGTTCATGGGTACAGGGAACGGCTTCTTTGCAGGTTCCATCCAGGCTATGGCGTTTGATATGCCGGAA
>JAFGTD010000329.1 GCA_016934295.1 Acidobacteriota bacterium
AATAGGCGCAGTTGGATTATTCAGTCCGGGAAACAGGCGGATCCGGATACCTTAATCGAAGATTCCTTCCCGTACTGCAGTATGTATGGCTTCAAGATCCGGCACCGGAACTTTCCGATCCGCCGGAACCGTCGGGAACAGAAGCCTTTCTACATCCGTGTCGCTCATATCCGGCGGCAGGGGCCAGGTCAAACCCGCTGCTTCGGCCCGCCTCAGGTAATTACCAACCGTACTGTGCGGGATGTTGCAGCTTCGGGCAATTTGGCGATTATCCAGATGTAATTCGAATTTCAGTCTCAGTATCTCTTTAATTCGGCGCATGCTGATCCTCCTTGGTGGCATTGGTGAGTTCCTCCTGTTGAGGATCTCACTTTACCAGCGGTTATCAGCATCACTTCAGCACCGATGAGATTTGGATTCCGGGGATGTTGTCCAGCATTCCGGAATTACCGAAAAAGTGGACAACTTCACAATGGAATCAGCGGACACCTTCGACCGGAATGGGTGGTCAACTTGGAATGGAATGGGTGGACAACTTCAAACGGAATGGCTGGTCAACATCGACCGGCGCCCGCACCTGTTTGGATGTTTTGTTTATAACATTGCCGACTGATCAGCTGTTGCTTGTGTTGATCCGACCGCGATTGAAGCTCATTTGGCTGCGGGTCCCAAATAGCGATCCAGCCAGGCGAGTGTCTCTCTTGCGAGCCCTGTTTGCGACAAGTTATGCCCTAGTTCAGAAGAAACTAGCTTTTTGTTTTCTTTGGGCGTTCCCAGCAACTCAAAAAAGGGAAGCTGCGAAGTCTCATACGGGAAGAAGTCATCGTGCCTCCCGCCGAGCATCAGCACCGGCGTCTTGATGCGTGGGAGGTAGTGAATCTGTTCTACTTCCGGCAGAGCCGGATAAGGGAACAGACCCCCAATTGCGATCACGCTGGCTTTGATTCTCGGCTCAACCGCCGGCATGATGGCTCCCAAAGCTCCGCCCCAACTAATTCCAAGATATGCGATCTTACCAGAATCAATATCTTTGCGCGTCTCCAGGTAGTCGATAGATCGTCCCAGATCCTTGGCCCACATGATCACATGTTCCTTGTATAAAATCGTATCTAATGGTGTATAGGCAGCATAACTATCACCCCGCTCAAATGTGCTTTTGTAAATAGGCCACATGACCGCACGTCCATCCTTCAACAGAAATTCCAGCGGCGTTTGCAAAGACTCACTGGAACGTTCCTGAAGGACGTTCGACCCGGGGAAGCAGATTCCCACCTGAAAAGGGGGGTTGCCCCGTTTCGGGAGAAAAAGATAAGCCATCATGCGCTCATTGCCATAGGCTGCATTAAATGTGACCTTTTCCCGGATCCAGCCCTCTTCTTCCTTCATGGATTCAGCTTTTTCATTGAGCGGCGTTTTATCATAGTCATACTGCTTCAGGAAGTGAGCATAGGTTACATCTGAAACCTGTGGCTCGCGTAAAGCGTCGCGTAACTGAGTCTCGATCGCCTTCTCCAGATTGGCCCTGTGATGCTCAGATCCGGAATATTGGATGCAGCGAAATCCATTGGTTTCCGATCGGTCGAACGGCGGTTGAGTGACGCCGGCGCTCACAAATACGTACAAGGGATCACTCCATCCGCCGCCCAGAATAAATCGATGCTCGTGGCGGGAGCTGTTGGTATAACACCACTCGCGTACGTTGCCTGCGAGATCATAAATACCAAAGCGATTCATGCTCCGCGAAATCCCGACCGGGCGCGGGCCGTCGCCTGCAAGATTGCTCAACGGAAGAATTTCTTGAGAGCCCTGAGTGAAGGCGGCGCGGAGCCAGTGATAAACCGTGGGCAGGTTTTTGCCCACGAACTCCGCGTAAGCCGCTGCCTCATACCAGCTGACGCCGGCCACCGGGTAATCCTCCTGGCCCTTCGGATAATCTCCGACTTCCCAGGTTGCCGGGCCCGGGCGCCAGTCTTGTCTTTGAACAGCGCCGTAGCCTCTTTCCATGAGATGGTCTTGCCGTCTTTGATGAAGGGCTCTTTCCAGAATTGAGGATTCTCATATCCTCCGCTGTCGACAAAAAGCTTGAAAGCCCGGTTAGTGACTTCATATCGATCCATCTGGAAGTCGCCGATCGCCTCGACTGCGGGAAGCTTGAAACCTGTGATACTCGTTGCAGGCCAGTATGAAGTCTCGGGCAACAGCTCCATTTCCTCTTGAACGCTCCCAGACTTGGGAAGGGTGTACAGCAGCATATTGCTTATCCCTCCGGAGACAATATCGTTTACCGTTCGAAAACCCTCTTTCTCCAGCTTTAGCCTGAGCATGCCCCCGGGAAGTTGAACGTTATCCAACGGGGTCTGCCCCAGATATCGCCATTGCGGACCTGTATCGGAATAAGGCTTGAAATAAATATTTGCGCCCTCCGGGTTGGATGAAAAGCTCACCTTCCGGCAAATGGTTTGCATGAGGCGTTTAAGCAAGGCATCGTCGGGAATGTATTGTTCCGCCTGGGTAGCGAGGTCATATGCTTTCCATGACGTCACAGAATTGGAAAGGTTTTGTGATAGCCGCTCGATTTCGGGCAGGAGCTTTTCTCGCGCCCACCTCGCTTTTTGATTAGAACGTATGCCTTGCACCGAAAAATAGGCTGCAGATGCCAGAACGAGGATCAGTGGAATCAGGAAGGCCGGTCTCTTCAGCGCTTTTCCTATCCTGGCAGGCTGTCTGGTTGAAGTCTGCTGTCCGGAGACCTCATCGATTTTTTTTTGAATATTGTCTACAACCTCTCGAGCCCGCTGATGACGATCCTTGGCATCCTTCTCCAACAGTCTGCTGATAATTGCCGAAAGCGGTTGAGGTACATCATCCCTGTATTTCGATACCGGAGCCGGAACTTCTCTCAAAATCGCCGCAGCTGTGTCAAATCCCGAGTCTCTTTTAAACGGATTGATACCCGTCAACATTTCATAGAGAACGATGCCAAAGGAGAACAGGTCTGAGCGAAAGTCCGCAACCTTGCCTTGCACCTGCTCCGGCGACATATAGGGAATTGTGCCCACTGTCATGCCTTCCCTTGTCAAGCCTTCCGTAAGCGTATTTTCCTGACTGGCTCCTTCCGGCAATGCAGAGATCTGCTTGGCAAGGCCGAAGTCCATCACTTTTGCGTGGCCGGTTCGCAACAGCATAATATTTGCGGGCTTGAGATCACGATGGATAATGCCTTTTTCATGAGCTTCAGCCAAAGCTTCGGCAATCTCCGCGGCCCACTGCATGGCCTGCTTTAACGGTAACGCTCCCTCTGTCAGCCTGTCTCCAAGCGTCCGGCCTTCCAGATACTCCATCACAATAAAGCTTTTTCCTTCAGATTCCCCTACGTCATGGATGGCGCAAATGAAGGGGTGATCCAGAGCTGCGGCAGACCGGGCCTCGCGCTCAAAACGCTTGCGGGCTGTTTCATCCTGCCTGAGTGAATCGGGAAGAAATTTGACCGCCACCTTTCGGCCCAACAATGTATCGTTGGCGAGATAGACAATGCCCATTCCGCCCTCCCCGAGTTTTTCAACGATTGTGTAGTGCGATATTGTTTTCCCGATCATCGTGATATCTCCATAGAGCGAGACGGTCTCATCGGCAAGCACCGGCTTTTCCAGGAAGCTGCCGGCGTGCTCGTCTTCCGTAATGAGGGTTTCGACCTGTTTGCGCAACTCAGCATTTTCGCCGCAGGCTTGATACAGAAATGCCCGGCGCGCTTCGGGAGGTTGCTCCAGCGCGGCGTTGAATATCTCCTCAGCTCGCCGCCAAAGATCTTTCTTCATGGTCAAATCCGTGCGTCAGCGGCGCATGCGAAAGGTCCGCTGATGCGGAGCTATATGTAGGAAGCGCAGCCGCAAAGGCAGCAGATCTTAGCGGGAAACGCCGGGCCAATCTGCCGCAATCAAGTATGCCTTTGGCGCTTCATTGAGTTTACAATCCTGAAAAGACTGAGGACACGCTTGCAGAGTATAGCACATTGTGCGGGAATCAGCGTTCGTCCGATGGATCCCGTACGATCATTTGAATGCACCGAATGCATATCGCACATAGATGCTGGTGATAAGGATAGTTAGAATAGCCTGAATCGCGTATGGCCAAAATGTGAACTTGTTTTTGCGCGAACCCTTAGCCTAACCCCAAGAGGCTGTCACTGGGGATCTTGAGATTTATGTGAAGATTCCGAATCATTCGCAAGCTGAGAGGCCTTTTTCGGGAAAGCACTTCGGATGCTCTGTTTTTTCCTCCAAGGTATTTTGCGATATCGGCTTGTTTAAGGCCCAATTGATCCATCCGGAATTTAATGGCCTCCACGGGATCGGGCGGAGAAATTGGGCAATGCTTCTCCTCATAGGCTTCAACCAGAGTACTCAGGATTTCAAGTTCATCGTATTCCCGGGCGCCGGGTTTAACGTCAATCAGCTCATCGATGCGGGCAAGAGCCTCGCCGAGGTCTTTTTTATTTCGGATTGGTTTTAAATTCATATTATGCCTCGCTTGCGTCGATTGTGTCGTATTCCTGATGAGTACCAAAATAGCGGATGAAAACAGCATCCAGCCGGAATTCAATTTTTGCAATCAGTCTAAAGACGCCTCCGCGGATATTGAAAACAACTCTTCCATTGCCGACCAGGCTTGCTTTGGGGAAATCGGCTTTAAGGTCGTTGAAATTCTTCCACTTCGCCTGCCTGACTTCGTCATACCATGCTTTCAGCGGTTCTTCAGCCGCGCTATATTTTTTTTGTGTCCAATAGCCCTTCAGCCGCGACCGGGCGATAATGCGCATGCCCTTAATATACTTCAAAGTTCCCAAATAGGGAACTTATATTTTCGGGCTTTCTGATAAAATCACGCAAGCATAGCGACTGCAAATAGCGACAACCAATAAAGTCAAAGCTCCACTACTCTGCACAGGCCATCCAAGCGATGGATAATTCCCGGGTGCATGCGCTCGTGTTGGATCGGATCTTATTCCCGGATTCGCAGAGCAGGGAATTGGTCCAGATTTTTCTCCAGAGGAGGGTGTGGCTGCGGTTCATTGGAGCCTTAATCGGTCCGGGAAGAGAGCCAAACTTATGCTCTTCGCTTGCGTTTTGCTTGCATCTGGAGGTTGCACAGGTTGGAATAAGTTGGAATTTCTTGCAGGAAAACGCGTAAGTTATTGATTATAAAAGGCTAGGAGCAAGCTGCCAGCTCGGTTCCGCCCCTTTAGAATCAACGACTTATCGCCATATTTGCCGTTTCGCTGGGAAAAGTACGGAAATCCACCCCTGAAACGGTAAACAAATCCTCCAAACCTCCGCACCAAACGGCGAGCAAACGGCAAACAAGTTAGCGCCATTCTGCAAGCCGGTTTCATCCTCCTCATAGATTGAAATGCATATATATAAGGTAGCCGAAGATATGCCTGCCGAGCCAACGCAGAAGACAGCATCCTTGAATTCCGAGACTGACCGGAGGTCACGGGCAGTTTCCCCCTTCAGGTTCCCGCCGAGCCTCTTCGCCAAGCACGAGGAGGAACTGAGGAAACGGGCTATCACCAGCGAATTCGCACTGGCTTCCGGAGTGAGGACAGCCTGCGACAACGAGCTACGGGATCTCAATTTCCAGGCTTCCCTGCCCCGCGAGGAAAGGTCGAAAGGGCTGCAGGGGATCTGCTTCCCTTACGTTGATCTGTAACTGAATGCGGAAGCCGCCTGGAGGATCAAGCCCGACACCACATTCACAATGTCGGACGGTTCGCATCCGAAGTACCTGTCCCGGATCGGGGATAAGGTGCGGGCCTACTTTCCGCACACAACAACTCTCAATATGCTTTCCGATCCCAAGGTGAACGTGGTGATCACCGAAGGCGAATACAAAACTCTCGCCATCGCGGAGGCGCTGCAGAAGGCAGAGCAGAAACGAAAGTTTGCGGTCATCGGACTCCAGGGCGTCAACGGAGGATGGCATAGGGAGAAGCAAGTGGTCCCGACCGCGGACGGCGCCGATAGGCCGAATAAGCCGCGTTTTTTCCGGCAGGCCTTCTCTATCATGCCGCGTCAAGACTTCCGATCAGATGTATGGAAACTA
>JAFGTD010000330.1 GCA_016934295.1 Acidobacteriota bacterium
CTCCAAAGAGGGAACCGTAGCCCCAGTCTACCTGAACCGGTGTGGAGTAGTGTTCCTGCGTTCCCCAGTAGGTCAACCTTACGGTGCCGTCGTTTATGTCCTGGGGGTACCGTCCGAGTTTCTCCGCCATTCTTGCGGCAGCTTCCGCGATCAGGTCGCCGTACTTGTCGTCCCTTTTTGACATTTTTTCATAGAGGGCCTTGTAGTATTCATTACCGCCACCACCGCCGAACATGCCGCCACCCTGTGCAGGCATTTCGCCGGGATCGTATTCCGTCCCTGGGCCGATAATACCTTTCTGCTCAAGCGCTCGCATGTAGCCGGTCGTCGCCATCACCTGCCAGTGACCGGCGCCATATTGATGCATTACGTCATTGCCCCCTACCATGGTTCCTGCGCAGACGGCTTCGTTGGTTGATGCATCTGCCGTACGTTCCTTGCAGCCTCTCGGGCAGGATGCGCATGCAGCCGCACGCGAAGGCAGCCTGTTGGCCACATTGCCCCCCTTCGGCTTTCCGGCTATCAGCGCGTAACCGTTCTCAAATATTTCAGGATCCCGTGGATTATCCACATCCCACTGGAACTGGCGGAACCAGAGCCGTGCGTCCATCAATGCTTTGGGATTGGCTATGGGCGCGCTGCCCGTACCGAGAACGCTGATCGCTTTCAGTTTTTTCGAGCCGAATACGGCGCCGTATCCGCACAATGCAGCCTGGGATCCCGGGCCATGAAGCAGGCAACCGAGACGGCTCATGCTTTCTCCTACCGGTCCGCAGGTTACGACCGCGGGAACCTGGGATGTGTAGGCGTTTTGTGCAAATTCGGCCCATTCGCCCATCTGAAGACCCGGTACGACACGGTTGGAAATCTCCTGCTGGGCTTCCCATGTATTTTTGCCCCAAATCCCGTTGGCGCTTTCGATCTTGACCTGATCGTTCACGATGTTGATCCACACAGGCTCATCCGATGCGCCTTCCACTGCGATGGCGTCCCACCCGGCGAACTTCAGCTGGGCGGTGAAGCGACCACCAAAGTTGCTGTGACCGAACCATTCGACGGGATAAAGCATAGGGCTCAAACTCTGCACTTCGCATCGTCCTGAACCCGGCACAAAGGTGCCGGCGAACGGTGAGGCCGTCATGATGATTACATTCCTGGGATCGAAGGCAGGAAACGGAAGTTGATTGCCGACCAGGTCAAAAAACAGGGCGGAGCCCATTCCATGGCCGCCACCAAAATCTGCGTATTTTTCCGAATCGATTGTGCTGATCTCTTTTGTTGTTAAATTGACTCTTAATATTTTACCGGTAAGTCCGCCTGGCATGGTATTTCCTCCCTATTCCTTAGATGCTGGTTGCGATTTTCGCACTTTTTTTTGGGGTGGTGTCTTGCCGCCGCCACCGAAGCCTCCGAAACCGCCGCCGGCGGGTTGCGGATTGTCCTCGTCGGCAAATCCGAGCTTAAACCAATGCTCATTTCGCAATTTAACGTCATAGCCTTTAAATTCCGCCTGATCCGGAGTCGTATCTACGAACTTGAGGGCTTTAAACGGGCAGGATTCCACGCAGGCCTGCTTGCCTCCGGGGCCGCCTTTTTCGTTCCAATAGGGCGTATCAAGGCAGAGATCGCATTTGGATGACTTGTTGATCTGGTAGTTCCAGACCGTACGATGATCCGGCTGCTGTGAACACTTATTGAGGCACATTTTGCAGCCGATGCATTTCTCGCTGTCGATCCTCCGGACATTGCCGTTCGCCGTATCCACATATGCAGCTCCAACCGGGCAATTCGAAACGCACGTCGGATCTACGCATTGCAGGCAGGGCGCCATTTTTATGTCATTTGGAAATTTTCCGAAGGAATCCTGGCTGATCTGGATGCGCGAAAGAGACAGGTTCTGCTCTCCATAGTGTACGAGCGAACAGGCGAGCATGCAGGTTGTGCAGCCGGCGCATTTTCTGCTGTCATAGACCAGATATCCTTTGGATGCAGGATAGGAATCTGATGCGGGTGCTGGAGACGCCGGAGTTGCAACGGCTGTGGCGCTCGAAACAATGGCGTCAACTGCGACTATGGCTCCACCGGTAGCGAGAAAAGTTCTTCTCGAAACCTTGTTCTTGGCGGACTCCGCTTCGTTTACAGGTTTTTTACTTCCAGGCATGGGATCACTCCTTGCTTGAGGTCATTAAAAGGGAACTTTTTTATTGGAATTCATAATATTGCCAATCTAATACTCTTATCATGAGAAGAGATTGTACTTAATTATAAGTTACCGTTGGCTGTCAACATATTTAAACAGAGTATTTTCAGCCGGCAAATCGGATATTCCCCCAAATTCTTCGGGTAAATGTTTAAAACGCCTTCCCTCAAGCTAAATACGATGAGGAGCAAACTTCATTACAGGAAATACTCAACAGACCTATTTTAGATAGGTCCCAAGTGATTTTTGATAGAGGGATAGCCTTTAAAAATAAAGGCTTATTTTCCGTTCGGCTGCAATAATTCTCTGGCATCAAGCTGCTTGCATAATCCAGTTGAGAAAATCGTCCGCTCATACGCACACGACTCACTCCGCGGAAAACACCCGGAACGAATGCCCCGGAACCGTGACGTCAAAACTCGCCTGACTGCCGCCACGCCCGCTTGCCCCGCGACCCGCCATGCCTCCCATCATTGGTCCCCCAAAACCTCTTCCCCTGCCTCCGCCTCCGGTCTGGCCTGAAATGAGCTGGTCTGTCAGCAAATCGCGAATCCGGACGGCCTCCGTCAGGATCACGCGGGTATCGACCGGCTGCCCCTGGAAATTCTGCACAATGAACGTTCGATTGTCATACGCGAACAGACTCACATGGTCCGGCGCCTCCAGCGACACCCACATGTTTCTATTAAACAGTGAACGGATTTGATTGAGCGCTGCTTCAGGCAGCCGATACAGATCCGCAAAATCATCCGGAATCGCTATGACATAAAACGTTCCCTTTCCATAGTTCGTCGATCGTTCTGCGCCTACCACCATCGGATAGCCGAAATTGGCCGTGTTAAACAGTATGGAATTCCACGTGTCGTTTTCAAAGTGGCGGAGCTTGGGCAGCACTATATTCAAATCGCTTTCCTCTGCCTGTGCTTTCGATGCCGCGCCTTCACTTCCGCCGAATCCGCCGAAGAAGCCGAAACCTGAACTGAAATTCTTTGCCGTTACGCGTCCGGTCACCGCAATTTCCGCGATGTCCTGGAACCCGTTCTCTCCCAGCGCTTCAACAAGTCCCGACGTTACGATTGCCTGGCCGCCTGCCTGCACAAACTTCTTCGTTTTCTCCACCAGATCCTTGTCCGCGGCTGACGCCCGCGTCAGAAACACTGTTCCCGCTTTCTCCGGGAACTCCGGCACCAGATCAATGGGTATGCCGATTGTTCCGAAGAACGTCGGCAAATACTCTTCACCGACCGAGTTGCACGGTTTGTATGTTGCAACTCCCACCGGCTTGCCCAGTTCTCCCAGGAAACGATCCAGCATTTCCGCGGAATAGCCCGCAATCCGCGCTACATTGCCTGGCTGATACGTTGATCCGTCAGGAAGGATTACGGGCGCAAAAAGATTTGCCAGACTGCCGTTCGCTTCCGCCTCTGCCTCGATTCTTCCCCTGCGCCCGCTGATGTCGGCCGTGATCTGTTGCGAATTAAACAGGGTGATTTCCGGAACCTTCGCAAAAAGGGTGTCCCAGAACTGCTCGGCATAACGCTCGACATCCGTTCCTCCGTCAATCCAGCCGCCCTGATTTCCTCCCGGCTTGATGTTGTTGAGATACTGCGTCTGCAGGTAGCTCTGATAGGATTGGAGACGCTGACCGAAATCGGCGTTCCGGGTTTCCGTGCCCGTGTAGATTGCGTCAAATATCTTCGGCTGCACCGCCAGATCATATCCCAGTGCCTGAAAGCTCTCGTACCAGTTCGGATATTTGATGATAATCCGCACCTTCGGATTGACCTCTTTCGCCGGCTCCAGGATCAGGTCCCTCGATACCTCATCCATTAATTCCGTTCGGAACTGCGTCCACGACCTTTCTCCCTTGGCGGCGATGTCGGAGTCCGTTTTGCTGTTGTTGAAGAAGAAATCGTCCAGAATGATCTCATCAAAATGGCGTGCCGTGAATTGAACCATGGACTTGACCTTCTCCCGGTCGGCCGTGTCGGTATAACAAAAGGTCTGGAAGCCGTTCATTTCGTTGACCGTGAGTCCCAGCGCGCCGGAAGTTTTTATTCCCCGGTCCGCAAAGAATTTCTTCAGATTCGTGACAGCATCTTCGGTGACCAGTTCTCGATTGCGCGTCGTTTCCAGATACACCTTGTCGACATGGACTTGCTTTTCGATGTTCGCCCACTGTGTCGCCAGCTGCGTCGTGTCATTCCCATTCGACTGTGTTTCCTGGTAGCGGAAATACACTGCGATACTCAGGTTCTTGTACCCGTTCTCCGCACCAAAGGTTTCTGCTCCCATGCATGCCGCTGCGAGGCACACGCCAAACAAAGCTATCTTCCGAATCATGTTGTACAACTCCTTCCGTTATTAGAATAGTAGCTGACGCTATCAGATCGGGTTTTTACGGGCCGGAAATGCGCCCGCCATTCTGAAGCCGGATTTTCAGATAGCTGATAATTTCCGGGGAACCCGAGAACAACTTGTCTGGAAACAGGTAATAGGACAGGATAGATTCCAGAATGGCGGTGCCGATATCGAAGTTGTATCCCATCCCAGCCAGATATTGAAGGCGCAGATTTCTGTCTCTGTTGATTTGAGAGTTGCTTGTCCATATTCGCAGATCCGAGGCCTGTCCGGCATAGGTGGATAGCAGATCGACGGCAATATTAAGTCCATCGGAATAATTTCCCGTCGCATTCATTCCAAACCCCACATCTGCCAGAGACTGCCGCACATGGGTGTAATCCCTGCGGTCCAGTATCGTCCCGATCCGGTCCAGGTTAATCGTTGTCGGCTCCGCCCTGCCTATCAGGACGGCATCATAGCCCTCTAAAAATTCATCGTTGCTGAATATCATCCCGTCGGGAAAGGCTTCGAAGAAAGTGGATGTTATGCTTTTTGCCGATGCAAACGTACTTTCGTATAGAGGAATCCAGAGACTCATCACGCCGCCGGGCTTCAGATGCCGTTTGCAGATTTCATAATACTCGACCGTATTGAGAGCAGCGCTTCCCTTGACCCAGGGATCGATCGGATCCGAGGTAATGACATCGAACTTCACATTCTCCGGGAGCGTGCTGATGTAATGGCGCCCGTCGTCATATATCACCGTAACCTCTTTCCCGTTTACGACATGGGGATTCTGCCGGTCGATCCCGTCGACGATATGGTAGTTTTCCTTTCCGAACATGGGAGCCACAATCTTTGGAACAAGAGGCTCGATATCGCAAATTGTAATGCGCTCAATACCGGGATAGGGAATGAACGAACCGGCTGTAACTCCTGCGCCGCAGGCTATGACCAGTACATCCTCAATACGGTCCGGGCTTTCGCAGATCAACGCTGAAAGATGCCCGAGCATTCGCTGGAGCCGCATGTCCTGCGGCTGGCTTGAAGCCTGTACTTTGCCTGCGCCGTGAAAAAA
>JAFGTD010000026.1 GCA_016934295.1 Acidobacteriota bacterium
ATAGGGCGTCGATCCGCTCTACGGTTTCCGGCAAAGGCTGGACCGTAGGCGGATACCAGGGTTTAAGCCGGCAGTCGATCACGATCGGGGCCGACAATTGCGGATGGAAGCGTTCCAGAGTGCAGTGCTTTGCGTGGATGTCGGCCGCGGGTTCAAACCTTGTGAAGACCGTCCATAAAAAGGACGCATCATCCCGTGTACAGTCGTTCGCATCGTCCACAAGTATGACTATGCGAAAAGGGTGCACGGCTTCCTCTTCCAGTAATTGATCGATAGCCGCATCATTTTCCTGCCATTTCGGACCTTCCACAACGAGCAGTCCCGGGATAAAAACCTTTTGAGTTCGAAATGCATTATTTTTCAGACCAGCGGTAGGATTTTCCTGGAGCTTGAAGCGGCAGTCTCCGAGACCCATGAGGATGGCTTTGCTTCCCTGGTTCATAGTGCCGCTCGTATAGTCGAGAGTGTCCTGGGAAACGGGCGAAAAAATATGCAGATCGGTAGCGAAATCGGCGCGTTCCAGGATATGGCGAAGGAGAGGGCGGAAATTCTGCAATGACATTGGGGTGTCGGTAATCATCAGGAACTTGGTCAAAGACAATTGGCCTTCCCCCAGGATCCTCAAAGCCGCCATGAACGCCTCTTTCGGGTAGCGTTCCCGAACCACCGCCGCCGCCAGGGGATGCACTCCGGCATCGTCGTAGGCCCATACGGCCTGAACCCCGTTCATTACCAGCGGGTAGACGGGGGAGAACAGTTCCTGCAGGTATTCGCCGATATAATGGTCTTCCTGTCTGGGGCGGCCGACAACCGTGGCGGGGAAAACGGCCTCCCGGCGATGATATATCTTTTCCGTTACGAATACGGGGAACGGGTGCGACATGGAGTAATATCCGTAATGATCCCCAAAGGGGCCTTCGTTTCTCCTCTCATTCGGGGGAACGTGCCCGATTATCGCAAATTCAGCCTCGGACACAAGGGGAAGGAGACTGATTCCCCGGTTTTTTATGAGTGATAATTTCCCGCCCTGCAACAGGGAAGCCAGGACGACTTCCGGTATATTTTCCGGCAGCGGGGCTATCGCCGACAGGATGAGAGCCGGAGGCCCCCCTAAAAAAATATTCGCCGGGAGAGGCTTCTGCAACTTTTCCGATTCATGGTAATGAAATCCCATGCCGCGATGAATCTGAAAGTGCATGCCCGCCACGGCGTCCTCGTAGATCTGGATACGGTACATGCCGATGTTGGATCTGCCCGATACGGGATGCTCCGTATAGACAAGCGGCAAGGTTAAAAATGCGCCTCCATCCTCCGGCCAGCTTTGAATCTGAGGAAGGGATTTCAATCGCACCGGATGCATCGAGTGTTCCAGAACCGGTCCCTTCCGGCAGGTCCTGGCGCCCATTTTTAGAAGATGTCCGGCGATGTCGCGGAATTCCCATAATTTGGAGACGGAAGGCGCCATAAGACATTCCGCTGCTTCTGCAACGCGTTTAACAAATCGATAGGGTTCTTCACCAAAAGCGAGATCGATGCGCCTGCGAGTGCCGAACAGGTTCGTTGCAACGGGGAATTTCGTTCCCAGGACACGGCGGAACATCAGGGCCGGTCCCTGGCGGCCGACAACCCTGCGCTGTATCTCGGCCAGTTCGAGATGGGGGTCTACGGTTTCATCGATAACATGAAGCTCTCCTTCGCGCTTCAGACATTCCAGGTAACTTCTCAGATTAAGATGTCGCATGGATTCCCCGTATGAGGGAGATAGTATACCCGAATTAAAGATCGAAGATTGAAAATTGAAGATTGGAGCAGGTGTGAAATGTGAATTTTTTGTATAGCAGAGGATCATTCAATGCCGGATGTCTGACACCTCATTATAGGATATTCAGCCATTACGATAAACGGACTGAAAATCCGTGTGTCGACGGTTCAATTCCGCCCCCCGGAACCACCTTCAAGGCCGCGTCCGTCAGTCACTTACGCAGATTCAGCCGCTTTCCAAATAGCCACGAAATACCCTCAAAATGCCCCTGCTGTGTCCAAAACTATGCCCGCGAGAAACCAAGCGTATCCAACTCCAGCTTACTTGAGCCAAGGTTTACAACTGAAGTTACCATCACTCACGGATCGGAACTTGATCTTGGATTCGTCAATCTCCCAGATCTTCTGTACTAACAAAGGCGGCTTTCCAGCCGTTATTGGCTGGAAGATAATGGCCATCGGCCACCGCTGTCCCTTCTCCGCCGTGCAGTCTGCAAATGTAGATCGAGCGCTCGTATAAGGAATGGGAGACTTCAGCACGTCTTGGACAATAGAAGACGGGTTCTCTAGGATAAGGTATTCCGTGCCGCAGATGACCCAGGTACCAAGAAAGTAAGGATCCTCTGGCATGCCAAACCCACCGAGATATGTGAGTCTAAGGTTGGGATACTTGGCTTTGGTTTTGAAAATTGCCTCATTGGGCATATATCGGCCTATCAAGGCCTTTGCGATGTCTGATTGGCAAGAGATGCCATCGAATTTCACTTCTCCGGCTAAGCCGGGTGTGCCAGCGACGGCGAACAACATGACTAGAAATGTCTTTGTAATCCTGAGCATACGTTGATCGTCCCTCTTAGCTATATTTATATGGCCTAAAACTGAAGAACTATATAACACGTTTTGATAATCGCATCGTTAGGGCAATCTTAGCATGCGCGATTCTTTGGCAGGTAAGCATTTCACACTGGCCTTCCTTATGCCTGACGCCTGGAACTCCATAAAGGGTATCCCTCTGATAAAAGGGCGAGAGGCGCTAGGACTACCCTCCTGTGCCGGAGAGTACCTGAAAACTCCAAGATGGGTATCGAGAACATCACACGAAATATATCTCCTGGCCCGTCGGAAAACTTCCCTTGGCCTCGAGAAGTGATATCCGTATATTGGCCGGAATATGTATTCCGAAGGCAACGGAGAGGCTCCCGGAAAGGCTCATCTATAATGTGCAGTGGGATGAGAGTAACTAGGATTCAACTTGTCCGGTAAACGCGCTGGCACGGTGTCTGGTGCCAGACTCCTCGGCCTCCGAGCGTAGCACGCGAGTGAATCGTCAGGCTGCAATGTGTTGTTGGGTGGCCGTGGCTTCTATTCAGCTCCGAATCGCGCGACAAGCTGGTCAGCAAACGCCTGTGCCGTTTTGGTCCGAGACTTCGCCGATGCAAGTGCGTTGACAATGACTTCATCGAGCGGTGCGTAGTTGTCGTCGACCTCCGTCAAGGATCGATAGTCGGTCGGATCAGGGCGACGCCCCGCGAGACCCTCGTAGAGCATCACGGCGCAAGCGTAGATATCCTGCAGCGAGGATCGGACCTTCGGATCCGCAATGATTTCACTAGGGATGTATCCAATGGTTCCAACAGCCTCAGTCGTCAGCGTCTTTGAGTCCAGTTGATCCAAAATATAGGCAGCGCCGAAATCGAGAATTATAGGCTGGTTGTCAGATTCGCGAACAACGATGTTGCTGGGCTTTAGGTCGCGGTGAAGCACATTGTTTGAGTGCGCGTATTGGAGAGCCCGAAGCACCTCGACGTAGGTTAGGACATGTTGCTTTAACGACATGGCCCGGACTGCATCAATAAGGTTTGTGCCGGAGATGAGCGGCATAACTACGAATGGCTTGTTGTCCCGCGTGAGACCGGCCTCGTAGTATGGGATGATCGCTCGATGTTGGAGTTTCTTTATGGCTCGAATTTCTCTTCTAAAGCGCTTCAGAGCCTCATCCTTGTTCTCAACAAATGGACTCGGGTCGAGCACCTTTACTGCAAACTCGAAGTCGTCCACGGACGTCGCCTTCGTGGCCAGGTAAACTCGACCGTATCCGCCCTCGCCGATCTGCCTGCCCAACTTGAATCCGGTCACAAGGTACTCATCGTCTGCGCCGTTGATGCTGGCATCGGACGCGTCTGCCACCACGTCTGATGGTTCTAGTCGAACCAAATTAGGTAGGTCGATCCTCAGCG
>JAFGTD010000331.1 GCA_016934295.1 Acidobacteriota bacterium
ATTTGAACCCCCGACCCGCTGATTACAAATCAGCTGCTCTACCAGCTGAGCTACGCCAGCATTGGCAAAGTTTTTAGTCTAGCATGCGCTTATTATCTCTGCAACTAAAAATAAAAGAATAACGTAGCCGTATATCGCTTCCCGGAAACCGTCGCAAATCCGGGCGGCATTTATCCTCCACTTTCCCTCAAAATTTTGAAAATTTTTGCCGATAAATCCTCAAAAAAACCTTACCCGTTCCGTTATCCATGCATGAAACAGGCGGAATATTCTTTCAGATATTCAGGTTGCAGTCAATTGCCCGGTAAAGATTTCCTCCCGGTGGCATTTAGAAACAATAGCAGGCAGTCCTGATCGAAAAATCGAAAAGGGCAAATGCCGGGCGGCGAAAGGGATAATGCATTGTGTTTTTACGGTTTCGATACCGCAAGTCATACTCGCTATTAAATTTACGCAGGATGATCCTGAAATACCCGGCTTGAACCGTAACTTTATCGTATATTAGATTTGCGCGGAATTATGCCCGGCAGAATGGCTTCTGCCCTCTGACTCGCGCCTATACATGATACAGGTTGCTTTTATATTGATCCGCATGCTTGCGGAACCAGCGCACCGTTTGTTCCAACCCGTTTTTCAGCGCCACCTTCGGCCTCCAATTTAAAAGAATCCCGGCATTTTCATTCGAAGCGAACAGTCGCTCGACCTCGCTCGATTCCGGGCGACGGCGTCCGGGATCCTGAATAACCCTGAGTTCTTTGCTCAGGATTTTCTCGACAAGCGCGACCAGATCCGCTACGGAATGCTCCTGCTGAGAGCCGATCTGGATCGTCCGGCCTTCGATCTTCGGGGCGGATGCAGCGGCAAGGAATCCCCTTGCGGTATCCTTCACAAAAGTCAAATCCCGACGCGGATCGAGACTGCCCAGCCGAATCGACCTGCCGCGCAATGCCTGAATAACGATGGTCGGAATAACCGCGCGCGGGGACTGTCTCGGGCCGTAAGTATTGAATGGCCGCAGGATAACAACCGGAAGACCGTAAGACCGATAGAAACTTTCCGCGAGCTTGTCGCCCCCTACCTTGGAAGCCGCATAGGGAGATTGCGGGCTCAGGGGGTGCTTCTCATCCATCGGCACATAGCGGGCTGTTCCGTAAACCTCGCTGGTGGAGGTATGCACCATTCTCCCGACTCCATATTCGAGACAAGCCTGAAGGACATTCATAGTGCCCATCACATTGGTCTGAACGACATCCTCGGGATTGGAGTAGGAATAGGGAATTCCGATAAGGGCCCCGAGGTGGAAGACGTATTCGCAACCCTGAACGGCTTTACGCACCGAATGAGAATCGCGAAGATCGCCGGCCATTACATCGATTTTCTCAAGGCTTTTTTTATTCAGGTCCTCCAGCATCCCCCAATCGCTTCGCGAGTTATAATGAACGAACGCACGGACTGCAGCGCCTTCAGCGAGGCAAAGTTCGCAGAGATGGCTGCCGATAAATCCGCCTGCTCCCGTTACAAGTACCTTCGACCGCGACAAGCCCTTCATGGTTCACCTCAATAATATCAAGAAAGAAAAATCAGGATTTCAGCTTCTATTAATATAAAGGTTAAAAGAAGCCAGAAGTCAGAAGTCAGAAGAACAAATCCGAAGGGATATGCTATCCGGATTCTTCAATCTGTAATCTTCAATTTGTTATTAAGCGATCATCCTACAATAGGTTACCGGCAAACCCAAAAGTATTTCCCTTCCCCGTTCTTCATTTTGTGGGAAATTTCCTGAAGAAGCTTCCATTCTCGAATCCTGCCAGAAAATTCCGCAGCAGAAAAAAACATAAATGCATGAACTTTCTTGCCGGTTTTTCAATTCATTGTATAATAGCAACTTATGAACAAGTTTCTTCCGCAGGTAAAAGAATCGATTATTTACCCGTCACGCAACACCTGCTTGTTGTCTGTCAAAGCTTTTTATTATTACCCGACAATTCATTAATCGCGTAGGTCACTCCGCCTAACACGATCTCAAAATGGAGTCATAGGGGGACTAATGCTGCAATCCAACATAATTAAACAGCTTGAAGGCATTGTTGGTAAAGAAAATGTGCTTACGGTCAAAGAAGATCTGGCAACCTATGCGTACGACGGCACAACAACCTGGTCCCATGTCCCCGATGTCGTGGTTCTCCCGGACTCAACCGAAAAAATATCCCGGATTTTAAAACTGGCGCACGCAGAAAAAATTCCGGTAACTCCACGCGGGGCGGGCACAAACATAAGCGGGGGTTCGGTCCCGGTCAGGGGCGGGATCGTGCTGTGCACCACCAGGATGAACCGTATCCTGAATGTCAACAAGGCCAACCTGACGGCCACCGTGGAGCCGGGAGTCGTTCTGCAGGACTTCAACATCAGGGTTGCCAAAGAAAACCTTTTTTATCCTCCCGATCCTCAAAGCTTTCTTAGCTGCACGATCGGCGGGACTGTCGCGGAGAATTCCGGCGGTCCGCTTTGCATTAAATATGGAGTGACCAAGCAATATGTTTTGGGACTGGAGGTCGTACTGCCGGACGGCTACGTCATGAATATCGGCGGCACTACGGTTAAAAACCGCACGGGATACGATCTTTTGCCGCTTTTTACCGGATCCGAAGGAACTCTCGGAATTATTACCAAGATTACCCTGCGCCTGATACCGAAGCCGGCCGCCAGGAAAACCATGATGGCGATTTTTGACGACATGACCCTGGCAGGAACTGTCGTTTCCGATATCCTGGCCAACGGTATTGTTCCGGCCAAAGTTGAGTTCGTCGATAATTTCGTGATCCGGCGAATAGAAGAGAAAATGAGGCTTGGGTTGCCGGTGGAAGCCAAGACCATGCTTTTGATCGATGTCGACGGCTCCCGGGCTGCCGTTGAAAATGAAGCGGAACGTATTCTAAAGCTTCTCGATGAAGGCGGTGCAAAGATCGCCCGCCTGGCCAGGGATGATAATGAAGCCAATATGTTCTGGAAGGCGCGCAGCGCAGGCTTTGCGGCGATATACAGCGCCGCGAAAACGGTCATTGCGGAAGATGTCACGGTCCCGCGCGACCGCCTGGCCGATTTCATCAAGAAACTCGATGAGATTTCCAGGGAATCGGGCTTTCAAATCGTTCTTATCGGCCACGCCGGAGACGGGAACATTCATCCGAGCGTTTTCACCAACAGCCG
>JAFGTD010000027.1 GCA_016934295.1 Acidobacteriota bacterium
CCGGTTAGAGATCGTTTATGCGCTGCTTTCTTAAATCTTGATGAAATATGGGCTTATTATATGCGGATGGGGCGGACGGGGGGAAGGGAAATTCTTGCCGGAAGATTCATACGGATGGTAAATCCTCGCAAGGCTTATCCTATCGATCCGGGCTTAATCCCAATATTTGACCGATCAGGATGAAGGCCAATCCTTCATACAATATCGTGGAGGAAAGTCCGATTGCCGCCGGGTTGAACATTTTCAAAGATCAGATCATTTTCTTCCACAAGCAGGCTTTTCAAGATAGAATCTATCGGAGGCTGATGTTTGCAGGTTTATTCGGAACGTCATGCTCCAGGGAAACAGGGTTAATGAAGCAGGGCTAAGGAGAAAGCCATGGTTGATGCTAAAAAAGAATGCACCACGCGAAGGAAGTTTTGTAAGCGACTGGCCGGCGTCGCCGTCACCGGAGCGTTTGTCGGTTTGGAAACCATGGCTGTCCCGAATCCGAAATCGGAAGGCGAAGCCGCGGGAAACGGAGAGCATCTGGCGGCCGCATGCGGAACCTATTGCGGAGCCTGCCCGGCTTACCTCGCTAAACACGGCGAGGATGAGCAAATCAAAAAGAAACGGCAAAAGATATCTTCATCCGTACCGGCGAAGGCACAGAAGGGGATTCCGCCTTCGAATTGGATGGCCGGCCTTCTTTGCGACGGCTGTCTCAGCGGCGGCAAGCTTGCCGCCCATTGCCAGAGATGCAATATACGGCTGTGCGCACTGGACAAACAGGATAATGCGCGTTGTTCTGACTGTGAAGAGTTGCCCTGCCATCGCATTACGAATTTAATAAATATGGGCCGCTATCTGCACCGTGATGAATATCTGCCAAACCTTGAAAAAATGCGCGAGATGGGCGTTCGGAAATGGGTTCAATACGAAGAAGAGCGCTGGCGTTGTCCCCGGTGCGGCCTGCCTATGAGCTGGTATGACGCCGAATGCATCGGATGCGGGGGGCCAAGATCCGAGCGAGTATTCTCCTTAAAGCAGGATGGATAAATCACCCCAGTCAAGTTCTTTTTGTTTCTCCTGGCGGCAGGGGTTCTTCCGACCTGCCCGGATATTATCCGCCGGCAACCGGAGACTCAACTGCGGCCGGTATCAGGTGAAGTAAGATTCCGCTGATTTCGACCTGGAACGTTCCATCCGAACAGCGATGAACATGACTTGAAACGTCATTGAAACATACCCTTCTAAAGAAATTTTCTTTTTCCTGACTTTTCCCGGAACATGAGGTTCTATACGCAGCTATCGGTATCAATCGAAGACGGAAAATCCCTCTAAAGCGCTGAATAGTTCAGTCTGGACTCTGATAAATTTTCAGATGCCGGCGGAAGAATTCCGTTACGTCACTCTTATTCATTTGTCCGCTTGCTGCAGCATAGGTTATTTTAACTGCCTCATCTTCTTTTATCGTATAAGTCACGCGGTTAATTTTGAAAAAAAGAATCGCGCATGCCAGGGCAACCCGCTTATTTCCATCTGTAAAGGCATGATTGCGGACAAGGTGGAACAGGTAAGCTGCTCCCATTTCATGCGGGAACTCATGAAAATATTGACCTCCAAATCCTGCTTGCGGCATAGCCAGTGCTGCTTCGAGAAGACCTGCATCACGCAGACCGGAACTTCCTCCATAACGCTGAATTAGCTCGTCATGCAACGCCAGAACATCTTCCATCGTGAGAAACGCAATTTCCATTTACAGCCTCATTCCGCCAGTTTTTTCATTGCATTTCCGAACTCATGATGGATTTCATCGATAGCGGACCGGACCATCTTACGCCGGGTATTGCTGGATGCTCGCGTAACAATCATACAGCGGCCATCAAATGCAAGTGTAAGTGGTGTTGTCTCATCAACACCCATTTGTTCAAGAATGGGTTTATCGATTACAAGCGCAAGGCTGTTCCCGTGCTTGGTTAACGTCTTGGTCATATGCGGCCTCCTTCAATCGTTGATACATTGTATCACCATCGATAAGGAGGATCAAACAGACAACGAATTTTACCTTTAAGACAATCAAAGCCACTCTGTTTGACTTTGCCCGTTGTATGTCGTCAACACTCTCCGATCAAAGTGCGTAATGCAACGGCCGCAATTTCACCGATCTCCTCAGCTTGGCGGCCAGCGTGGCGATGGTGCCGGCAACCGGGGGAGGCGGCTGCCAGTCGGCCACTGCTTACGGTCAATCAACCAATTACTCCGTCCCCGGTTCGCGCCCGGTGGGAATGGCCTACATGCTGGATAACACCGACATCCGCAACCAGATGGACCATGGAACGGGCGTCAGCGTAATGGGAACTTCATGCTTCCCGGTTTCGGATTCCCGCTTCTTCTTGGCCTGCCGGTATTGTGGATTGCCGTGATCCTTTGGGTTTATGGGGACGCCGGGAAAAGAAACATGAACGGCGTTCTCCGGGGATTGCCTGTTTTCGTTGGAAACTTCATCGGTCTCATTATTTACCTGATCCGTCGCAACGAAGGAACGTCTCGTCCATCATCGACTCCGTCCGTGTCCGTGCCTGAATCCAGGCTTTGCCCATCCCTGCAGCGCTTCGGTTCAACCGGGATTTGCCTTTTGTCCTCATTGCGGCACAAAGGTTGAAGCAGAGTGCCGGAGATGTAAAAAGCCTGTCTCAAGAAATTGGAAGCTGTGTCCTTCTGCGGCGAAAGACTGTCGAACCAGGCATCGGATGCGGAAGAATGATTTAATAATATTTTGAAAGCCATACAATCCTGTTGACATGGTACCGGTAAATTGCCGGTTGCCCTACCAGTAGAAGCTGGTGCCGAAATGCCGCCCATTCGGAAAAGTGACCATTACCAAGACAAGAGGACGATCTTGAGGAGAGTAAATGATCCGTTGATTGAACCGTATGCTTGCACCTCGCAACCAGCGCCTGGTTTCAGGGTAGAGCATGCCCGTCCGGTCAATCTCCTCGAATGAAACCGGCCTGGATTTCTCAACAGCATCTTCTTTTATGGATGCGGGCAATTTTATAATAGCCTCGCTGAGATTGGCCTGGAGCGACCTGATCTCGGGCGAATAGAAGGAACTGGAACTGCTGATGTCGGAACTCAGCCAAAGCGGCAGGAAAAGGGAAAGGACCAGGATCAGCGAACACCTGATAATAACTCCCCGCGACGGCTCACGCCGGAAATGCACATAGCTTTGACGCAGAAGCAGCACCAGCAACAGAGATAATCCCAAAAACGATCCGGCCGCAATGATCCCGCCTGAGAAGGGGTTGTTGTAAGGCGGAAGCTGAAATTCGACGATGAGCCAGCGGCAGAATCCCTGTAAAATTCGGGTTTCCTGGCCGATACCCAACATCATGCCCCCACCGAAAAGGAAAATTCCGGCGCCCAGGAAGGTAAACAGAACAGCGCGTACCACGGTACCGAACATGGTTACCGACCAGAAACTGAGGACGGTGACAAAGACGACAGCCAGCAAAGCCAGCAACGCAGGCGAATCGATCGCCCACCAGCTTACAGGTTTTTGATAGATGGGGGCCCTGGCAATAAGCCAGGCCAGGGCCGGCATCAGGATTCCAAGGGTCAGCGCAATCAGAAGTGCTAAAGAGATTTTGACGGCCCATTGACGCACCCCCGACACCGGCAGCGTCATGTGCCATCCCCAGGTACCGAGCTGTTTTTCCTCCCCCAGCGAAATGCACCCCGAAAGCAGCCAGGCAAGCGGCGGGTAAATCACCAGGATCACTCCAAAAACTCCATAAAACCGGGCCTCCCAGGCGGGAAGGAGCGCCCTCAGGCCAAGTGCCGCAAGCCAGCAAACGACAAAAAGTGCGGTCAGATAGAAGACCGGCCGGTGCAGTCGGAGTTCTTTTCGCAGGAGACCGGCCCAGGGATTACGAGACGCCGCAGGCTGAGACTCCTTCACCCGGAGCTTTGGCAACGCGGCAAGGACCGACTCTCCGATAGATCCTTCGCGCCACTGCAAACGGGAAAACTTCCGCCAGCCCAGGTACGAGAACAGGACACAATAAATGACAGCGCCAGCGCCCAGCGCCGTGAACAGCCTGGATTCAAGTTCCTCCGTCAGAACCACGGACGTGCCGGAGGCGAACCAGGTGATGATACCGGCCAGCAGCGCCTGCATCGCCAGGGGCAATACCATCCCGCCTATGATGGATCGTGACAGGAGGGTCCAGAAGGCGCTGGAGCACATCACACCCGCAAGGAGAGCCACAACCCCGAGGAGACTGTTGCCATCCCATGATTCGAACGAGTTCCCCCAGACGGCTTCCGCCAGACTTTGCCCCGCAATAAAAGCCAGGCCTACGGAGATAAACGCGCCGATAAGCGGCAACATCTTCGACCACCAGATCCTGCAACGCTCGACCGGCTGGACCAGAATCAATCCAAACGTGCGATGGTGATATTCAATGCCAAAGGACAGGGCCGCCATAGCCAGGCATGCAACGAGGAGACAGACAGGGACTAAGGGCTCAACACGTTTCTGGAGAAACCAGCCGACATACTGACGGTGCATCCGAACTGCCAGCGTCGTGACAATCGGCATCGAAAAGGCCGCCAGTATTGCCACGCTCCACGGCAGCAGCAGCACCCGGAATTCCTTTTTCGCTCTTGGTGTCATGGCGCCTCCTGTTTCAGTGCCGCGACAAATATCTCCTCCAGGCTGAGGGCCTCACTCGTGAGCTCCTCCGGAGCCAGTCGGCGCAATTCCCCGCAAATGCGCTCGCAGCCGCCATCGGCAATCACCTCAATCTCACGGCCCGTCGTACGAATGCGCAGTGCGCCCTCCAGTTGGACACCGGCCGGAGGTTCGGAAAACCGTGCGCGGATCTTCCGGTAACGCTCGCGCGCCTCGTCGGCTCCGAGCGTCATGACATTTCTCCCCTGGTCCATGATGGTGAACTCATCGATGAGCCCTTCGAACTCCGCGATCATGTGGGTTGAAACAAAAATCGTACGTTCGTCCGGCGCGCTTTCCTGGTATGCGCCGATGACGGTTTCGATGAACTCCCTCCGGACAATAGGGTCCAGTCCCGACGTGGGTTCATCGAGAAGCAGCAGCTCGGGCTCCGGGCAAATAGCTGCAATCAAGGCCACCTGGGTTC
>JAFGTD010000332.1 GCA_016934295.1 Acidobacteriota bacterium
AGACATTACGAGCTGGTTTTTTAAGGATTTAAAAAAATAAAGGGAGGTCAATCATTTGAAGGATATCCGCAGTGAAACCGCAATTCTGACGGCGATACTCTTTTTTGTCTGTTCCATTTTCGGGAATGGTGTTTCCCTTTTTGCGGCGGATGAATACGGCATTTCTCAAAGCCGGTATGTCCCCGAAACCAGCGTGGCCACCACCGTTCAACAAAGTTATGCGGCGAATACGGAAGCGACGACATCCGTTTTGAAAATGGCCGAAGCCGATCAGCCATTAAGTTCTGCCGAATCGGAGACCACAGAGACATTGGATGCCATACCGCCTCCTCCAGGGACCGTTTCCCAAACCGAAGCCTATCACGACTTGCAATTGGCCGTGATCAATGCGGAAAAGACTTATATTGAAAAGTTGCGCGCGAACAATACCGAGTGGGCGAATGATTTTGAAAAACTTAACGCTCAACAGATTGAGCAAGCGATTACTTGGCTTCGGGACGCGATCAATACCATTAACCGGCTAAAGCCTTCGTCTTCCCCTTCGCCGTCTTCGTCGCCGGCATCTTATCCGACAACTACGGCCCCGACATCTCAAGCGAGTCCTGCACCGAATTCTTCGCCGAGCCCTTCGCCAGCGTCCGCGAGTTATTACGATATTGATATGGCGCTTTTTGCTAAATTTGAGTCGATAGGAGCGTTCAATGCCTGGGGCTTGGGAGATATCCAGACAACGATCGAGGGCCTGGAAGCCAAGAAGACATCCCTTCAGAGGGATCTTGCGAGCCTTGGAGGAAGCGTTATTGATCATGCTGAATCTAGGAAGGCCATCCTTGAAAAACATATTGCGTATGTGGAAGCGGGGATCAGCCTGCTGGAAACCCTTCAGGCGATCTATGTTGCCTCCGAAGAGGCGGCAGCGGCGGTGAGGAGGGCGCGAGAAAGTTATGACGCGGCAAGGGCGGATATTGATATCAGGTTGGAATGCGCCCTTGCTGAATTAAGGTCTCAATATGAAAGAAACGGTATTTCAGTGGGCGGCAAAACGGTCAAACCCGGGGAAGTAATCGGAAACTATCCTACGTGGTCGGCGCCGGATTGTACTGTGGAATCCCAACCGGGGGATGGATGCCATGCGAGCTGGTATGTGGGTACCCCGGGGGCAGAAGTCAGACTCCAGATTTTCCCTCAAGCGTTAATCCCGTATAAAAAGGCTTCTGCCGAACTAAGCGCACAGGCGGCCAAAGACAAGGCCCTTGAGGCGGCGGATTACTTGACAGCGGTGATCAATTATTTGCGGGAGATTCAAAAGATGAAGACGCCCCTTGCGGAAATCGCATCGCTTGAAACGGCCTATATTGACTTTCTTACCACGGCGGAAAATGAACGGTATGCTTCGGGAAATACTTTCACAACGACCTGTGCGCCTTTTACTTGGTCACAGTCTTCTGATTGTGTATCGCCCGCGCCGGGTTCCTATGCGACAACCGCCCGGAGCGAAGTTTATGATGTGGTAATGAATGCCTTCACGGCACTTCCCGTGACTGTAAAGTCAGCAGCAGCCAGCGTTCTCATATATGCAAAAGAACAGAAAACCAATGCATTGTCGGCAGCACAGGCAGAAGAGGAGGCCATCGCAAAGTACGTGCGGGACAGGGCCAATCAAAAGCTCATTAATGATTTCCAGGATGGTGCCCTTGCGTTGCTTCGAAAGGTTGCCGCGGGCGAAAAAGAAGCGGCTTATGCCGGGTGCAATGCTAAGTATTACGGTACTGCTCTGACCCGGTGCAAGAGTATTGCGGCTGCGCGATGGGACAATTTTGCTGATAAGACTTATCAGAATTGGCGGATACGCGACAATATGTTTTGGGACCGGATCGGAGGATATGACTCCGAATATCTCAATTGGGACCCTCAGCTTAGCAGGCAGGCGGTTTATTACTACCAGCAGTACGATCCTCGCACAAGGCAGATAGTGCAACGTCAACTGAATTTCGGGAGTATCAAATATCCGGCGCCTTATCATTTTTCCTGGATCAGCGATCTCTATAGTTATATTCATGCCTACCGGGGGACAGACTCCCAGGAAATGCAAAAAGAATACCAAGCTTTTATGAAATCCATTGATGCGGCATTCGGTATGACTGAAATGACGTTCCGGCAGGCAAAGGATGCTGCAGCCCAGCGCTATAATTCGGCGGTTAACAGTCTTAATTCCGCCTATAACCAGTGGGGGACAACAATAGTAACTAATCCGAATGGAACGCAAATGTTAGTGGAGGGGATTTACTTCAAACAATACGCTTATTTCGATCGCCGCCGGGTAAGCAAAAACTCTCAGGCCCTCAATGCCCGCACTTATGCACGGGCAGATGCCTGGAAGGATTATCAGTCGGCGATTGCATAAAAACTGTTTCGATATTTAAAAAATTCGAAAAAAGGAAGGTAACTAAAAATGAAAACGAGAAATGACGCAAGTCAAATCGGAAGGGTTTTAACCGCAATAGTTTTTTTGATCAGCCAGATATTGACGGGGACGACATTGTCCTTGGCCGTCGATTCCGTTGAGATGGAGATCCGAACGAATCAGCAGGTTGCAACGGTCCAGGTCAATCAGGTCCAGGCCACGAATGTCAACCGGACAAACCGGGTATTGGATCCGCACAGCCAGTTTTTGGTGACGAATGCTTTATCGTCACCGGCCCCGGCGGCTTCTCCGGCGCCCGTGAAATCGCCGGCGCCTTCGGCTTCGCCGGTTGCATCTCCGGTGCCGCAGCCATCGGCATCACCGGGTGTGAATCCTCCGGTAACGGAACCGAAACCCGCTCCGAGTGCCGAGCCGGTGCCCGTACCTGTGCCGCAGCCTCAGCCGGTTCCCGTTGTGTCGCCGGGACCTTCGGCCGCACCGTCTCCGAGCGCAGCGCCCAGCGGATCGCCCGCGCCTTATCCGAGCGCGTCTCCGGCGCCTTCGCCGAATCCGGGCTACGGGCCTCTCACTTTATCGTCGATCCAGAATACGGTGCCGAATCCAAGGACGATGGAAGTCATCTCGATTGCCGATTGGAGCCGGTATGAGAGCTTTTTAATTAAGATGACCGGCCCATGGTCACTTTTGTTGGATATCCCCGATGGACTCAATCAATATCGGGGCTGTGTCAACGGAGGCGGGGAAGCATTCACGGATTACAAAGGCAGATTGTTTTGTTCCTATCAGGTTGATTCAGGTGCCGGGAATTTTTATGTCTTGGTCCAACTGCCGATGTCCGACGGTGAATGGCAGGAGTTTGTTGATTGGTTGCGTCCGTTACGGGATACCAGTGTGACTTATCCCGGCCAGGACGGCAATATGTACTCGAATTAATTGGCGTGATTTCTTTTTGGAGGACGTGGAGGGACGTTAGCGTTAGCAGTTTTAAAAAGGGCGGGGTTGGAAATGGAAGAAAGGACAGGGAGGTTGAAGAAGAATGATTATGGAATTTTCGTCAGAACAACCTCGCATTCGGAACGAAAGAAATAAAAGGCTATC
>JAFGTD010000333.1 GCA_016934295.1 Acidobacteriota bacterium
AAGGAGCCGGCCGCCCTTCGGGGCGCGGCGGCGGACGGGCATCTGCGGCGTTGCCGCTCCTCGACAATGGCCCGCATTGCCTGCGTCGCGGGAACGCAACTCAAAGAGTTGCGCCGTCTTAGCATCTGCCCGTCCGGCGCTCGCGCCAAAATGTAAATTTATTTTTGCGCAGCCCCTAAATAAAAAAGCATCGTCGAAACCTTCCAACGATGCTTTTATTTATAACCTGCAACGGTTTTTATTGGATTTTCCAGACTAAAACGTATTCCGACTACTTATCAACCGGCGGCCCGTCAGAGACCGAATCCCAACAACCCTCGTTAGCACGTTAGTACGTTAGCACGTTCAACGGCTTTTTGTTTTAACGTTCAACGTGCAACAGCTTTTTGTTTTAACCTGCAACGACTTTATGTTAAAAAGATTTTTGGCTCCAGCTCAGAATTCGAAACGGCTGTTCCATGAGATTGTCGTCCAGACATCCCAGGCTGAAATGCACTTCCGGCGTTCCGGTCAGCTCCAGGGTTTTTCCGATAAAGGAACCGAAGAAATCGGCGTTACCGGTTAAAGTAACCGGCGCCTCGGGTGCATATACTTCCATATAGGCTGACGATCCCCCCGTAAACTTCGCCTCGCTTACACCGTCGTAATAAATCGTCAGTTCGGTGGGATCGCCCATGGGATTGATGACTCCCTGCCCGGACAGGTCCAGGCCGCTTTTTACATAGATCGTTGTATCCCCGCTGATTTTTAAGGCTCCCAGGGCCGCCTGCTGGAGGCTGTCGATATAGTATACGCCCGGATTGAGTTCCAGGATACCGTTGTTCATTATGTCAATTGTTCCATAGGTTCCCGGGTTTATTGTAATGGTTGTATTTTTGGGCTTGAGATCAGGAGAACCCGCGGGAATCGTGAAATTGGGGATCGGCGGGAATATGCGTTCCTGCGGAAGCTGAAGGATGTCTCCAGCTACGGTAATATTCGGCCCTCCGGAGAACGAGCCCGTTGGGCCGTAAGCAAGGTCTCCCATAATATCGACGGTTCCGACCGCTGAGACCGATGCATTGGATCCGACGTGGCCCTCCGATCCGGCATTGGTAATCGGATCGTAGTGCCCGATCTCGGGATCGTAGCTGTCGACCCGTACGGTTCCTCCCAGATCCACACCGTCGATGCCCCAGAGTGCCCGGTCGAACAGGGCATTGCCGCTGTTTTCAATGACGGCCTCAATGCGTGAAACGCCTATGGGATTGTTGGCATTGCCCCAGTAGCCTATGCTGTCGATCCGCCATCTTTCCACGGCGGACTGGTATTGAACGAATGTATTTGGATCAATGAACGATGCCGATTCGTATTTCAGAAGAGTTGCATTGACAGCATAGGTCCCGGTATTTTTCTGATTTGCTGCCAGCGTCTTGTTGTTGAACTCGTTGAAGAAGGAAGCAATGGAGCTTGTATCCGGGAAGGTCGAGGTGCTTCCCGCCTGGCCCGCCAGCATAACCGGCATGCTGTTTATTTCAACGGGATATTCGGTCGTGTCGTAACTGCCGGCTCCTGTCGCGGCTGTTAACGGATCGTAGCTGTTGCGGTACCAGTAGACAGCTTTCTGCACCCCGGCATCGGCGACATAGAATGCCTGCTGGCTGTATTTATAGGATGCACTCGACTGCATTTCATTTTGAACCGTGAAAACCAGGGTGGTTGAAAGCAATCCCATCACGGTTAGAAAAAGCAGGGTCGTGACAAGAGCGAAACCCTGTTCGTTTTTCTGACGATGAATTTTCTTTGTGCGTTTCATATCAGTTTGTCCCATTAGATGCTTGTATAAAAGGAAATGCGTTGCGGAATCGGGGGCAGGTGATTGACTCCGCCGTATAACAGTATTTCCTTTAACAGATTGGAAGCCGCTACAACACTGGGGATGGTTATCTTGGAAGACAGAGCTATCTCTTCTGCTGTAGGCGAAAGCCCACGTTGATTTTCGACTGTAAATGAAACGGTTATCGATGTAATTACATTCTGGTCGTTGGTATGCAGGAAGAACGGTGTGGCGCTCGGCTGGAGCCCCGTTATGAGAGGCACTGCCGGTTCTTTGTATGTTTGACTGAAAGGAGTCATGGACCGGGTGATTTGTGCATTCTGGCTGTCGTAGGCATACTCGACGTAATAGAGATTCCCGTCTCCATAAATATCGCCGAAAAACCTGAGCGTAGTTACGGGAGTCGCTCCATTGGCAACCGTAGCCGTAGGAGGGAGAACACCGTCCAGATAAGGCATAGCAAAAAGACGGATCTTGTCGCCGACGACATAATCATTCAGGAAAACAGCATTGATGGTATTGGATCCTACTCCAACAATCTCGACGGTTTCCAGGTCACCGGCGTTATTTATACCTTGAATAAAATCGCCGATGCAGAATCCGTCCGAGGAGGCGACCGATACAGCCTGGGCGCCCGTACTCCCGATAATGTTCTGTTGGATAGTCGTGGATTTGTCTCCATGGGAGCCGGCCTGTGCGATCTCAGTCGTCATCAGGTTAAACCCGGCGCTCGCATCCTGGTTCGCTTCAATGCTTTCCTGTTCCGATGCATGCTGGTTGACCCCTTCGGAGAACATGTGCATCGCTCCTGCCATGATCGGTATGAGTATGCACACGGAAATCAACACTTCCAGTGCTGAAAAACCGCCCTGGGATCGAATCCCGTTGTGTTTTTTCTTTTTTTCAGCTTTTCCCGAGATATTGTGTGTCATGGTGTTTTCTCTGTCACAATGGTTGTGGAGGGGGGAGTTCCTACCTGAAAACTCCTGTTGCTGGTGACGCATACTATGATTGTTTTCAATTCGGCGCCCGCAGGGTCGTCGATGATCTGCCACTGTCGGGTGAAAACGGCGTTGCCCGCAGTAGTTCTGATTCCGGAAGAATCAAGATAATCCATATACCCTGCAACAGGCGATGCGGGGGGAATACTGCCTCCGGCGGTAAGACCGCTTCCGGTTGCCGGGTAGGGAGGATTAACGGTGATGTCGGTGGTTGTGTCGTTGAACTCGAGACTTGTCAGCTCCTGCATCTTATCGTTGGCGGACGCCGTAGCTTTCATGGCGTCGCGACCGTGGGTTTTACTGGCCAGGACGCTGAAAGTCAGAGCCTGGGCCATAGCCAGAAGTCCCACAAGAAGGATAAGAATTGCGATTAAGGATTCCACCAGGGTTATTCCGGATTCGTCGGATAATTTTCTACGCATTGCGAACTCCTTCAATCTTTAAAATGAATCCTGCGGATATTCATATTTACTGAATATCCCAGTGGCCTCCGTTCTCCTTCCAAACCTGTACTTTGCCGGTCAGAGAAACGCTGATGGCATAATCGGTCCCTGATTTTGAGATATAGATAATGTTGTTCGTAGTCGGCGTATTGTTAATGTCAACCGGGATACCACGGGAATTGAATGTAATGGTATTTGAGGATTGGCTTGGAAATATCCCTGGGTGAGTTCCTGAATTTAACAGAAATGTGATTCCGCTGTTTGTTATACCGCTGGAGAGTTGATACACATCGTTTTGGAGTTCGAAATTGCCGCTCACGCGGTTGAATTTTTCCAGCTGCCACTTATTGTCATTCAGGTCGATAGATATCCTGTAAGGCGTCATGAGCGATTTGGCGCTCAGCCTCGCGGAAGACAATGTCGACGAAATATTTTGCGCGTCTGCGGCCAGTTGCATGCTCCGCATGGATGAGGAAAGCATGGGGACCGCCACCGCCGATAGTGCTGCCATCACTGTTACGGCAATTAAAAGCTCCGTAAGTGAGAAACCCGGATCTCCCGGTTTTTTTACTTTTTCTTTTGTCATGAGAAAAACCTCGCCTTTGTCTGTATCGGCATGAGATCCTTTTCTAAATAGTCTAAATATCAAACAAATCCTTTTCGGACTGGAATCCGGGCAATATAAGTTCGCCTCTTTAGCTAAAATTCTTAGAGTAGTCTACAGGTACAGGAATTTTCTTCAGTGACGGGGATCACAAAAATAAGACTTCGTTGCAGGTTGAACGTTTACACGTTGAAAGTTAAAAACAAAAGGATTGTTGCACGTTTCAGTAGGCTATTCTGATTCATAGACAGCCAATGGACGGTGATCCGTTTGCATCAGGTTCCCCTCGGTGTCGGGGTCGGAATCGGTATCGGAATCGGCTCCCACCGGCGTGGTGCTCAATCGGTTTCTCGCGAACGGCATAGCCGTGTCAGCCAAGTTTAGTCGGCATTGCTACGGTACGGCTTCAATTCCTAAGTTATCTGGGCGGCACACATCCGGTTTCTCGTGACCGAATC
>JAFGTD010000334.1 GCA_016934295.1 Acidobacteriota bacterium
GTCATGAACTTTCTTGGACGTAAACTGCATGGCAAGTTCGAAGGCGAGATCGTCTCCGATCTGTCCAGTCTCGTTTGCCGGCGCACCGGTGGATCGAGAATCAAACATCGTGTCAAAGAGAACTGGCTGAAAATGTACGACAAGGCCGGTTTGGTTTTTCGGATCGAAATGGTGATCAATAATCCCGAGGAATGCAAAGTCAGGAAAAAGATCACGCGTAAAAGGAAGCGGGTCATGGAATGGGTATCGATGCGCAAGGGCGTCGCATTCCTGAACTCTTTCGCAAGAATATTGCTGCCTGATTTATCTTGCAGAAAAACAAAGAAGTCATGGATAAAGAATCTATACGCTCGCTGCATCCCAGACCCGTCCTTCTTTCCATCCTCGGCCTGGTTTTCACGACTATTCTGGTCGCGGCCCGCATTCGCGGCGCGCTTCTTTGGGGCATTCTGGCTACAGCGCTGGCCGGACTGCCTCTTGGAGTCGTTGAGTATCACGGGATTGTGGGTAAAATTCCTTCACTGGAACCCACGTTCTTCAAACTCGATATAGCCGGGGCCTTTGATCTGGGATTGGTCAGTGTCATATTCGTATTCTTTTTTCTCGCGTTGTTCGATTCCGTGGGCACTCTGATCTGTGTCAGCGATCAGGCCGGTTTCCTCGTGAAAGGAAAGCTTCCGCGGGCCAAACAGGCGCTGGCGGCGGATGCTTTCGGTTCGGTTTCCGGTTCTTTTTTCGGCACCTCCACTATAACGGCCTACGTGGAAAGCGCGGCCGGCGTCGCCGAAGGAGGCCGTACCAGTCTGGCAAACATGATTACGGGCGCCCTGATGCTGCTGTCGCTTTTCTTCTATCCTCTGGCGCAGATGATCGATGAAGGCGTTGAAATGGCCGGCGGATCGCATATCTATCCAGTAGTCGCACCCGTGCTCATAGTTGTAGGAAGTATGATGCTGCGCAACGTCAGCAGGATTCCATGGAGAGATACAACGGAGGCCATCCCCGCATTCCTTACGATGACCGTAATGCCGTTCGCGTTCAGTATAACGGAAGGCATCGCCTTCGGATTCATATCGTATTCGCTTCTGAAGATTGTGACCGGAAGGGGGCGAGAGGTTCATGGCTTGGTGTACCTCTTCGCTGCACTGTTTGTGGTCCGCTATATCTTCCTTTGAAACGGGTGATTCGCCTTCGATATGAAATCGAGCACTTCCTCTTCGTTTGTCGCCACGGTCTCGTTGGGGATCTTGCTGCAGAAAGCCTCAATCCCTTTATATTATCAGAAACCATCATGGTTCTGATACCGGAGGTCTTTCAAAAAAGGCCGTTTGTTTTTCTTATAGGCCTGCGTTTGATGGGACTGGAAGCTATCTATCCGAAGCTGAAGTTGCTGTAATGGCAACGGAGCGAAGGGATTGCGTTATCCTGTCAGAGGAGTGCGTCAACTGTGAAAACAGGAGGAGCGCAATCCAATGACAAAGCCTTTTAACATTCCCAAAGTCCTCGTTTGGGAAGCATTCAAACGGGTTAAATCCAATCGATTTTCAAAGGTATTTTACTGTAGGTCAGGAAGGAAAAAGCGAAGAATTTGCGCACGTTTTCTTTTTCAACCGGCTTGCACCAATTGCAAGTTCTGACCTTGGATTAGAAATAGATAGGGTCGCTTGGTACTGAAGCCCGCATTCCCTCAAAAGCGGGAATGCGGGCGAAAGGAGAGAGAAAACTAGAAAGTGAAACGGATCCGGGCCTGGAAGGCGCGGTTTCCGGCTTTGCCGTTCAGGTTGCCGGCAAAGGAACCGTCGCCGCCGGCAAGATTCAGGGCCGGATCAGTGGCATAATAGGTGACCGCGCCCGGGGTCGTCTGTGTCGCGGCGCCGCCCGGCGTGGGATGGTTGAATATGTTCGCCGCATCCACCCGGATCTGCAGGCTCTTGCCTTCGGTAAGCCGGACCGTTTTGCTCAGGGCCATATCCAGGTTCCAAAAGCCGAGGCCGTAGATCCTGCTGTAACCGAAATTGCCCTGCGTCATGGGAAGAGGATTCTGAAGGATGATGTTGCCGTCCGAATCCGCCACCGCCTGAAGGGTGCATTGAGCCTGAAGACCGGTCTCCAGCGAAGTGCACTGGGGATCGTCGAGGTACTGGAGAGAATTCTGGAACAGGTTCCCACTGTTCTCACCTTCCGGCCAATAATATCCAACTTTATCCCATGGGAAATCCCCCACCTGGTCGGGCACGGTAGTGCCGTAGCTCATATTGCTGGCCGTCCAGTTGATCGGGGCTCCGGTGCTGGCGTTGAAAATCCAGCTTGCCTGCCAGCTTTCGAGAACGCGCGAAAGAACGCCGTGGTTGCTCTTCAAGAACAGTCCATTGGGCCCGATCGGCAGTTCGAACGTACCGTAGGACGAAAATACATGCCGGCGATCGCTTCCCATTGCCGTGTAGTCGGCATCGAAATTCAGCGGGTCGCTCGGGTTGCCTCCGCTGATGCCCAGGATTTTGCTCCAGGTGTAGGATGCCGAAACGCTGAATCCGGCGGTCGGCCTCAGGGTGACCTGCGCCTGCATGGAGTGGTAGTTGGAATATCCCCTGTTGCCGTTAATGTTTACCGTGGCGAACTGCGGATTAGCCACGATGAAGTTCTCGCCCAGTCCGGACTCCCTGAGCAGGTATCCATTGGACCGGGTGCCCAGCGGGGCGGTGGGGTTGTTCCACATGTTGATGGCCTGGGCCAGAGACTGGTAATCGCCGTTTGCGAGGTGTCTTCTGACCTGGACTCCGCCATAGTTTCGCGTGGAGTCCCTCAGGTATTGCGCCCCGCTCTTGGCGCCCCTGACCGGGTCGAAAATCAGGTCCAGCAGAGCGGCTGCCTCCGCGTATTCCGGATCGCCTTCCAGCCCGTACCTGGCGGCGTCGAACGCTTCCTTCAACCCGTTTTCCAGGATATTCGGGGTATTGATGTTGAAGGTGCTGCTATTTTTTCGGACCAGGGTGCCGATGTATTTCAGGTCGACGGTCAGCCTGTTCCCGATATTCCGCGTCAATGCCATGGTCAGGTTGTGAACCATGGGCGACTGGAAATCGCCTTCGTAGAAGGTGATGGTCTGGGACCGGTCCTCCATAGGAAACGGCCGCATCGGCTGGATTGACTGAGGCACCGGCAGGACACTGTCGATATGAGCCAGATCGACATACGTGTTGTTTATCGTATAGGTGTCCGGGTAGGTGCTGCCCGGCGGGTTGGCGATCACGGCTTCGACGGCGGCGGCCCGGCCGGTATCCGTGTAGGTGAGCTGATAGCCGCCGCGCAAAACGGTTTTGCCCGCTCCCAGCCATGGAAGTTGCAGGGCGAAGCCGACCGCGGGGCCGAAGTTGTTAGAGTCACGCTGATAGGGCCGCTGGCCGGAATTGGGCGATTCCGGTCCTATAAAGATCAGCTCGGTTATATCGGCGCGGGGCTCTGCGCCGGGCTTCCAGAAAGCTTCGTCCCAGCTTCTTCCGGAAATTCCCCAGGCGGCACCGGGACCTCCCTTGAGGCCGACCGTCATCCCGTTTTTATAGTACGGCACGCCGTAGTATTCCCAGCGCAGACCGAGATTGAGCGTGAGAGTCTGCGACACCTTCCAGTCGTCCTTGAAGAAGAAGGCGAACTCTTTCTGCTGGAAATCCCGGATTTTAATGCCTTCGACCGCGGGATCGTTCCACGCGTCAATGTTGTCGGCAGAATTGATGAAGAAGTTCTGCTGTGCCGAGACCATCGACGCGGACATGAACGTCAGAAGGTTCTGCATCAGCAGATGGCTGCCCGAATTGTTTCCGTTCAGTCCGGGCATGTTGGTGCTGTCAATTCCCGTAACCGGAATGCCCGCCGGATTTCCGCCGCGGACAATTGGAACCGTCGGGGCGAAAATATTGGCTCCATACATCAAGCCTTCCGATCGGTTGAGGCGCATTTCCCCGCCCATCCTGAACGAGTGCTGGCCCTTGACCCACGTGAGCGTGTCGGCGAAGGTATACCTCGGGCTGGTATCGCGGGAAGTGGTGGATAACAAAGTGTTCCACCGGCCCCCTATGAAGTTGCTGTTTCCGAAATTGAAGGCGGCCCCCTGCGTGCCGGGATTTACGGCCAGCGGGAGTCCTTGGGCGGAGACGGGCAGCAGCGCACGGAGCTGATCTCCGGTTTCCGGATTGTCCAGTATCCCGAATTGGTTCGTCCCGGTTCGCGCCATTCCGAAACGGACCTCGTTGAGCAGATTGGGCCTCAGGGTGGAGGTGAAGTTGATCGTCAGGACCTGGGGCCGCCGCTCGGAAAATCCTCCAAAGCCGTTCGGCCAGACGCGGAGGTTGTTGTCGGACCAGCCCTTGTCATAGCTCCAGGAACCGTTGATCCTGTGTCTGTCGTTGAAGTTGTGGTCTATTTTGATGTTGATCTGCTTGCGGTTATTGTACTCGCCGACGTTGTACAGGTTGTCGTTCCCGCGGAAGCTGCGGGTCCAGGAGTGGGCGGCCGTGTTGAGGCCGTCCCCGGCGAGGCTGTAATTATTCGCAGGCGGCATATAAGATATAAAATCGCTTATATAACCGGTCGAATCTCCTACGAACCCGGTGGAATCCACCGGCTTCCGGTATTCATCCCACCCGATGCCGTCGGTCGGCACGCCCGTATTCGTGTTTATGACCGCATTGGAGCAGTCCGGCGCCATTGTATCGGGATTCGTTACTATCCCGAACACGCTGGCATAACGCAGAATGCCGTTGTGGGGTTCCCAGTTATCCTTATGGCTCCCGTCCGCATTTAACATGGAGGGAAACAGCGCCGGCGGCGTTACCGGCTGGCCATTGACGTCGACGACCGCAACACTGGGTGCGGTGCCGGTAAGCGACATCTGCGAAAGGTAGCGGCCATTGCTCCAGTTGTCGAAGTATCGGAAGATGCCTTTCCGTGCGCAATCCGTCAATGTGATGGCGCTGGCGGCGTCCCGGCCGCGGGAGATCTGGCCGTTCCATAATACGAAGAAAAACGTCTTGTTCTTGATGATGGGACCGCTCGCGCTAAGCGTATACTGATGGATGTTTCTCCAGTTGGTCACAGTGGGCGAGCTCTGATTGATAATCCACTGGTTGGAGTCCAGTGCCGAATTCTGGACCTCCCAAACCGCGCCGCCGTGGTAGGCGTTGGTGCCCGATTTGGTCTGGACCTGAATCTGCGAATTGCCGCGCCCCATTTCGGCATCGACGGGAGACGTAATCATTTTGAATTCACCGACCAGATCGGGATTGATCTGCGTGGGTGCATGGATGCCGGCGGGATAGCGCACATCGGTGACATCGACGCCGTCACGCTGAATACCGAGATTTGCGATGCTGACGCCGGCAATCGTCGCCGCGTTGGCGTTGTTTATGAAATTTCCGGTGGGAATGTACGCCGAGGTGACTTTGACCAGATCGAGAGCATTGCTGTTCACCAAAGGAAGGTCCTTCACTACTTCTTCGACAAGCACCTCTCCGGAGGATGACGAGGACTCCAGCAGCACCCTGTTCGACGCGACACTGACTACTATGGATTCGGTCAGTCCGGCGATTTCCAGCTTGAAATTCAGACGGACCTGGGCCGCGTTTCCCAGGGCGACATCCTTGAAGGTCTGTGTCTGAAATTCATCTAGCTCCGCCGAAACCGTGTACTTGCCGGGCAGAAGGCTGGGAAAACTGTAAACTCCGGAATCGTTGCTGATCGACGTGTTTGTAATTCCTGTGTTGACATTGGTGGCAGTGACTGTTACTCCCGGTATCGTCGCATCCGAAGTATCGCTGATGGTTCCGCTTAAACTGGCAAAACTGGATTGACTGAAAGCGTGCGACGGTACGCCAAGGAATGCCAGCAACGCAAACAAAACGAGCAATCGTTTCATAATTTCATCCTCATTCCTGAATTGATTGTAATAACCTAAACCCACCCCGAATACGGAGATGTCGCGAGAAACACCGACTCAGCCCTCGCCGGCTTATTGCGCAATCCCTATCCATAAGGACCAACCCAATGGTTTTCAAGAATATAGACTCTTAATTCGGTTAAATTTAAAACAGAATATAGATTCTTTATTATTTGTCAAGGGAAATCGTCAATTTCTGGTATACCCATGTTTTTACTTGACATAAAAGGTCGGGGCACCTATATTTGATGACAATTTTTGATATTTTTTCTAACAGGTAAAGTCGATATTATTATGAAACAAATTAATAAAACTATACAGATTCGCCAGGGCTAAGTATCGTGCAAAAGAGAAGTAAAAAAACTTATGATGCTTTGATTAAAACAGGCTTTAGATTGTTAAAAAAGCGGGAGTGGGATTCAATAACTGTCGCCGAGCTTTCCCGGTCGGCCGGTTATTCCGTTGGTGCGTTTTATGCGCGATTTCGAAGTAAAGAAGAATTGCTCGATGCCCTGGTCGCTCATCACAGGGAAGCCCGCAAGACGGCTCTAGAGCATTTTTTTTCTTCTCATAATAATGATGATTTTATAGATGAATTAATAAATGACATTGTTCATTACCAGTGGAACAATCGCAATTTCTGGCGCGCAGCACAGGTGCGTGGTATGCGTGATCCTGAATTCTGGGCACCGATCAGGCAGGGGGGGTACGATGTCGCAAGTAAGACTATTGAGAGGTTAAGGGAACAAGCCGACCGTCCATTAACCGATGAGGAGGAAATGAACGTCCGCTTCGCATTCCAAATTACATTTGGAACTCTTAACAATAGCGTAATAAATCGTCCCGGACCGATCTTCATGAATCAAACGCTGTTCGTAGAAAAGTTGACACGGGCATTTCGACTCGTTTCAAATTGCGATAATTTCAAAATAAAGAAAAAATCTAAAAAGTGAAATTTTATAAACCTCGCTACTTGAAAACAGACTTATATCCAATCAAAGATATAATTTAAGGAAATTATTTGCAGCAATGACCAAATCGTCAAAATTAAGCACTCATCGTATCGACAGGATATATCAGTAGACGACGTTTCCGGCAAAAATCATCTTTTCCAGCTTAAATTCCATAAATGCGTTCCCGTTTCCAAGATTTCCAATAACCGGATAGTTGAACTCCAGTTTTAGGCTTTTATCTTTCATGGGATCGACGATCGGATTCCCATTGACTTCGCGTGGGAAAATAAACTGGAAGGATCGTCCACCACCCTGGTCTACGGAGTAGTTTGCAAGCTGGACCTTGTCGCCTTTATTGGAGCTCAGATAAACGTAGTTTTTGAGCAAGTCGACGGTTTGAGACTGCCAGTGTCGCGCCAGTTGACGGTCATATTCTCTATTGTTTGTTTCATAGGTAATGTAAACGACGACCAGATTGGATACGTCCGCCGACAAAAATGCCTCTGCCGACTTGTCGAATTGCTGCTTCTGTTCAGAAGGCAGACTGTCATATTTCTGGTTTAGCGCCATTTGGCGAACGATTGCTTGCCGGATCGGCTGAGCTGAACGAAACTGAACCTGATACTTTATGTAAGGTTGTTTGCCGTCCATGATGTCTGGGTCCATGCCCCCAATTGCTACCCCCTGATTTGTAAATTGCTGAGCCCAAGGGGACTTCTCGAGCACCTGGGTGACCTCCTTCTGGGACCATTGTTTGTAATCTTTTTTCTCCCAGAATTCACCTTTCGGGGCGGCAACAACAACGGCCAAAAACAAAACAGCGATCGACAGGCACTGCATCATTTTCATGGCGGAATCCCTGATAAAGGATTAAATGCAAAAACAAAGACCGGATCAGGGATTTATAGGACTATTTGATGACGCTGTACAAGGAAAAAAGAGTGTGGAACAGAAGTAGTCAAGGAATCCCGAGGCCGTAAGGAACGCAAAAGGCTGCGAAGTTGATCATGTTTGGTGTTCTGCCTTATATTGAACGAACATATCAAGGAGATACCAGACTGAAGTTGGGAGAGAACACCGTAATTGAATCAAGCAGGCGTTTAAGGCCTGCCGTATCGCCTTCTACTTGTATCAGCCCGTGTTCTGCACCATCCGCCAGGGAAAGTTGATGCCAGAATAATCGTGCAAGCGTGTTTTTATCCGCGCTTATGGTCAGATCGGCATTTTCAGCATCTTCATCAATGTAACTGAGCACTCCATTCTCAACAGTGACACTGTAGGTTTGTTCAAGGTCAGCAAAAGTCACGTTGGCCGTAAAACTCAGCTGCCCAACCAACTTGCTGTCCATGCTGATACCGGCATAATCCAGTATGTTTTTCGGTGTAAGCTCCTCAATAAAAACATTACCGCTGGCGCTGACGGGAATTTCCATAATCCCGTTGCGCAATTCATGCGCGGCTGACAGATATAGATTACGCCATGTGGCGGAAGTCTGTTGATATCCTAACTGTATAAAGGCACTCGCAGCCAGATTTCTGGCAGACTGGTTGTCAGGCTCTGCAAAAATCACATGCTGCAGTACCTGTACTACCCACTGATAATTTCCGGCATCCAGATCGGCTTTTGCTTTTTTTAAAATTGCATCACTGCCCCCCATGTAATCCACATACCTGCCGGCACTCTTCGATTCAGACAACTGTTGCAGTTTGGCGGGATTGCCATCATACCATCCCAGGTAGAACTGGAACACTGCTTTGCCGGCACTGCCCAATGTCCCGTAGTAATCCTGCAAAGTCCATTCTTTCGCAAGCGCTGACGGCAAGCTCAGCATTTCGCTTATCTCTTCCTTGTTGTATCCCTGGTTTGCCAGGTACATTGACCGGTCATGGGCGAACTTGTAAAAATCCCGCTGGTTCTGCAGGTGTTTTGCAATGTTCTCCTTGCCCCAGGTGGGCCAGTGATGCTGTGCTATCATGATGTCTGACCTTGGGGCATATGCATGTAGCAATACATTGAGTATTTTGACCCATTCCAGTGTATCCCTGACCTTTGCGCCTCTGGGTGTGAGAAGATTATGCACAGTATGTACGGCCACTTCTGACACATTAAGGACTTTTTCTTCAGGATAAAACATAACCATCTCCGACGGAGCCTCGGTATTGCTGGCCAGATAAAATTCGATGGGAAACCCGTCAATAAAATGTGTTTCCATCTGGGATTCAATTATATCTGTAGGCGCAATATAAGAACGCATACCGTTTGCAACACCGGGTCCCAGGCCTGCATCAACAGTTCCATAGGGAGAACGAGGTAAAGGTATGCCTGAATACCAGATGGTTCGGCGCAGCATGGCATTGCCTGCCAGCAGATTTTCCGTGATGGCTTCTTTTTCGAAATTTAAGGGTGCAAATATTTTCACCTGACCCGAAGATACCTGTCCTTTGGATACCACTCCGGCAACCCCGCCAAAATGGTCCATATGATTGTGGCTGTAAATTACGGCCCGTACCGGTTTTTCTCCCCGGGACTTGGAATAAAATGACAATGCAGCCCTGGCCGATTCGATGGAGGTTAGGGGATCAATGATAATAATTCCTGTGTTACTTTCAATAATCGTCATATTTGCCAGGTCAAAGCCCCTTATCTGAAAAATTCTATCAGTGACCCGGAAAAGCCCTGTAGATGCATTGAGTTGGGTCTGCCGCCACAGGATCGGGTGGACAGTATCAGGGGCAGGCTGATTTTTTAATGATTGATAATCCTTGAAAACCCATACAA